>JBBIJD010000061.1:0-7816 GCA_037446135.1 Candidatus Fraserbacteria bacterium
TAGAACGGGACGAAGTCGTTGGAGTCGTCGATCCGCTCGACCGTATAGGCCAGGAGCTTGGCGGCGTTCTCCAAGTCCTCGAGGCTTACCACCTCACAGGGTGAGTGCATATAGCGGTTGGGGACGGAGATAAGCCCGGTGGCCACCCCGGCCCGAGTGAGCTGGATCGCATTGGCATCGGTCCCGGTCCCGGCAGGATAGCCCTCGAGCTGGTAGGGGATCCCCTTCTCCTTGGCCGTCTCTACCAAGAGCTCGAAGACCTTCTCATTGATGTTCGGCCCGCGGGTGATGATCGGCCCCTTCCCGACCTTGAGGTCCCCGACCTTCTTCCGCTCGGCCTCCATCCCCGGGGTATCGCTGGCGAATCCGACATCGACGGCGAGCCCGACCTTCGGGTCGATCCCGAAGGCCGAGGTGCGCGCCCCGCGGAGGCCGACCTCCTCCTGGACCGTGGCCACGGCGTAGACCTCGGCCTTAGGGTTCAGCTTCGCGAGCAGCCTTGCGGCCTCGAGGACCACGAAGGCCCCGCACTTGTCATCGAATCCCCGGGCGACGGCCAGGCCGTTCTGGAGCTCCTCGAAGTTGTAGGCTAAGACCACGGGGTCCCCGACGCTCACTAGCTCCTCGGCCTCCTTCTTATCCTTGGCCCCGATGTCGATCCACAGGTCCTCGAGCTTCACGACCTTCTTCCGCTCCTCCTCTTCCAGGAGGTGGATCGGCTTCCGCCCGATCACCCCGGTGAGCCTACCGGCTCTCGTCTTGATCCAGACCCGCTGGCCCGGCAGAATTTGGGGGTCCCAGCCGCCGATCCCGCGGAAATACAAGAAGCCTTGCTCGTCGATGTAGCTGACCATCAGGCCGATCTCGTCCGTATGGCCGGCGAGCATCACCCTCGGTGAGCCGCCCTCATTGACGAGGGCGAAGCTGTTCCCATGGAGATCGGTCCAGGTCCGGACTGCAAAGCTGGAAGCCTCCTCCCGCCAGACCCTGGAGGCTTCGGCCTCGAAGCCGGCCGGGCTGATCGTCTCCATGTAGCGCTTCAGGAACCTCTTCGATCGCTCTTCCATCCGTCCGACCTCCTTCTTCCAGGAGCATTATCGTAATCCCCGCGGCGGGGGAGCAACTCGCGCCCGGTTCGGTTACCCGTCTTATTCAGTCGTGGCGCGCTGGAAGACATATTGTGCGATGAGCGAGGCCAGGGTGGCCAGTCCGAGGATCACCCCCAAGCCGGGGAGGATGCTCCCCCAATCCCAGCCGGTGAGGGTGAGGGTCCGGATCGGCCCGACGGCGTAGCTGACCGGGTTGACCCTAGCGATCGCGGCCAGCCAGGACGGCATCGCCGCGACGGGGAAGAGGGCATTGCTGGTGAACATCAGTGGAAGGGTCACGAAGTTCACGATCGCCATCAATGTCTCCATCGTCTTGATCGAGGCGGAGAGGGCGAGCGAGAGCCCGCTCAGGATCGTGCTGAAGAGCATCGCGATCAGGACGATGAGGACGATCCCCGCCGGGCCAGTCTTGAAGCTCACTCCCAGTAGGCTGGCGATAATGATGATCGCGACCACCTGGATCGCCCCCTGGATCATCGCGGCCAGCATCTTCCCGAAGGGGATCGCCCCCCGGCTGATCGGGGCGGCCAGGAGCTTCTCCAGGTAGCCGATCCGGCGGTCCCAGACGATCGAGACCCCGCCGAAGACGCCCCCGAAGAGGGTGGTCATCAAGATGATCCCAGGGGTCATGAAGGCCAGGTAGTTCTCGGTCCCCAGGGCTCGGGCCGTGACGGGATTGCTCGTGAGCCCCCGCATCGTGTTCCCCATGAAGGCCAGCCAGACGACCGGTTGGATCAGGGTCACCACGAGCCGGACCCTGGTCCGGAAGAACTTGATCAACTCCCGCCAGGCCACGAACCAGGTGTCCGAGAGCAAATAGACCATCTCAGCCCCTCCTGATCCTGCCCATCCTGATCCGGGCCTTGATATGGGCCTCAGCGCCGCCCTCCTCCGCGCGGATCTCCCGCCCGGTGAAGTGGAGGTAGACATCATCCAGTGAGGGCTTCTTCAGGCTGATCGACTCGAGCGAGACCCCGGCCTGACTGCAGCGAGAGAAGATCTCCGGGATGAGCTTATCCCCATCCTGGCTCACGATGATCCAGTAGGCCCCATCTCGCTTGGGCTCGATCCCCCGGACCTGTGGGAGAGCACGGATGGCCTCGAGGGCCTGAGGGATCCGCCCGTCCATTGATGAGAACCGGGCGATCACGATCTCCCCGCCGATCTGGGCCTTCAGTGCCTCCGGCTTATCCAGGGCCTTGATCTTCCCCCGATCGATGATCGCCACGCGATCGCAGAGGGCGTCGGCTTCCTCCATGTAATGGGTGGTGAGGAAGATCGTCATCCCTTGTTCCTCCCGGAGCCGCTTGATGTATTCCCAGATGACCTTCCTCGTCTGGACATCTAAGCCGAGGGTCGGCTCATCGAGGAAGAGGATCCGCGGCCGATGGATCAGCGACTCAGCAATATCGAGCCGCTTGAGCATCCCTCCGGAGAAGGTGGCCGTGAGGTCGTTCCGCCGGTCGTAGAGGTCGAACATCTTCAGGACCTCGGCCGAGCGCTCGAGGATCGTGCGCTTGCTCAGGTGGTAGAATCGGCCTTGGAGGTAGATGTTCTCCATGCAGGTGAGGCGGTCGTCAATCGCCGTCTCTTGGGCGGCATAGCCGGTGGCCCGCTTGATCTCGCCCGGATGCTTGGTGATGTCGATCCCATTGATCAACAGCCTCCCCTTGGTCGGCTTGAGGAGCCCGATCAGGACCTTGATCGTCGTGGACTTCCCCGCACCGTTCGGGCCGAGGAAGCCGAAGATCTCACCTCGCTCGACGGTGAAAGAGATATCGTCCACGGCGAGGACGCCGCCACGATAGACCTTGGTGAGGTTGTAGACCTCAATCGCACTCGGACTCGGGCTTGGCATAGGCTCTCAACTCCCCGATCGCCTCATCTAGAACCTGCTCGATCCCCTTGATCTCCTCATCCCTAAGCTCTTTGGAGAGGATCCTCCGGATGAGGGCCCGGAGCCGGGCAAGCCGCTCCCGCAGAGCCGGAGGGGCCGCCGTCGCACCGAGCCGGCCGGCCCCCAGCGGCTCAGTGAGCCCTTCGGCCAGGTCCTCGCCGAAGATCCCGGCCAGGAGCTGGATCGACCGCCTCAGCCCCTCGAGGGCCTCGGCCCGGGCCTCTTGGGCCTTAGCGAGGGCCTCCTCCCCCTTCGCCGTGAGGGAGTAAATCTTCTTATCCCCATCGGGCCGATGGCGGACCAGCTCTCGCTCCTCCAGGGCGGCGAGGAGTGGGTAAATTGAGCCGGGTGAGGGCCTCCAGAAGCCGGTCTCCTCCTCGATCCGCTTCATCAGCTCATAGCCGGAGAGGCCCGCGGGGCTCTCGCTCAAGAGCTTGAGGAGGTAGAACTTCAGGAAGCCCTGCTTCATCTGCTGGACGATCATAGTTATCGAGCCCGATATATCGGGCCCGATAGGGCATTATACCATCCCCCTCCGGGGCTGGCAACTCCTTCCCCATGGCCCTAGCTTGGCTTGACTTGACCGGGCTTGAAGCCCTTCCCTCAGGGCACTAGAATAACAAGCTGAGGCGAGTCTCCAAGATGAGATCACTCCCGAGCTCCGAGGTCCGCAAGCTCTTCCTGGGATACTTTCGCGAGAGGGGCCACCGGATCGTCCCCTCCTCGCCCCTCGTCCCCGAGGGGGATCCGACCCTCCTCTTCACCAACGCCGGGATGGTCCAGTTCAAGAACCTCTTCCTCGGGCTAGAGAGGCGGCCCTACACAAAAGCCGCTTCGGTCCAGAAGTGCCTCCGTGTCTCAGGGAAGCATAACGACCTCGAGCAGGTCGGCCCCAGCCCGCGCCACCATACCTTCTTCGAGATGCTGGGGAACTTCTCCTTCGGGGATTACTTCAAGGAGGAGGCCATCGCCTACGCCTGGGAGTTCCTCACCGAGGTCCTGGGGATGCCGAAGGAGCGGTTCCACTTCACGGTCTACAAGGAGGATGAGGAGAGCTTCCGTCTCTGGCAAGAGGTGGCCGGGGCCCCGGCGGAGAAGGTCCATCGCCTCGAGGAGAAGACGAACTTCTGGATGATGGGGGATGTCGGCCCCTGTGGCCCCAACACCGAGTTAGTATGGGACCGCGGAAGAGAGCACTGCACCTGCGGCCAAGCCGATTGTTCCCCGGCTCTAGACAATGACTGCGACCGCTGGTGGGAGGTCTGGAACTTGGTCTTCATGCAATATGAGCAACATCCTGATGGCTCGCGGACACCGCTGCCCAAGCCCGGTGTGGACACCGGGATGGGGTTCGAGCGACTGGTGGCACTCCTCCAGGGCGTGGGGACGGATTACGATACTGATGTATTCAGGCCGATCATGGCCCGTCTCCAGGGCCTCCTCGGGCACGATGAGACTGAAAGGCGCGAAGCGCTCGTCGCCTACCGCGTCCTGGCCGACCATTCGCGGGCCATCGCCTTCCTCTTGGCCGATGGGGTCCTCCCGGGGAATGAGGGCCGGAGCTACATCCTGCGGATGATCATCCGGCGGGCCATCCGCTTCGGGAAGAAGCTGGGCTTCACCGAGCCCTTCCTCGGCGAGCTGGCGCAGGCCGTGATCGAGCTGATGGGGGACCATTACGCCGAGCTGGTCGAGCGCCGCGATTTCATCCTCAAGGCGATCCGGCAGGAGGAGGAGCGGTTCGCGCGGGTATGGGAGGAGGTTGTGCCTGATCTATATGAGGATATAGCTAAGTTGAAGGTAGAAGGAGAGGCAATAATCCCTGGGGCCTTAGCCTTCCGCTATCATGACGAACGAGGTTTACACATAGAAATTATCGAGGATATCGCCAAAGAAGAAGGGATGACCGTTGACCGTAGGGGCTTCCAGCTCGAGATGGAGCGGCAGAAGGAGCGGTCTGCCAGGAAAGTAACGGTCGGGGGCTTCGCGAGGGTCGTGAACGAGGTTATAAGTGAAATGCCATCTTTCGAGACGACTTTCTTGGGTTACAGACCCGGGTATGAGGACGAGGAGGCGCGCCTCCTCGCCTCAGAAGAAGAGCTCTTCAAGCTGGTGGTCCTGGCGGATTCAAAGCTGACCGAGGTCCGGTCCCTCGGCGAAGGGGCTGAAGGCTACCTCCTCTTCAAGAGGTCGCCCTTTTATGCCGAAGGGGGAGGCCAAGTGGGGGATCAGGGCCTCATTACCAACCTGAGCCGAATGGGTCGGGCAAAGGTCCTGGATGTTGAAAGGTATGGAGCCGGCGTGGCCTTACATAAGGCCAAGATCCTAGAGGGGGAATTCCATCGCGGTGATCACTGCCGCCTCCAGGTCGATGTCGCCCGCCGGAAGAAGATCATGCGCCACCATACGGCCACGCACCTCCTCCATGCCTCGCTCCGGAGGGTCCTGGGGTATAAGCAAGGGATTCAAGCCGGCTCGCTCGTCGCCCCGGAGGAGTTGAGGTTCGACTTCACTCACCTTGCGCCGCTCGCTCCTGAAGAATTGGCAGAGGTCGAACGGCTGATAAATGAGGCCGTCCTCGAGGATCTCCCGGTCAGTATCACTTACGAAACCCTAGAAGAGGCCAAGGCCAAGGGGGCGATGGCCCTCTTCGCTGAGGACTATCAAGGGAAAGAAAAGGTTCGGATGGTGACCATCGGCAGCCCTGAGGGACCCTTCTCCAGGGAGCTTTGCGGCGGGACCCATGTGGCGAGGACCGGTGAGATCGGGCTGGTCAAGCTCATCTCCGAGGAGGGGATCGCCGCCGGAGTCCGCCGGATCCGGGCCGTGGCCGGGACAGAGGCCCTCAGGCTGATCAACGAGCAAGGCGCGGTGATCAGGCAAGCGGCAGCGCTGCTCAAGACCTCGGAGAAGGAGTTCTTGCCGAAGCTGGAGGCCCTCCTCGGGGAGCAAGGCCGATTAGAGGAGGAGCTCTCAGCCTTAAAGGCCCGACTCCTCTCCTATCAGCGGGATGAGCTCCTCCAACGGGCCGAGGGCCTCGATGGGGCTAAGCTGGTCGCAGTCCAGGTCGAGGAGGCGCGCCTCTTGGGGGTCGAAGGGCTCAAGCAATTGGCCGACCTCTTGGAGGAGAGGCTCACTCCAGGGGTGGTGCTCTTGGGGAGCAAGGCCGGTGGCCGGGCGGTCCTCGTCTGCAAGGTGAGCGATTCCTTGACTAACCGATTCCATGCTGGGGAGCTCATCAAGCATGTCAGCAAGCTAGTCGGCGGAAACGGCGGCGGCTCGCCGCGATTCGCCCAGGGGGGTGGCCCGCAAGCCGAGCGACTCACCCAGGCCTTGGAAGAGGGGATTAAGCTGATCAAGTCCAAGGCCCGGGCCTGACCGGCTCTTCACCCCTCGGGGCTTCATGCGCTCTGCTCTATCGAGCAAGAAAAAGGCTAGCAGGACCTTTAGAGGCGCGCCTCTCGTCCCCGCTAGCCTACAGCCTCACTCTAGCTAGAAAGATTAGCCCTCCTCTTCCTCCTCCCCGCACTCGCATTCCTCCAAGGGCTTCCCGCACTCCTCGCAGATCTCCTCCTCCAGCTCCTTACGCGACTTCTTAGGCGGCGTGCAGCCGCAGGTTCGACATATCATCTTCACCTCCCTCCAATCGCTCGATTATAGCCCAAACCTCGGATCAGGGGAAGTCGAACTCCCCAGGGGTCGCCCTTAGCCCGATTTGGTTTGAGGAATCGATCGTGGGCCACTTCCCCTTTGCCAGCCGTTATGGTAGAATCCGACGAGGTGAGAGCGATGAAGAAGAGCTTGGCCATAGCGACGGTCATCTTGGCTCTCGCGGTCACGGTCGGGGGCCTCTCAATTGGGGCCTCCTCCCAGGGGAGTCCCCTCGCCGGAGGTGTGACGGTCCTCTTCCCTGGTGAGGCGGGCTTTGCCGAGCGGGAACAGGAGTTCAAGGAGCGGACCGGCCTTACGCCCGGGGCGGGGCTGGCCGCGGAGTTCGATAAGGGCGTCCCAATCGGGGAGGTCCGCTCCTCGACCGGCCTGGTCGGGATAATCTTTAAGGAGGCCCTCAACTTGCCGGCACTGGCGCTGGGGCAGGTTACCCATCTCATCTACGGGACGGTCTCCGTCCCTGAGGGGGCCCTCCTGCGGGGGCGGGCCTTCTCCGGGAGTTATGGCATCGTGGTCTATGGGACTCCCACGGTCATCGTCCTCGCCGGGCAAAAGACGGGCGAGCTGGCGGCCTTCATCCTGGCCCCGGCCACGCTCTTCCTCCCACCGACGGCCGTAATGGATCTACTCTTCCAGCTCATCGTCTTCCCTCGGCCGGCCGCGCCCCTCACAGTTCCGGGCTCATTCTTCGGATTCAGCCTCTCGCTCGACTGCGAGAAACTCCCCCTGCAGCAGGAGGTGGACCTCCCCGTCGGCTCGGGCGGGACGGTCATCGAGCTAGCCGGCGCATTTGTAGTGAAGGAGGCCGGCCTGGGGAGCCTGGCTGTGACCTCCCTCGGCAAGGCGCTCTTGGCTCTAGTGACCGCCCCGAACTACCTCTATTTGAATCTCGTCGCGGAGGGGAAGGAAGCAAAGGTGGCGGCCCCGGTCGGGCCGGAGTTCACTCTGCTCGTCCAGACAAGCGCGAGTGAAGAGAAGGCCGCCTGCCTTGAAGCCGTCTACACTAAGGCCCAGGACGGGGGATATCGTCTCCAGGGGAAGGTCTATTACACTGACTGATATAGTTAGGGCACGAGCTCGAGGGCCAGGAAGAGGTTCACCTGCTCGGGATTGAAGTTGTTATCGCTCGCCAGGATCAGGG
>JBBIJD010000061.1:7916-9485 GCA_037446135.1 Candidatus Fraserbacteria bacterium
AGCACAAAGAGGTCATACCGCGGGAAGAGGTGTTTCACATAGAGGATCGCCGAGACGCCGTTGTCAGCATAGCCGTCCCTCGGCGGGGCGAAGATCGGCTCGGTGAGGTAGGGATATTCGGCCACGACTTTCGGAGCCTCGTTGCTCAAGTCGTATTGGACGATCCGCACGATGGTCCCCCGCTCGACAGTCGCCAGCGGGCCGTCCTGAGCCAGGGCCTGCTCATTGACGGCGAAGAGGCTCTTCCCATCGGGGCTGAGGGCCAGCCCTTCAATGGCCAGGTTCCGGCGGACGCCCTTCCCTTCAGCGGGCCGGAACTCCTCTGGGAGGGGGATCTCCCTCAGCAGGGCCCCATCGAGCGCGAACTCCCGGAGCCAAGGGCGGTCCTCCTGGTCCCGCTCCGAGGCGATGATGAGCGTCCCCTGCGGGGTCAGGACCACCTCCTCGGCATCGATGGCCTTTGCCGGGTAAGGTTGGATGCCCGAGCTAGTCCCGTCGCTATCCAGAAAGGTGATGCAGCAGACCTGAACCGCGCGGATCCCGCGTGAGTTCAAAGCGATCTTCAGGGTATAGACCCTTCCGGGGGTGCCGGTCTCGCCACGATCGTCGCTCACGGCATAGTAAAGGTCTTTAGCTTGATCATAAGCGAGCCCGGAGAGCCCCCCGACCGGCATCGTCCCGAAGGACCATTCGCCAGTGGGGATCGTATAAGCCCCGATGAACCTCAGCTCGAGCCCCGGCCCTGATGGGATAATAAGGGTTAAGATCAGCACCAGGCCAGCAACGGCTACCAAGGTCAAGATCTTCCCCATCTTAATCCTTAACCTTCGCTCTCACTCCCCGGTTCACGATCTCGGCGAAGGCCACCGGGTCGAGCGAGGCCCCCCCGACGAGCGCCCCATCTATCTCCTCTTGGGCCATCAGCTCAGCGATGTTCTCCGGCCTGACGCTCCCGCCGTATTGGACCCGGACGGACTGGGCTGTGGCCTCATCGTAGAGGCTGGCCACCAGTGTCCGGATGAACTTGGCCCCCTCATTGGCATCCTCGGGCGAGGCCGTCTCACCAGTCCCGATCGCCCAGACCGGCTCATAAGCGATCACTAGCCGGGCGACATCCCCTTTCGCCAGCCCGGCCAGATCGGCCTTGAGCTGGCTTTCCAGGATGGCCTCAGTCTTCCTGGCCCGTCGCTCTTCCAACTTCTCCCCGACACACAGGATCGGGATAAGGTCATAAGCGAAGGCCCCCTTTAGCTTGAGATTAATCAGCTCATCGTCCTCCTTGCAATGCTCTCGCCGCTCGGAGTGGCCGAGGATCACATAGCGGCAGCCTAATTCCCTCAGCATCAGGGCTGAGATCTCGCCTGTATAGGCCCCCTGGGCCTCATGCCAGGCATCTTGGGCCGCGAGCTTGATCCGAGAGCCCTTGAGCTCCTCCCCCAGCGGGGCCAGGGCCGTGAACGGCGGTGCGAGGACGATCTCGACTCCATCGAGCCCCGTGCCTTCGACGAGCGGCCGGAACTTCCGGACATAGTCCCGAGCCTCGGCGACCAGCTTGTGCATCTTCCAGTT
>JBBIJD010000062.1:0-9469 GCA_037446135.1 Candidatus Fraserbacteria bacterium
CTGGTCCCGATTGTGCCGGGCCCGCTGACGGCAGAGGAGGCGCTGAGCCGGGCGGGCGAACTCCTCGAGGCGGCCGCGGCCAGGGTGGGCCGACTGCTGGGCTTGGGCCTCGGGCTCGGCCTCGGCCGGTGCTCGGGAAGGAGGGTCAGGAGATGAGGCAGATCTTTATCACTAGGAAGATCTTCCCCGAGGCCTTGGCGCTACTCGAAGAGCATGGCCTAGCCTATGAGATGAACGCCGGTCCCCCGCTCAGGAAGGCTGAGCTGCTCGCTAAGGTCCGCGAGGCTGAGGTCGCTGGACTGATCTGCCTCTTGAGCGACCGGATCGACCGAGAGGTCTTGGAAGCGGGGAAGGCCCTGAAGGTCGTGGCCAATGTGGCCGTCGGATACGATAACATCGACCTCCAGGCCGCGAGCGAGCTGGGGGTCATGGTGACGAACACTCCTGAAGTCCTGACCGAGGCCACGGCCGATCTGACCTTCGGGCTGATCCTAGCTTTAGCGAGAAGGATCGTCGAAGGGGACAAGCTCGTCCGGGAAGGGGGCTTCCACGGCTGGGAGCTGGACCTCTTGCTCGGGGCCGAGGTCCACCACAAGACTTTGGGGATCGTCGGCCTCGGGCGGATCGGCCAGGCGGTGGCCCGTCGGGCCCGGGGGTTCGGGATGGAGGTCCTCTATTCCGATCCTGTCCGGCGGCCTGAGCTGGAACGGGAGCTGGAAGCACAATTCATCAGTCTTGAGGAGCTTCTCCAGCGGAGTGACTTCGTCTCTCTCCATCTCCCGCTCACGCCCCAGACGCGCCACCTCCTCGGGAAGAAGGAGCTCGGCCTGATGAAGCCCACTGCCTTCCTCATCAATGTCGCCCGCGGGCCGATCGTCGATGAGGCGGCTCTAGTCGAGGCCCTCAAGGCCGGGCGGCTCGCCGGTGCCGCCCTCGATGTCTTCGAGCACGAGCCAGAGGTCCATCCCGAACTGCTCGAGCTGGCCAATGTCGTCCTGACCCCACACATCGGGAGCGCGGGGCGGGAGACCCGGGTGAAGATGGCGATCATGGCCGCCGAGAATGTCATCGCCGCCCTCGCGGGCCAAAGGCCACCGAACCTGGTCAATCCTGAGGTCTGGCGGGCTTAATTAATTAAGCGGGCCAGGCCGGGATGGGATGAAGTCGGCCACCACCGAGCCGCCGATGAACTCCCGGAGGACCGACTCCTCGGGGACCAGCTCGGGGGCACAGGGGTAGATCCAGCTCAGCAGTTGGAGCAGCCGCCTCGCCTCGGGGTATCGGGGCGAGTCGGGCTCGACCTGGCGGAGGAGCGGCTCGGCCAGGGGCTTGAGGACCGCCAGCTCATGGGGCAAGGCGGAATTGAACATGGCATCGGCATTCTCCTGATAGGGGAAGACATACTGCTCCTCGCCGTGGCGGACGCTCGGCCACTGCTCCAGTGTCCGCTGGGCATCGCTCCCCCGCTCGCGGCTGTCACGGACGAGCCGGCGGATCAGCCTCGTATCGGTCGTGGGGATCCTCGTCAGCCGGTCGAGCCGCAATTGGGCGACCGCAGAGACATAGACCCGAAAGATCTTCTCCTGGGGAAGCTGAGGGACCAGCGCCGGATTGAGCCCATGCAACCCCTCGATCAGGAGGATGTGGCCCCGCCCGAGCCGGACGGTCGGGCCGGCCTCGCTCCGCCCCAGGAGGAAGTTGTAACGCGGGAGGGTCACCCTCCTCCCCTTGAGCAGGTCGAGGAGTTGCCGGTTCAGTAGCTCCAGGTCCAGGGCCTCGAGGGCCTCGAAGTCCGGCTTGCCAGCGGCATCGCGGGGTGAGCGCCCCCGTGGGAGGAAGTAGTCATCCAAGCTCAAAGGGAACGGGCGCCTCCCATTCGCCAAGAGCTGGACTGCCAGTCTCCTCGAGAAGCTCGTCTTCCCCGAGGAGGTCGGGCCGGCGATCAAGACCAGCCTTACCGGCTCGGGGCGGGTGCAGATCTCAGCAGCGATCTCAGCGATCCTCTGGGAATGGAGGGCCTCTCCCACGAGCATCAACTCCCGGCCGCGCCCGCTCGCGAGGGCCAGATTGAGCCCTCCAAGATCATGGACCCCCAGAAGGTCGAGCCAGCGGCTGTATTCCCCGAAGACCCGGGCCAGCTTGGCATACTTCTGGACCGGGGAGAGGTCCAGCCTCTGCCGCTGGGGGAGCCGGAGGATGAACCCCGGGGGATGATGCAAGAGCGCGAAGTATCTGATCTTCCCTGTCGAGGGGAGGAGCGGGCCATAGGCCGGGATGACCGCCGGCCCGAGCCGGCGGAGGTGGACCTCGTCTGCACTGTAATTTTGGAAGAGCCGGAGCCGGTCCCCCTCCCCGGCCTCGCGGAAGAGCCGCCTCGCTTCCTCCAGGGAGACGGTCTCACGACTGATCGACTCATCGGCCTCGGCCAACTCCTCCATCCTCCGTTCTAGCAGCTCTAGTTCCTTATGAGTGAAGGGCCTCCGGCCCGAGATCTCACAGAAGAGGCCTCCGAAGGGGACAGAGTGCTCGACCTCCAGCTTCGCCTTTGGGAAGAGCTCGCAGATCGCCGCCTCCAAGAGGAGGATCGCACTCGCCTGATAGAGCCGATAGCCCGGCTCCTCCGCTAGGGTGACGGGCCGAGCGAAACAGTCCTGCTCCACCGGCCAGTCCAGCTCACGCAATTGGTTCCCCACCAGCCCGGCCACTACCGGGAGTTCCCCATCATTGGCCCGATCCAGGAACTCTCCGAGTGGGGTCCCAGGCGGGCCGCAGAGGATCCGCCCATCTGGGAGGCGGAGGTGAACATCCCGACGAGGGGAGCACTCCTTGATCTGCAACTGTATCTGCCTCGACCCCATAGATGCTGCATTATAACGACGGGCATCCTTTACCGGCCAGAGCGCATCTGTTACAATTTAGCAAGGGCTTTATGGACAAGATCATCATCCGAGGTGCGAGGCAGCATAACCTGAAGGACATCGACCTGGAGCTACCCCGGGATAAACTGATCGTGATCACTGGTGTCTCCGGTTCGGGCAAATCTTCCTTGGCCTTCGATACGATCTACGCCGAGGGCCAGCGCCGGTATGTCGAATCCCTCTCGGCCTATGCCCGCCAGTTCCTCTCCCAGATGGATAAGCCCGAGGTGGACTTCATCGAGGGGCTCTCCCCGGCGATCTCGATCGACCAGAAGCGGAGGAGCCATAACCCCCGCTCGACCGTGGCCACGATCACCGAGGTCTACGATTACTTGAGGCTCCTCTTCGCCCGGATCGGGAAGCCCCACTGCTACAAGTGCGGCCGGCCGATCACCCCGCAGACCTCTCAACAGATCATTGACCGGGTCCTGAGCCTAGGAGAGGGGACAAAGGTCCAGCTCCTCGCGCCGATCGTTCGCGGCCGGAAGGGCGAATACCGAGGCCTCTTCGACGAGCTGAAGCGCGAGGGCTATAGTCGCGTCCGAGTCGATGGCGAGCTCCGCGAGCTGGAGGAGGAGATCACGCTCGACAAATACAAGAAGCACGAGATCGCCGTGGTGGTCGATCGGCTCATCGTCCGACCTGGCCTGAGGGATCGGATCGCCGACAGCGTGGAGACGGCCCTCAAGCTCGCCGAGGGGAATGTGATCGTCTCGATCATCGGTGGTGGAGAGCTTTTCCTGAGCGAGCACCTCGCCTGCCCCCAATGCGGGGTGAGCTACGATAAGATCGAGCCCAAGCTCTTTTCCTTCAATAGCCCTTATGGCGCCTGCCCGGAGTGCAGCGGGCTGGGGGTGAAGCTGGAGATCGATCCCGAGCTGGTGATCGACCGGAAGAGGAGCCTCTTCGATGGAGGGATCATCCCCTGGGCCAACTCCCAGAGCAGGTGGCTCTATAGCCTGCTCAATGGCCTCTGCCAGAGGTATGGGATCGACCCTTATCTCCCTCTGGGCCAGCTCCCCGAGGAGAAATTGAGGATCTTGCTCTACGGGACCGATGGGGAGCCGGTCCGCTTCCCCTATACCAACGAAGCCGGGCGGACAAGGTTCTTTGAGGTAGCCTACCGCGGGGTGGTCAACAGCCTCGAGCGCCACCTCCATGAGGAGCAGACGGAGGCCAACTATGAGGAGCTGAAGCAATACATGAGCACGAAACCCTGCCCCGCTTGCGCTGGGAAGCGGCTCCGCCCGGAGAGCTTAGCGATCACTGTTGGGGGGAAGAACATCATCGAGGTGACCGAGCTCTCGGTGAAGGAGGCCTACCGGTTCCTCGAGGAGTTAAAGCTTACAGAGCGGGAGGAGCTGATCGCTCACCAGGTCCTGAAGGAGATCAAGTCCCGCCTCCGGTTCATGATCGATGTCGGGCTCGATTACCTCACTTTGGACCGCCCGGCGGGGACCCTCGCCGGTGGAGAGGCCCAGAGGATCAGGCTCGCTACCCAAATCGGCTCCCAGCTCGTCGGGGTCCTCTACATCCTCGATGAGCCATCCGTCGGCCTCCACCAACGGGATATCCGCAAGCTGCTCAGCACCCTTAAGGGCTTACGAGATCTGGGGAATACGGTAATCGTGGTAGAGCACGACGAGGCCACGATCCGGGCCGCTGATTTTATAGTGGACATCGGCCCCGGGGCCGGAGCTCACGGCGGAGAGATCGTCGCCACCGGCCCGCTCGAGGCCATCCTCGCCTGCCCCCGCTCGATCACCGGCCGATATCTGAGTGGGAAGGAGGTAATCCCCATCCCGAGGGAGCGCCGCTCACCCAAGGGCTGGATCACCGTTAAAGGGGCTAGGGAGCATAACCTCAAGGACATCGATGTCAAGATCCCTCTCGGCCTCTTCGTCTGCGTCACCGGTGTCTCCGGCTCGGGGAAGTCGACCTTAGTTGAGGAGATCTTGTATCGCGGCGCGGCCCAAAGATTGCACCTCAAGTCGGAGCGGCCCGGGGAGCACGATGAGCTCCTCGGGCTGGAGCAGATCGATAAGGTCATTGATATCGACCAATCCCCGATCGGAAGGACCCCTCGCTCGAACCCCGCGACCTACATCGGCGTCTTCGACCTGATAAGGAAGGTCTTCGCCCAAGTCCCTGAGGCGAGGATCCGGGGGTATAAGCCTGGGCGGTTCAGCTTCAATGTCAAGGGGGGGAGGTGCGAGGCCTGTCGCGGCGATGGGCTGATAAAGATCGAGATGCATTTCCTCCCCGATGTCTATGTCCCCTGCGAGGTCTGCAAGGGGCGGCGCTATAACCGTGAGACCTTACAGATTAAGTATAAGGGCCGCTCGATCGCCGATGTTCTGGAGATGACCGTCGAAGAAGCCCTGAGCTTCTTCGAGAACATTCCCCCGATCCGAAGGAAGCTCCAGACCCTCTATGATGTCGGGCTGGGCTATATCCAGCTCGGCCAGCCAGCCCCGCAACTTTCAGGCGGAGAGGCCCAAAGGGTGAAGCTGGCCGAAGAATTGTCGAAGCGCTCGACCGGGAGGACACTCTACATCCTCGATGAGCCGACGACCGGGCTGCACATGGACGACATCAAGAAGCTCTTGAATGTCCTCCACCGGCTGGTCGACTTGGGGAATACAGTGGTGGTCATCGAGCACAACCTCGATGTGATCAAGACCGCTGACTGGCTGATCGACCTCGGCCCAGAGGGAGGGGACGAGGGCGGATGGGTCATCGCCGAAGGGCCTCCAGAAGAGGTGGCCGCGACCCCAGGGTCCTATACCGGCCAATTCTTGAGGAAGGTCTTGCCAGCGCTGATCCCAGCTGGCCAGGCTCAAGGATGAGCCGAGCTCGGCTCGGTGCTCCCCAGACTTCCCTTTCGCTCGAATTTGGGCGATAATCGAGTCGACCAATGAGCGCGGAGATCGATCGTCGGCTGGAGCTCGAGGCCCAGGTCCTCTTCTACCTCTGGGCGGAGGGGGCGACCTCGTTCCGGCGGCTGTTGGAGCTCCTCAAGGTCCAGCAACCGGCGGCTCAGGCCGCGATCGTCAGCCTCAGCAGTAAAGGCTATGTCTATAGGCTCTTCGAATCCCCAGGGGACGAAGCGGGCTCGATCTACTACCTCACCTCCAGCGCCCGGGACCGCCTGCGACGGCTCTTCCAAGGGGACCCGCGCTATTACCTCCAACAGCTCTGGCACGCCCTGAAGCGCGAGGAGACCAAGCTCCCCCAGCTCCGCCTCGGCTAACTAGGCTATTAAGAAGGCTCCTGCGGGAGGAGCTCGACCCCCTCCTGGAGGCGGAGGCGGCGGAGGGAGATCAAGGCGAGCAGGACGGCGAAAGAGGCGAAAGCGAAGGTCGCTAGATATCCGAACCCGTCGGCGATATACCCCCCGAGGAGCGAGCCGAGGATCCAACCTGCCCCGATGAGGGCATTGTAAACCCCGAGCGCCTGGCCGCGGGCCTCCTCCGGGGCGAGCTTGGCCGTAATGCTGATCGAGGTGACATTGGTCATCGCCCAGGTCGTGCCGGTGAAGAGAAAGAGGAGCACGATCGCCGGGATACGCAGGGTCGGATGAACGAGCGGGAGGAGGGCGGCTAAGGGGAAGATGGCCATCCGGATAGCAAGGGCGAGCCACTGGATCCGCCAGTTCCCGAACTGCTCGGCCAGCCGCCCGGCGCGGCTGTGGAAGAGGGTCGAGGTCCCGCTATGGACCGTCCAAAGGGCATAGATGATGAAGTTATCCATCTGGAGGGCCTGGCGGAAGAAGATCGGTAGAGTGACGAAGAAGGCCGCCAGGCCCATAAAGATGAGGACTACCGCGCGATAGTAGCGTGTCAACTTCCTCCCGAAGCGGTTCCCACCGCGGAAGAGCTCGAGCAGCCGCCCCGGTCTCGCCAGATAGTATAGGTGGAACGGGGCATAGCGGAACCGCTCGATCAGCATATTCCCCATCGCCACGGCTACCCCGGGGAAGCCGCGTTGCTCGAGCCGGCCCCCTCCCTCCCTCAGCAGGCGGAGGACCAAGAGCGCGGCGACTAGATCGAGCCCAGCGAGGGGGTAGAAGAGGGCCCGGAGCCCATCGTCGGGGAGCCTCTCAGCCAAGCGGCTCCAGATCGCCCCTAAAGCCAGCCCACTCACCCACCCGGCCCCGGTATAGCGATTGAACCGCCCGATCTGCGACTCCCAGTGGTCGCGCGCGACCCCCTCGATCGCTAGAATTGTGGAGACCGCGGCGCTGGCCACCCAGAAGGAGTTCATCAGCGCATTGAGCAGGATCAACTGCCACATGCGCTGGGTCAGGGCCATCAAGAGGAGCGCGCCCCCCGCCCCGAGGAAGGCGAGGAGAACGAACGGCTTCCGCCGGCCTAGGCGATCGGAGAGCCGGCCCCAGAGGATGGAGAAAGGGACCCCAGCGAGCGAGGCCGCACTTGCCATCAGTCCGATCTGGCCGACCGTCCCACCCAGGGCAGAGGCGGCGAAGAGCGGCAGGAGGAGCGAAGCGCCCCCGGCAGCGACGAAGGCGCAAGTGAAGGCAAAGAACCAACTCTCTCCGCGCCCCATATTAAAAAAGTATAAAGACTGACCTTTGGCCTTAAAGGCCAAAAATAGAAGAATCCAGGCAGCGCCCTACTCTCCCGGCCCCTCGCGAGGCCAGTACCATCGGCGCAGGAGGGCTTAACTTCCGTGTTCGGGATGGGAACGGGTGTTTCCCCTCCGCCATCTTGCCGCCTGGAAGCCCTTTGATCCTTGAAGAGTGAATAGAGTGTGGAGAGCAAGCGCTCGGTCGATTAGTACCGCTCGGCTGAACACGTTACCGTGCTTACACCTGCGGCCTATCTACCTCCTTATCTCGGAGGGACCTGATGTGGAGACCTCATCTTGGGAGTGGCTTCGTGCTTAGATGCCTTCAGCGCTTATCCAGCCCGGACTTAGCTACCCAGCGGTGCCCCTGGCGGGACAGCTGGCACGCCAGCGGTCCGGCTCTCCCGATCCTCTCGTACCAGGGAGAGAACCCCTCAAGTCTCCTGCGCCCACAGCGGATATGGACCGACCTGTCTCACGACGGTCTGAACCCAGCTCGCGTTCCCCTTTAATCGGCGAACAGCCGAACCCTTGGGACCTGCTTCAGCCCCAGGATGGGAAGGGCCGACATCGAGGTGCCGAACCTCGCCGTCGATGTGAACTCTCGGGCGGGACTAGCCTGTTATCCCCGGGGTAACTTTTATCCGATGATCACCGGTCCTTCCACACGGTGCCGGTGGGTCACTAGGGCCCGCTTTCGCGCCTGCTCGGCTTGTAAGCCTCACAGTCAAGCCCCCTTCTGCCCTTGCACTCCACGCCGGATCTCCAACCCGGCTGAGGGGACCTTTGCGCGCCTCCGTTACTCTTTAGGAGGCGACCGCCCCAGTCAAACTGTCCGCTAAGCACTGTCCCTCCGCCGCTGCTAACGACGAGAGGTTAGAGCCCCAGCATCAGCAGGGTGGTATCTCACCGACGGCTCCCCGACCCCTAGCGGGATCGGTTCACAGCCTCCCACCTATCCTGCACAGCCGATGCCAAGACTCAATGCCAAGCTCCAGTAAAGCTCCACGGGGTCTTTCCGTCCTGCTGTGGGTCACTGGCATTGTCACCAGTGTTTCAATTTCACCGAGCCCCCCGTCAAGACAGCGCCCTAGTCGTTGTGCCTTTCATGCGCGTCGGAACTTACCCGACAAGGAACTTCGCTACCTTAGGACCGTTTGTCTTCTGTTACATTCCCACATGCTTTAGGAATGCAGTCCGCCGAGGCGGACTCTCCGTATCGCTACGGAGACCGGACCATCTCTTCACCCTCATGGGGTGCCCGACGTATGGTCTCTGAGGATTCCCTGAACCGTGCCAGGATCTCTGCCTCGTTGTAGCGGCGCTTGCCGCCATCATTCATCTCACGACGGATCTCGAGGATCTTCTCGATCCCCTCTTTATGGAGATGCGCTCCCTGCTCCATCAGCTCCGCGATCTGGCAGAACTTGGCGAAGTCTCTCTTCTTCTTAGCCGACAGGAAATTGAAGCGCTTGAAGAAGGGGATGACATTCTCCAGGATCGCGTTGAGGTTGTTGACTTCATAATACCAGACACCATCCTCGCGTTGTCTCATCGTGCCGCACTGTAAGTGGCGTTTGAAGAGGGCGAGGATGACCCTGTCTCGTTGCGAGATGTTGAAGCAGAGAGAGACCTTCCAAGGGAGCTGGTAGTCATCGCGTGGTCTGAAGACGACATTGAAGCTCCCTTCGCCATCTGCAAAACCCGCGAGATACCAGCCAATTCGAGGAGGGATCTTCTTGACATTGAGCATATAAGCTCCACCTCCTCTTAGGACACGGTCCGGGCCTTTCCTGCTGATTGTCCGCACCGGTGGATTGTCACTGCGCCTATGGCGCGAGTACCGCCGGATACGCCGGACTTCCCAGCATATAGTCGGGTTTATTTACGTAACTACAACGGTCAAGTTATAGTTACGGCCGGCCTTCGCTAGGGCTTCAGTTCGGGGCTTGCACCCCTCC
>JBBIJD010000063.1:0-3538 GCA_037446135.1 Candidatus Fraserbacteria bacterium
ATGCTCCTCTGACAAGACCATCAAGCTTGTGGTATGTGGGCGATCTGAGGGGGCGCTAGAGGTGGCTTTTGCCTGGTGAGGCCAGCGCCCTAGTGAAGGGGAGTCTGGGGGCGCGGCAGGAGGCAGGGCGCCCCCGACTCTCCCAAACGATCTCTTAGCGCAGGGATCCCTCTGGCTTGCGGAAAACAGAACGTTAGCCTAAAATCGCCAGTAGAGGAAGTGTAGAATTTCATGCTCAGCGGCGATGTGGGCCTTCTGGAGCGGATGCGGCGCACTCGCGGCGGGTAGGGCGAAGATGACTTGGACAAGCTCTACCGTAGCTTCGGCTTCCGTGAGATCACACGCCCCAGAGCTTCGCACCGCGTCTACGTCCACCCCGACTATCCCGATCTGCGGGCCACCGTCGCACGAAAGAAGTCTCTGCCCAAGGGATATGTAACGACCGCCGTGCGGATCATCGGCAAGCTCTTGGAGAGACAGAAAGCGAAAGGGGGCAATCCATGAAGAAGGATGTAGGCTACTATGGCCGCTTGCCGTGGAAGGTTGAGATCGAGCCCGAGCGCCAGGACGACGGCACGATCGTTTACATTGCCTCGCATCCAGAATTTGAGGGTGTGTTAGGCAGTGGGGCCACGCCTGAAGAAGCGCTGGCTGATCTACACCGAGCGCGTCGGGCCATGATCGAGGCTTTGCTGGCCGAGGGCTATCCCGTGCCCGAGCCGACGGCCGTCTCAGTCTAGTACCTTCTTCATCGCGGGCCGCCGAGGACAGCTGGTTCAAGGTCTTCCCCTAGGCGGAGATCCTGCCTAGGTCAGGGGGTCTGGTCTTGCAATCCAACACTTCCACCAGCCTCCCCCCTTCTCATACCCTGAAGCCCGCGGCTTGAATAGCGATAGCACATGTGCAAGTGGGCACGCAGGCATGGAAAGGCTTTGGAGAGCAAAGTCTTGGGCTGATCGCCGCTAGCAGGGGCGAGGGGCCGAGATTGCTAGGCCTGCTCCAGCCAGTTATAATCCTGACGATGATAAAGGAGGAGGAGAGTTTTTGAGCCCGGGGAATATGACGAGACGATCTGGCTCTGGGGCGCAAGTGGCCTCGCGGGGAGGTGAGAAATAGCAATCAGCGGTCAGCAAGGGGAAAGGGCTGAGGGCTAGACTCCAGCGTGAGAAGAGATTAAAATAAACAGAGAATGCCAACGGTATTGCGCCTCGGCCCATATAGATTCTTCTTTTATGCTGGGGATCGCGATGAGCCGCCTCATATCCATGTAGAGTGTGAGGAGAAGACGGCCAAATTCTGGCTGGAACCTGTCAGGCTCCAGCGCAGCCGGGGCTTCAGCAGGGATGAGCTCTCTCGGGTTCAGAAGCTGGTCGAAGAGCATAGAGAAGATCTACTAAGGAGGTGGAATGAATACTTCCGCGATTGAAATGCGGCCAGTGGCCATACAGCAAGTGAACATCACTGACGATACCCTGATCGTCGATCTCACAGATGGGCGCACCCTCTCGGTGCCCCTTGCTTGGTATCCTCGGCTCTTGCAGGGCACGCCCGAGGAACGCAACCATTGGCGGTTGATTGGGGAAGGAGAAGGCATCCACTGGCCCGACTTGGATGAGGACATCAGTGTGGAGAACCTGATCTTAGGCAAGCCCTCGGGGGAGAGCCAGCGTTCATTTAAACAGTGGCTCAAGGGACGGGCCAGACGTGGCAGTGGCAGACCTCCGCGTAAGCCGAAAAGATGAGGTCTGGTCTAGCAATTCGACCTTTCACCAGCCTTGCGCTCTTATCCCCCTTGAAGCCCGCGGCTTGAATACTGTTAGCATGTGCGCAAGTGGGCACGCTGGCATGGAAGGGCTTTGAGATGGGGCGAGCTGCCGTTTGGCATTGGCGGGGCGTGAAGCTCCGGGCGACTCCACTTGACCCGCTCCTCTCCAAGCTGCTATCCTCCCCTGGGTGGAGGCTCTCTCCAGGGCCAGAATTTTGGGTCTACCAGGGAGGTCAGTGATGATGCGGAGGTTCGGGCTCTTCTTGCTCTTTATGGCTTTAGTGCTCGCCCCGCTCGCGGCCACGGCTGAGGAGGCGGCCCAGCCGGACCCGGACCTGGTGGTCAAGGCGATCCGGCTCTCCCCGGAGGAGCCCGAGCCGGGCGAGGCGGTCCAGATCAACGCGACGATCGCCAATGTGGGTGAAGGGGATGCCTCCGAGGCCTTCTATGTCCGATTCAAGGTCGATGACCTGACCATCGCCCGCCAACGGGTCCGCCAGCTCCGGGCGGGAAGGACCATCGAAGTCCAGGCCGAATGGGAGGCCAGCGAAGGGGAGCACCGGATCACTGTCGAGGCCGACCTCCCTGCGGACGCGGTTCAAGAGTCGAACGAGAGGAATAACACCCTTCAGGTCCTCGTGACCGTCCGTCGCCGGGCCGCGATCTATTCCCTCACTGACGAGATCATGCTCACGATCGGGCGGAGCTTCCGCCTTACCGGTGAGGGGCTGAGCTTCGCCATTGGGCCCGACCTCACGGCAGCGCTGGCCGAGGGGCTGAAGCGGCTGGAGGAGGCCCGGCTCACCTTAAGCCAGGCGGGGAACAAGCTCTTGGGGATCGCGGCGGGCCTACTCGGCCCGCTCGCGGAGGAGCCGATCGCTCGCGGGGGCCGGGCGGTCGGGCAGGTCTTCCTCGAGATGGCCGGCTCGCTCGCAAAGCTCGGGCCGGCCCTCGAGGGCCTGAACCTTGAGGCCGGGCTCGCTGCGCTCCGCGAGATCGAGGCGGAGCTCATCGTGCTCTCCCAGCTCGAGTTCGAGCGGGTCCGGCTCGGGCCGCTCGCCTTAGCAGCCGCACACCTCGAGGAGGCGGTAGAGGCCGGCCTCACGCTCTGGGGGAGCCTCTCCGGCTCTTCCAACTCCGGGCAGGCCCTCGGGGAGCTGATCACGGAACTCCAGACGGCCTTGGGGAAGGCCGGAGAGGTGGTCGTCTCCCTCGGGGCGGGGCTCGAAGGGCTGGTCGCCAACCGCGGGATCATCTTCAGCGACGCAGCGCGCCGACTCCCAATGATCTATCAGCCCGGTGAGCCCCTCTCGATCCGGGTCTACGGGGCGGTCTGGCTGGCCTTCGAGGTCTACTCCCCTGAAGGAAAGCTGGTCGTAAGAAGGGTCGTGGTCGATGAGGCCCTCCAGTGGCGGGGCGAGGATAATCAAGGGAAGGCCCTTCCGGCCGGACAGTATTTCTATCGCCTGCTCGCAGATCGCGGGGCGGGCGAGGAGCGAGATCTCGGGAGGCTCATTCTTACCGCTCCTTCTCCTGAAGCCTGAGGCGCCAGCGGGTCTCTTCTCCTTTATCCCGGAGCTCGATCCCCAGCTCATTCAGCCGGGCACGAATCCGGTCAGCTAGGGCGAATTCGCCTTTAGCCCGAAGCTCGCTCCGGACCTCGACGAGCAGCGCTAGTAGCTCCTCCTGGAGCCCGGCGAGCTTGGCCCGGGCTTGCGGCTCTTCCTGGAAGAGGCCGAGCGGTTTCCCCAGCTCGCGGATCAATTCCGCGGC
>JBBIJD010000063.1:3638-9309 GCA_037446135.1 Candidatus Fraserbacteria bacterium
GTAGACCCGCTCGACCGCGGCTTGGGCCTCCGCCAGGGCCTCATGGGAGAAGTTGACCGGCTTCCGGTAGTGCCTGGAGAGGAAGAAGAGGCGGACCGCCTCCTTGCCATAACGGGCGACCACATCCCTGGCATACTCGAAGTTCCCTAAAGACTTGTGCATCTCCTTCCCGCCGACCATCACTAAGCCATTGTGGACCCAGAACCGAGCGAGCGGTTTCCCGGTCCTTGCCTCCGATTGGGCGATCTCATTCTCATGGTGGGGGAAGATCAGGTCCGCCCCGCCGCCGTGGATGTCGAGTGTCTCTCCTAAAGTGGAGTGGGCCATCACCGAGCACTCGATATGCCAGCCCGGCCTCCCTTTCCCCCAGGGTGAATCCCAAGAGGGCTCTCCGGGCTTGGCGGCCTTCCAGAGGGCGAAGTCCAGCGGATCTTCTTTTCGCTCGTCCGGCTCGACTCTCGCCCCAACTTCTAGCTCCTCCAGGTCCTTCCCCGAGAGCTTCCCATACCCCGGGAACTTCCGGACACGGAAGTAGACATCCCCACCCACGGCGTAGGCATAGCCCTTGGCAATGAGATCGGAGATGAACTCGATGATCTTAGGGATCATCTCCGTAGCTCGGGGCTGATAGGTCGGCGGGGCGAGCCCCAGGAGCGCGCGGTCCTCGAAGAAGGCGCGGGTATACTCTTCTGCGACCTTTTGGGCCGGGAGGCCGAGCTCCCTGGCCTTGTTGATGATCTTATCCTCGATGTCGGTGATGTTCTGGGTGTAGATGACTTTATACCCCTTGAACTCTAGGTATCGGCGGAGGAGATCGAAGGTGAGAAAGGCCCGGGCATTGGCGATCGTAAATCGGTCATGGACCGTCGGCCCGCAGGCATACATCCTCACGACCTTATCCTCCTGGGGGACGAACTCCTCCTCCCGCCGCGTGAGGGTATTGTAGAGCCTCATCGGGGAGAGTATACCCTCTCGGGGAGAGGGGCTCAATCAGTGGGCTAGTCTAGTAGCGGAGGAGGGCCCCGCCCCAGTGGAAGCCCATCCCGAAGGCCACGAGCAGGATATGATCCCCGGGCTTAATCCTTCCCGAACGGAGGGCCTCGTCTAAGGCGATCGGGAAGGCCGCTGAGCCGGTATCGCCATAGCGGTCGAGGTTGAGCGCCACCCGATCCCGGGGGATGCCGAACTGGGCTGCCACCGCCTCGATGATGTGGATATTCGCCTGGCCGGTGATGAGAAGGGCGATCTCATCGCCCCGCAAGCCGGCCCGCTGGAGGAGGAGTTCGCCCGCTTCGACCATCCGCTTGATCGCCTGACGGAAGATCCGCTCCCCCTGTAGAACGACATGCTTATGCTCCCCGCGGGCCACCCGCTCGGGCGTCACCGGTGCCTTGGTCCCACCGACCTCTAGGCCTAAGGCATCGGCCCCGCTCCCGTCGGTGGCATTGTAGCATGCCAAAATCTCCAACCGGTCTGATCCCCCGACGATCGCCGCACCGGCCCCGTCCCCGAAGAGGGGCGCGACCCGCCGGTCCTGCCAGTCCATGATCCGGCTGATCAGCTCGACCGCGATGACCAGGACCTTCCCCTCCTCGTCCCGGACACGCGAAGCCGCGATAGCGAGGCCCTGGATGAAGCCATTACACCCGCTCCCGGCGAGGTCATAGGCCGGGATCGCCCCCAGCCCGAGCCGGTGCTGGACGAAGGCCGCCGTATCTGGTGCGAAGACCTCTGGAGTGTCGGTAGCTAGGATCAGTTCAGTGATCTCACTGCGGGCGATCCCCCCCTCAGCCAGGGCGGCTTCGGCGGCCCGGACCGCGAGGTCGACGGTCGTCTCCTCCTCAGAGGCGATCCGCCGTGCTTTGATCCCGGTCCGTGCGGCGATCCAGTCAGCCTCCGCGCCGCAATAGCCCTCCCACTCAGAGTTGGTCATCTCCCTCTCCGGGAGATAGGAGCCGATCCCGAGGAGCCCGACCGTTCTCATCGTCCCCTCCGACCGAGCGTTAGTGATGTCAATAATACATACCCGCGAGCCTTTGCCCCTGGGAAATCCGGGCTTAAGCTGACGCAGATCATTTTAGCCAGGGCCTAGAGTGGGTATAATTCCCTGGCCGATGGCAGTGGCCACTCTGGCCTGCTTGTAGAGCAAAGCCCGAACCATAACAGCGAAAGGAGATCAAAGCATGGAGGAGATGAAGGAGATTGAGGCCCTGCTGGTGGAGGAGCGGACCTTCGATCCGCCTCCAGAGTTCGTCCAGCGGGCGAATGTGAATGATCCGAAGGTCTATGAAAGGGCCAGGCTTGACCCGGAGGGGTTCTGGGCGAGCTTCGCTCAAGAGCTGGAATGGTTTAAGCCCTGGAAGAAGGTCTTGGAATGGAAGCCGCCCTATGCCAAGTGGTTCGTCGGCGGGAAGCTCAATATCTCCTACAACTGCCTCGACCGGCATATCAAGGGGCCGAGGAAGAACAAGGCGGCGATCGTCTGGGAAGGCGAGCCGGGGGATACCAAGACCCTCACCTACTTCCAGCTCTATCGCGAGGTGAACAAGTTCGCTAATGTGTTAAAGGGCCTAGGGATCAAGAAGGGCGACCGGGTGGCGATCTACCTCCCGATGATCCCGGAGCTCCCGATCGCGATGCTCGCCTGTGCCAGGATCGGCGCGCCCCATACGGTCGTCTTCTCCGCCTTCAGCGCTAAGGCCCTCCAGGAGAGGATCGAGGACTCGAAAGCGAAGTTGTTGATCACCGCCGACGGCTACTATCGCGGCGGGAGGGTCGAGCCGCTCAAGGAGCGGGCCGATGAGGCCGTGGCCAGCTCACCCTCGATCGAGAAGGTCGTGGTGGCGAAGCGGATCGGCCGGGATATCCCGATGAAAGCAGGCCGGGACTTCTGGTGGGAGGAGCTGATGAAGGATGCCCCGAGCTACTGCGAGCCGGAGTGGATGGACAGCGAGGATATGCTCTTCATCCTCTATACCTCGGGGACGACGGGGAAGCCGAAGGGGGTGGTCCACACCACCGGGGGCTATCTCGTCGGGGTCTACGCCACGATGAAGTGGATCTTCGATATCAAGGAGGAGGACACCTTCTGGTGCACCGCGGACATCGGCTGGGTTACCGGCCATAGTTACATCGTCTATGGCCCGCTCGCCTGCGGGGCGACCTCGTTGATTTACGAATCTGTCCCCAACTACCCCCAGCCGGACCGCTTCTGGGAGATCGTCGAGAAATACAATGTGAACATCTTCTATACCGCCCCGACGGCGATCCGCTCCTTCATGCGCGACGGGGAGGAGTGGCCGAACAGGCACGACCTCTCTTCCCTCCGGCTCTTGGGCTCGGTCGGTGAGCCGATCAACCCCGAGGCCTGGATGTGGTATCACCGGGTGATCGGGAAGGAGCGCTGCCCGATCGTGGACACCTGGTGGCAGACGGAGACCGGGATGATCTTGATCTCGCCTTTGCCAGGGATCACCAGGACCAAGCCCGGCTCGGCCACTCGCCCCTTCCCGGGGGTGGAGGCCGAGATCGTCGATAAGGACGGGAACCCTGTCCCTCCGGGGAAAGGCGGCTATCTTGTGATCACCCGCCCCTGGCCGGCAATGCTCCGGACGATCTACGGCGATCCCGCAAGATATGAGAAGTATTGGAACCAGGTCCCGGGGATCTACTTCACCGGCGACGGGGCCAAGAAGGACGAGGACGGCTACTTCTGGATCGTCGGAAGGATCGACGATGTGATCAATGTCTCCGGGCACAGGCTCTCGACGATGGAGGTCGAGAGCGCCTTAGTAGAGCATCCGGCGGTCGTGGAGGCCGCGGCGGTCGGGAAGTCTCACCCCCTGAAGGGCCAGGCCCTCACGGCCTTCGTGATCCTCGCCCCGGGGTATGAGGAGAGCCCCGAGCTCGTCCAGGAGCTGCGGAATAAAGTGGCCGAGGTGATCGGCCCGATCGCCAAGCCGGACGAGATCATCTTCGTCCCGGATCTGCCGAAGACCCGCTCGGGGAAGATCATGCGCCGGATCTTGAAGGACCTGGCGGAGCGACGGGAGCTGGGGGATACGACCACTCTGAGGGACCCGGCGATCGTGGACGAGATCCGGAAGAAGATGGGCTATTGACTTGACTGACCGAGTCCGAGCCCCGTTCATCGAGAGTTTAAGGAGGTCTTCACATGAATAAAGAGCTCGCTAATCCGGCAGCCTTGGGACTGGGGGGCTTCGCCCTCACCACCTTCATCTTGAACATCGTCAATGCCGGGCTCATCCCCCCGGAGAGCCTGGGGATGGTCCTCCCGATGGGCCTCTTCTACGGCGGTTTGGCCCAGTTCCTCGCCGGGATGTGGGAGGTCCGTGCAGGGAACACCTTCGGGGCCACGGCCTTCAGCTCTTATGGGGCCTTCTGGATGGGCTTCGCCCTGATGGTCATCCTCGAGAAGGTCGGGGTCTTCGCCCCGATCCCCAAGGAGGGGCTGGCCGTCTTCCTGATCGCCTGGGGGATCTTCACCGGGTATATGACCTTCGGGGCGCTTAAAGTGTCAAAGGCTGTGACCGTGGTCTTCGTTACCCTCACGATCCTCTTCTTCCTCCTCGCCATCGGGGTCTTCGTCCCGGTGGTGCATCGGATCGCCGGTTTCGAGGGGATCTTCTGCGCCCTCTCCGCTTGGTATGCCTCTCTGGCGGTCGTCTTAGAGGCCACCTGGGGGAGGCCGGTCCTCCCCACCGGGCCGGCTACAAGGAAGGGCCTGGAGGAGAGACGAGAGCTGGCTAAAGTGAGGTAGAGAGGAGGTATATTGAATCCCCGGCCCGCCTGCGCTACCATGACTAGAGAAGAGCATGGAGGAGTGGCGCAGATCACTTCAGCCCTCGATTGAAGTGGCTCGGGCCGAGCTGAAAGGCCGCAAGCTGGCCGAGCTGGCCGCCCTCTCCGGTGCAGAATATCGCCCTGGCGAATTGCGGCTCCGCCTCCTCGAGCGAGCTTATCGGATCACCTATCCCGAGCTACTGGTCTATGAGCTAGGGAGCGGCCAGCCCGCCCCGGAGGAGATCCAGGCCCTCTTGCTCGATTACCTCCGGCGGGCCACTGGGACCCCTCCTTCCGGGGAGTGGCTCGCCTTCCGCGAGCTCCCTGAAGGCCAATTCTATTACCGGGCCTTCCAGGGCTATTCGGGGGACAGCCTCGTCCGGGCCTTCAGGAACGATTTAGAGGGCTTCAAGCGAGCCGCGCTCGCGCTCGGAGGTGAGCCCCTCCCCCTGGGGGACGCCGCCTTTGCCTTCCAGCCACTGCCCTACATTCGGATGGCCGTCGTCTACTGGAGAGGGGACGAGGAGTTCTCCCCTCAAGCCACGGTCCTCTTCGACGCCGCAGCCGGTCAGTATCTCCCCACCGACGGGCTGGCGATCCTCGGGAGATGGCTCTGCGCTAAGCTGATCAAGCTCCGCGGCGAAAGATAATTGTGCTACGCCAGAGGGCGAGGGCAGCAGGCAGGTAGCGTCTTGAGACGTTGACCAAGCTTTCTCGGACGCAAAGTGAATAAGGACAGGATCATATGGCCAAAGAGTCCTTAGCAGAGAAGAGCCTAGAGCACCTGATTGAAGCTGCCTCACACCTGGTGCGGCTCCCCAAGAAGCATATCCGGGCTGACTATGATGAGGAAGCCGATGTCTTATAC
>JBBIJD010000064.1:0-9259 GCA_037446135.1 Candidatus Fraserbacteria bacterium
GGCAGGTGTCGAATGGCCCGTAGGCTGTGAAGAAGTCGATATACCAATACTTCGCGGGTGCGCGGCGCGGGCAGTTGATGTAGGGGGCAGCGAAGGCGAAGGTGTCCGTGAGATCGAGTGCCCCGAGGGTGGTGTCCAGGGTGAGGATGTAGTGCTCCAGCCCGGCGATCCCCATCGCAATGTCATTAGCGATAGTTAGGCCGCTGATGGCGATGTTCAGCTTCAGTAAGGCCTCAAAGTCGATGATGAACCCAGTAGCTTCATTCGTAGTAGTCTGCGGCCACAGCCAGATGTCGAACTTGAAACTGCCATCCACTCCGGCATTGGCCACCGCGCTGAAGATCCCGACAGCTAACAACGCAGCTACCAGAATCGCGAGAACTCTCTTAGACATTCTCTACAACCTCCCTTTTGTTTGATAGAGATTTTGGATTCTGCTTTAGCATTGATCTCCTCCGGTCGGACCACCTCCTTCCTTAGCCTTAAGGATTAGGGCAGTGGCCGGACGGGGTGCACAAGAATCCTGTGGTGGGAACCCCCGACTCTAAGCAAAGGGAGGTTGTTAGAGTTCT
This sequence comes from Candidatus Fraserbacteria bacterium, assembly GCA_037446135.1. Lineage (GTDB taxonomy): Bacteria > Bipolaricaulota > Bipolaricaulia > RBG-16-55-9 > JANLFV01 > JANLFV01. Next base: position 573 of record JBBIJD010000064.1, read on the forward strand.
TAAGGAAGGAAGCCCACCTGCCCGCACCATCAGTCCGGCCACCTCCTTTCCTTTCGCCGAGGCTCCCAGTCGCCTGGGTGCCCGAGGTTGATTATACCCCAGGATTTCGGGCCATCCTCGAAAACCCTGAATCCATGGGGGCTCTTGCCTCTTGACAGCTCATAGAAGCGACCCTTAAATATCAGGCCAGCATATGATATGACAGTGACGGTCTCCCCCGGATATGATAGACTATGCATCCGGCCAGGATATGGTATACTTAGGGCGGACCGTGGGAGGGACTTGACTCCACGGATATGTCAGATGTAGAAATGGGTTCCCCTGGAAGAGAGGCCCCAGACCGGGGGGAGAGAGCCCGAGGAACGAAGGAGGTGATGGAACTTAAAGGATGAGTGAGCAGGCGACCGAGAATCCGGCATTGTCAGACGATGGTGGGAGCAGCGGGAGTGCCAAAATGAATAGCGCAAGGAGGGAGAGAAGAGATGAGTAAGATCCCGACGGAGTTGGACCGGATCGGGCGGGTGACGATCTACGCCGGCTCGGAGGAGCGAAGGCGGCTCCTCAAGGCGCTGTGCGAGTGGGACCAGCAGAACCGCTCGCTCTCCGAGCTGATCGAGCTGGCGGTCCGCGATTTCCTGAAGCGGCAGGGGGCGCTCCCCTCCTCCGCAAAGGAGCGGGGCTCGTAGGCTCGGATCGGCAGGGCGGACGGAGCAGGATAGGGCAGGACGAGCGGGACTTAGACCAGGAGGCCCCGGGCTTAGCTTAGTGAGTGAAGGCTCGGGGCCTCAATCATTCCATCCGTTCCCGGCCGGCAGATCAATCACCGGGTGAAGACGATCGCCAGGATGATCGTCACCCACATGGGGATCAGGACCCCCAGGGTCCACCTGAAGTTGGTATACATCTCCTGCCGGAGGCCATTAATCTCGCCCCGGAGACCGCCGATCTCCCGGCTCATCTCCTGTCGGAGGCCATTGATCTCACCCCGGAGACCGCCGATCTCTGTCTCCAGGTGGTTCAGCCTCGCCCTCACCTCTTCCAGAATCCCTTCAACCCTGGCCAGTCGCTCCTCGAGGGTAGGGCTTTCCTTCCCCTGGGCCTTCTCTTCCATCTCCTTCCTTGGATCTTTATACCAAACTCCCGGGCGGAGAGCAATGCGCCGCGGGAATTGGTAGACGGTCATCAGGAGGACGATGATGAGGAACCAGATCCTGATCTCCCATTTGTCCGCCTTACTCCCCAGCTCGGCCCTCAAGCCCCCGATCTCGGTCTCAATAATGTGGTTCAATCTCTTATCCATCCGGCTCAGGATGCCCTCGATCCTCACGACCCTCTCTTCTAAGCCGGCCCCGTTCAGCGCGGCCTGATTCTATGGCGAGCCTCCACGGGCTTCCATCATCATCGGAGGAGGGGGCCGAGCCGGCCCGGCCCTTCCCTTCCCGTCCGCTGAGGGTCGTGATGGAAGACCGGCCAGGGGGAGGGGGCCGGGCCATTGCTGGAGCAGCTCAGGGCATAGACCTTCCCGTCCCAGGAGCCGAAGTAGACCGAGCCATTAGCGACTACCGGAGAGGAGGTGACCCGATCACCAGTAGAGAAGCGCCACCGTTCGGTCCCGTCGGGATTGAGGGCATAGAACCGCCCGTTCCCGGCCCCGAAGTAGATCACCCCGTCATCGCCAATCGCGGGGGAGGAGTCCACCGGCGCGCCGGCTTGAAAGCGCCATTTCACCGTCCCCTCGGGGCTTATGGCGTAGAGCCCGCCGTCCCCCGAGCCGATGTAGATGGTCCCATCTTCCCCGATCGCGGGGGAGGAATCGATCCAGGAGCGGGCGGCGAACCGCCACCTCAAGCTCCCGTCGGGATTGAGGGCGTAGAGCTCGCCGTCCCAGGTCCCGAAATAGACGGTCCCATCGGCCCCGATCGCCGGTGAGGAGGAGCTATTCGATCCTCCGGGGATGGGGAACTCCCACTTCAAGCTCCCGTCGGGGTTGAGGGCATAGGCCCGGCCATGTCCGCGGGTCACATAGATCGTCCCATCTTTCGCGATCGCCGGTGCGGTCTTGAGCCAGGAGCCTGTGTCGAACTCCCATTTGGGGGAGCCGTCGGGGCTTACCGCATAGACTCGCCCATTCCCCGAGGCGGCGTAGATCGTCCCGTCGGCCCCGATGGCCGGTGCCCCGGCGAGCGAGCCGTTGGTGAAGTAGCTCCACTTCAAGGAGCCGTCGGGATTTAAGGCGAAGAACTTATCGCCTCCTCCACCGATGTAGACCGTCCCGTCCGCCGGTGCGATGGCGGGGGTCGAGCCGACCCCTCCGCCGGTTTTGAAGTGCCACCTCTCAGTCCCGTCGGGATTAAGGGCATAGAGCCTTCCATCGAGCGAGCCGATATAAATAGTGCCATCTTCCCCCCCGATGGCCGGGGAGGAGAGGACCTTCCCTCCGGTCGGGAAGACCCATTCCAGCTCACCTGCGATGGCCGGGGGCGAGGCCGGGGAAGAGGCCTCCGCGAGGAGGGCCGCGAGCATCGCTACTACTAAGCCGAGCCTGAGCGCCGATCTTATGCTCATGGCGGTGCCCCTGTCCCCGTTGAGGCCGGGGCTGGAGCCCGTTCGCTCCGCCCCGTCCGCCGGAGGTCATGGCGGAAGATCGGCCAGGGCGAGGGGGCCAGGCCGGGGCTCGAGCTCGTGATCGCATAGAGCTTGAAAGAGCTATCCCCCGAGCCGACATAAATGGTGCCTTCGGCGCTGATGGCCGGGGAGGAATAGATCGGCGCACCGGCATAGAAGCTCCACAGCCTGGTTCCTTCAGGACTGATCGCGTAGAGCTGCTTATCGTGCGAGCCGATGTAGATGATGCCGTCCGCCCCGACCGCGGGGGAGGAGCGGACCCGCCCGCCGGTTTGGAAGAGCCACTTCAGGGTCCCGTCGGGGTTGAGGGCATAGACCCCGCCGTCCTCGGAGCCGAAGTAGATCGTCCCATCGGGGCCGATCGCCGGGGAGGAGTAGATCTCCCCGCCGGTCTCATAGGCCCAGCGCTTCGTGCCGTCGGGCCAGAGAGCGTAGAGCTTATGGTCGTGGGAGCCGATATAGAGAATGCCTTCGGGACCGATCGCCGGGGAGGAATGGCCGATCCTCGCCTCGGTCTTGAACTTCCATTTCAGGGTCCCGTCGGGCTTGAGGGCATAAAGGAAGCCGTCGTAGCAGCCGACATAGATGGTGCCGTCGGGACCGAGCGCGGGCGAGGAGTAGCTCCCCGCCCCGAGGGGGAAGCTCCACTTCAATGTCCCGTCGGGATTGAGGGCGTAGAAGAGCGAATCGGATGAGCCGAAGTAGACGGTCCCCTCCCTCCCGACCGCCGGGGAGGCATGGACCTTATCGTAGGTCTTGAACCGCCACTTGAGGGTCCCATCGGGCCGGAGGGCATAAAGAAAGCCGTCATAGGCCCCGAAGTAGATCGTCCCATCCTCACCGATCGCCGGGGTGGAGTAGACCCAGGCCCGCTCATCCTCTCCGGCCTTGAACTCCCATTTCTTGGTCCCATTGGGGTTTAGGGCGAAGAGCCTGGTGCTCCCCGAGCCGATGTAGATGGTCCCATCAGGCCCGATCGCCGGGGAGGAGTAGACATTCCCACCGGTGAAGAAGGCCCACCTCGCTTGGCCGGGCTGCTCCGTCTCCGCCCCCCAGTTGATGAGCAGGCCCAGGCCGATGATGAGGGTGAGGGCCAGGAATAAGCCCAGCGAGCTCAGGCTCGAGCTGTGCGCGCGCATTCCCTCCTCCTTTGGAGGAGGATTATAACCGAGCGGACCACTTCAGGCCAAGTGGGCGGCCGGCTAGCCGCTAGTCCCGACTGAAGACCACGGGCAAGTCTAGCCGCTCGAGCCGGATGATGTGGAACGGCTGGACCAGCCCGGTGGGGAGAGCGCACTTCGAGCAGGCAGGGCCGCTCAGGGCATAGTGGACCAGGAGGCGGCCCGGCCGCTTCTCGATCCTAGTGATCTGCAAGAGAACTCCCTCGGGCTGGCTCCCGCCGAAGAGGGCGATCACCATCTCTGTGGAGAAATCTATCTGGGGCAGCGGCGGTGGACGGCGGCTGGAGGAGACATGCCGCTCCCATAGCTCCTGCCACCCCTCCTCGGTGGTGATCACCAATGCCTCTTGGGATCTGAGCCCGCTCTCCTCCCCCAGGGCGACCGTCTGGAAGGGGACTGAAGGGAATTGGGGCTGGAGGAGGGCTAAGAAGACCACCAGGCCGAGCAGGCCGAGGACGATCAGGGATTCCTTCATATCTTGATCTTGTTCAGCGATTCGGGCCCCGCGCGGCCAGATACTTGACCGCTGCAGCGGCATCGATCAGCCCGAACCCGAACCGGTCGTCCCGTCCGGGCTCGCCTAAATCTCTGGCCATGGCCTTGAGGACCTCCCGAGCTTGATCAGGGCTCAATCGCGGGTCGAGCGACCGGAGGAGGGCGATCACCCCGGAGACGAGCGGGGCGGAGGCCGAGGTCCCCGCGAACCAGCCGTAGTATTCACCAGGCCAGGGGGTGATCAAGAGGTCCCCGACCACGGGCAGGACATCTTCCAGGCTCCGGGCCTGAGCGAGCGCCGCCTTCAATTGCTCCCAGGAGAGCGAGCCCCCGGGGGCGGCGAACTCGACCTCCGGCCCGAAGTTGGAGTAAGCCGCCGCTTCATTCTCCTTGGTGGTGGCCGAGACGGCGATCACTTGTGGCGAGCGGGCCGGCCAGCCGACCGCTTGGGCCTCGTTCCCCGCCGAGGCGACGAGGATCAGCCCGCGCTCGACCGCCCTTTTCAGGAGCGGCTCGAGCTGTCGGTTGAACCACTCCTCGGCCTCTTTAGGCCGGTAGGGGCTGCTGAAGCTCATATTCACGATCGCCGCGCCATTGGCGATCGCATATTCGATGGCCTTGAAGGCGTCGGCCCACCTTCCCTCACCCTGCCGGTCGAGGACCCTTAAGTCCATGAGCTTCACAGCGGGGGCCACGCCGGTCGTCCCCTTCCCGTCCGCGGCAGTAGCGGCGATGAGGGCGGCCACGGCCGTCCCGTGCGGCTCAAGGTCCGACCTACGCGGGGAGCCCTCGAACGAATCGTTATCGTAGTCCACGAAGTCCCAGCCGTGGAGGTCATCGATATATCCGTTATGGTCATCGTCCAGTCCGTTATCCGGGATCTCCCCGGGGTTGGTCCAGATCGCACCTACCAGCTCGGGGTGCGTATAGTCGATTCCGCTATCGATCACCGCCACGACCACCTCCGGGGAGCCCTGGGTGAGCGCCCAAGCCCCTGGGGCATTGATCCGCTCGAGCCACCACTGGTCGAGGTAGCGGCTCTCGACCCGGACGATCGCCTCCAGGGCGTTGTTCCTCTCATCGGTCTCGGGGACATTGTCGAACGGGGCATCGGCCACGACCCGGAGCTTGGCGAGCGGGAGCGCGATCATCTTCCACTGGAATTGGACCTCTTTCTCCTGGCCGGCCTTTAGGCCCCCGCCGAGCCGCTGGACCCCCACCTGGAGTCCGCCGAGCTCACCGAAGCCGAGGGCCGAGAACTCCGGCGGCCCGAGGCTGACCAAGAGCTGGACATTGAAGCTCTCGGTGATGTCCCCCTTGCCTTGATTGAGGATGGTCGCGGTGATCGTCAGCTCCTCTCCCGGCCTGGGGGAGGAAGGCTCGACGGCGATGGCCTTTACGACCAAGTCTAGGTCGGCCCTGCCCTGGCCCCGCGGCGGCTGGGAGAGGGCCCCGACTGCGCCGGTCAGTATTAACGCTGTGAGCATCAGCAGAGCAGTGCGCCTGATCCTCATGTCCCCTCCTCTAGCTCTAGCTCACCGGCTGAAGATGATCGCCAGGATGAGCGTCACCCACATCGAGATCATGATCCCCAGGGTCCACCTGAAATTTGCGGACATCCCCCGCCGGAGGCCATTGGTCTCGCCCCGGAGGCCGCTGATCTCCTCCCCCAGCCGAGTCTCCAGGTGGTTCAGCCTCGCCCTTACCTCTTCCAGAATCCCTTCAACCCTGGCCAGCCGCTCCTCGAGGGTAGGGCTTTCCTTCCCCTGGGCCTTCTCTTCCATCTCCTTCCTTGGATCTTTATACCAAACTCCTGGGCGGAGAGCAATGCGCCGATATTGCTCTACCCTCTTCCGCTCCTGCTGCACTACTTGAGCTGAGGGGACGCTCCGATAAAGAACTAGCCTAGCGCAGGAATTGGTAGACGGTCATCAAAAGGACGATGATGAGGAACCAGATCCTGATCTCCCACTTGTCCGCCTTATTCCCCAGCTCGGCCTCGACATGATTCAATCTCTCGTTTATCTGGCTCAAGATGCCTTCAATCCTTGCGACCCTCTCTTCCAACCCAGCCCTTTCGTTCATCGCAGCCCAATTATACGGCAAGTTCAGCAGGTTTCAATCATCAATCGAAGGAGACCCCTGAAGCATGGTTGCAGGACCTATCCTTGATCATCCTAAAACTAAAAACAGAAGGCCCCGAGCCTCTTTCGGCCCGGGGCCTCTGTCATTTCCGGCCAGTGAGGGGCTACAGGGGGAGATTAATGTGTGAATGCAAGACCTCTCAGGCGCTGATCCGTTCCAGTTCTAACTCCTCGATTCGGGAGCGGAAGGGCGCGAGCTTCTTGATCTTCACATAGACTATCGGCTGACTTTGCTCGGCATGGCTCTGAGCCAGCCGCCGGCTCCATTCATTGAACTCTTCATCCCCCTCGAGCTGCATCGCCACGATGGCTCCCTCAGGGATATTCTCGGCAAATTCAGGGTGTTCTAAAACATACATATCGAATTCAAATATTAGTTCAGCATTCCTCTCCTCCATCCTCCTGTTGCAGAGCTCCTTTGGCCTCATACTGGATAGCCCCCTTTTAAGAACCTAGCTCTGTAGGTTCGCCAGCGCCTCCGGATATCCTTATCAGCAAGGGTCAGAGTCTCTTCAACGCTCAGAACTAGCTCCTCCTTCTTTTGCTCCCCGGCCAGATTATAACAATCGCGATGGGCATAACCATGAGCGCAATCATAGCGGATCACTGGTCTCCAACTCCCCTCGACCTTCACCTCGAGCTGGACCATGAATTCGATCACCTTGCCTCGCTCGGTCCTGTGATAGTGCCTCTTCCTGGTATCCTCACTGTAAAGGAGCACATATTCCTTCCGCGGCAACCCGATCTCCTTCCGGGCTGAGACCACTAAAAATTATACGCCAATTAGCCGCTGATTCTCAAGGGGATATGGTGGGTCGAGAAGATACTTGGTGTATGCTTGCAAGACCTCGTACATTGACCGGCGGGATGGAGAGCAAGGGTAGCTGTTCTCTCGGTCCATCTCGGCTACACTTCGGTGTGGATGGAGACGGACTTCGGGTGGGCAGGTCGATGCAAGACGGGAACGGCAAGATGCCAGTTCGGGGGTCAGATGGACCGCCCTCCCACAAGCCCGGACAGTATCAGGAGGGCAGCTTCCGCTGCAGCTCGTGTTTACGAGGTCGGGCTGAACTGGAGAGAGCGGCCCACCCGTGCGAACTCTCCATCACTCTGACAGTGACGGAGGTTCCACCATGAAGTGTATCGGAGTGGATGTGAGCAAGCAAGTCCTGGTGACCTACGACGGGAAGCAAGAGCGTGTGTTCCCCAACAGGAAGGGGCTTCCCGAGCTGGCGGAGTTCTTAGACCATGGTCGGGAAGTGAGAATCGTCTTCGAGACCACGAGCACCTACTCCCGCAAGTTGGAGGCCTTTTGTCAAGAGAGGGGCCTCCCCACGGTGAAGCTCAATCCGGGGTTAATCCCAAACCTTCGCGAGCTAAGCAGCAAGCGCTCCAAGACCGACCAGAGAGATGCCGAGCTCCTCTACCGCTATGGTGTAGAACGAGGCGAGCCCAAAGCCAAAGAGCTTCAAACCCCTGATCACCTGACCCAGGCCATCTCGGTCCAGTTGGCGATCTACCAGGTGACCCAGAAGGCGCGGGTGGCCTACCAGGGGCTGCTTGAGGCCTTGAGCCAGGACCCTTTCACCCCGAAGGAGTTGCTCGCTGAGCTTGCTGAGACCATCACCTCCCTGAGGGAGAAGGAGCGGGCGTGCATAGCACGGGCCCAGAAGCTCATCGCGGAGGAGGAGAAGGCGGCGGCATCATTTCAGGTGCTGTTGAGCCTCCCCGGGGTGGGGCCGATCACGGCGCTCACACTTCTGACCCTGTTCCGCAGGTATCCGCATACTAACAGACGGCAGATCGTGGCTTTAGCCGGCCTCGATCCCATCGAACATCGCTCGGGGAGCTCGATGCACAAGAAACCGAGGATCAGCAAGCGGGAGCGGGGGGACCGCGAGCTCCGGAAGCGGCTGTATGAAGCGACCCTGCCAGCGGCCCGGTTCAATCCGGCGGTGAAGATGATCTACCGGCGACTGAAGGAGCGGGGGAAGCCGGAGAAGGTGGCGCGGATCGCCGCAGCGAGGAAGTTGCTACTGATTGCCCATGCGATCTACAAGAGCGACGAGTCCTATCGAGCGCCAGAGGGGGTGGGAACTTGATGGCCAATACAGTATCTGACCCTTTATGGTTATTGAGCCTGGGTTAGGAGGAAAACCAAGAGGCCCCGAGCCTTCGCCAGGCCCGGGGCCTCCGTCATTTCCGGCCAGGTTAGGACTACAGGCTGAAGCTCACGCCGATC
>JBBIJD010000065.1:0-9247 GCA_037446135.1 Candidatus Fraserbacteria bacterium
GGCGGGGCGATCGGGGGAGTCCTCTTGTGGCGGCCCTGGCAGAGCTCGGGCTCTACTCCACCACGATATAACATCGTGGTGGAGAAGCCCCTCCAGGTCGAGGGCCTCTCAGTCAAGGCCGTCCTGGTGGTCCTCCACCTCTCAAGCGGGGTCGAGGGCCTGGCGGCCGCCCGCCATTATCTCTCTCAGGCCCCCGAGGCCGACCTCTACCAGCTCCTCACCGGGGAGAGCAACCTCTTGGCCCTCAACGCCAAAGCCTTCAAGGGCAAGGGCCCAGATCAGCTCCCGCAAGAGCTGAGAGCCCGCCTGGTCCCCTGGAAGAAGGCCAAGCGGCTCGGCAGCCAGGGGCCTTACACCATCTACCGGCTGGAGAGCTGAGGCCCTTGACAGGAGGAAGGATAAGCCGATCCTCGCCCCTCGCGGTGGCCCGGCCCTCTCCGGCTGCATCCAGCCCAACCACTGGCTGGCCTTGCTCGCCAGCTCGAGGTAATGCGCCGGTGACTGAGCAGCGCCGGCCGCGGTCAAAATATGCGACCGGTCGTCAGGTTTACTGCCCAGGGGGGCGGGCTCCATCGCTTTTGTTTTGCTCCGGCCTCGCCCGCTCGCCTATACTGGAGGGGCGGTTGCCGAGGAAGCGAAAAGGGGTGGTCATTTTGACTAAGATAGCGAGCTTCGCACTAGCTCTTCTTCTGTTCCTGTCTCTGTCCCTCGGGGCCGGGCTCGGCGGAGCCCTCGCGGCCCCGGCTCTGACGATCGAACAGGCACTCGATACGAACGGGAACGGCTACCTCGATGATGAGGAGATCCTTCAAGCGATCGAGTATTGGATCAATGGGATGCCAGTCCCGGGGACTGGGGGAGAGATCATCACCGACGCCAAGATCCTCGAGCTGATCGCCCTTTGGATCAACCACGAGCCGATCTCGCCCCCTACGCCGCCCCCGCCTATTATGGAGAAGGTCTGTCCCGAACCGACCGGGACCGGGCGAGTCCTCGAGGTCCCCGCGCGCTACCGGACGATCCAAGAAGCCATCGCCAATGCCCGCGATGGGGATAAGATCCTGGTGAAGCCCGGGACCTATCCCGGCGGGATCGTCATCGATAAAGGCATCATCTTAGAGGGCGAGGGCGGGAGCGCGGTGACCAAGATCGTGAGCAAGGCAGACCAGAAGGGGATCGTGGTCCTCCGGGCCACTGGGGTCGTGCTCCGCGGCCTCTCCATCAGCGGGGGGAAGGTGGGAGTGGGGCTCGAGGCGGCCAGCTCATTCTGCATGGAGCAGAACGAGCTCAGCGGCAACCTCGGCCCGGGACTGGAGATCATGGGGAAGAGCGTCGAGCTGGGGGTCCAGGCCCAGGGGCTGACGATCGTCAACAATGTGATCCGGAACAATGTGGGCTACGGGATCAGCGGGAGTGAGCTCCTCCGGGCCGAGATCTCCAACAATACGATCACAGATATCGCCGCCAAGGGGGATGGGACCGCCGGGCTGGGGATCTCGGTCCTCGGGCGCCAGCGAGTGGAGCTCAAGGATAATAAGCTCGCCCGGACCGCGGGGGCCGGGATCTTCGCCCAAGAGGTTACGGAGCTCCAGATCGTGGGGAACGAGCTCGAGGGGCTCCCAACTGGACCTAGGCCCACACCGGTCGCGGCCATCATCGTCGGGAGGGGGACGATCGGGGCCCTAGTGGGATCGAATCTGATCAGCGGCAGCGAGATCGGGATCAAAGTGGAGGAGACGAGGAGCATCGAGCTGCACGGCAATAAGATCACCCAGAGCAAGGTCGCGGGAGTGAGGATCTCCGACTCGCTCCTCGTCCGGCTCGAGGGCGAGAAGATCTGGGACACCCAGCCGGAGGCGCGTTTCGGCTCGGAGCTGGCCATCGGGATCGAGGTCCTGAGCGATTCGACAGCGACGCTCATCGGGACGGAGGTCCGGCACAGCTTCGGCTACGGTGTCTGGGTCGCCGACGGCGCGGAGGTCGAGGTCTCCGAGAGCACGATCGCCGCGACCGCGGGGAAGCCCGGTGTCCCCGGTCACGGCCTGGGGGTCAAAGAGGCCGCCCTGGAGCTACATGATAGCCTGATCGAGGGGAATGCCGATGACGGCATAGCTGTCCTAGCCGGGGGGAGGGCCGTGCTGGCGGGGAACATCATCCGGGATAACGGTGGATTCGGGCTCTTCCTCGATCCGGCGGGCGAGGTGAGCTGCCCCGCGAGCAACGCCTTCTCAGGGAACGGGCAGGACCTCTCGGCGGGGGTCCCGCCGGCTTGTAGCGGCTGAGCACAAACTGGCTGGCCTGGGAGAGGAGATTCACCGGGGCAATGACACCGCAGCTTCGTGGTTATTATATAATTGTTGCATTGGCGGAGGTGAGGACCCCATGCCGCGGTCACGAGTGCGGGCACAGGTCTATTTAGAAGAGCGGCAGTATGAGCAGCTTCGCGAGGAGGCGTTCAAGCGGAGGATCTCGCTCTCGGAACTTCTCCGGAGGCTGATCGAGCAGGCATTCTTTGGGAAGGAGAAGGAGGGTGCCGGGCCTCTCGAGCGTGAGCGGCCGAGCTCGACGAAGGAGAAGGCCCAAGGGTTTGTGGGCAAGGGCCACGACCCTAGGGGGGATGTGGCGCGGAATCATGACCACTACCTGGCCGGCCTTAAGTGATGAAAGTCTTCGTGGATACCTCGGCCTTCTATGCCTTAGCCTCGGCCGGCGATGAATTCCATAGTCGAGCCCGCGTGGTCTATGAGGGGCTCCTCCGCGAAGATGTGGAGCTGCTCACCTCCTCTTATGTTTTGGTTGAGAGCTTCGCCCTCATCCAAGCCCGGCTCGGCTTCCCGGTCCTGCGGGACTTCGTCTCCTCCCTCGAGGATCTTCTCAGGATCATTTGGGTAGATGAGGAGTTGCATCGCCGGGCTTGGGAGTTGTTGCAGGAGAGGCAGACGGTCAGCTTAGTCGATTGCACCAGCTTCTTGATCGCCGAGGACGAGGGGTGCCGGGTCTTTGCCTTCGATGAGGACTTCGCTCGTGAGGGACTGACCGTGCTCCCGCCCCTACAAGGCGGCTAATGAGGGATCAGTCAGTCAGTATCGGCGCGACGCGAAGGAAAGGAAGGGCATAATATGTTGGGCCTGAGCTGGGAAGCGGCGACGGTCGGCATCGGGCAGGGCAGGCCCGCGGTCCCGTCCCAACAGGAACGGACGGCTACCCGACCGAACGATGCCGAGAGCCTCAGGGGCGGGCGATTGGGTATCGGATCAAGGGATGCCCGTGTCGAGGCGAAAACCGGCGGGCATCCTGACTGGCAGCTTTTGAAAGGAGGGCTTGAATGCGGACCTTTCTCTTGAGCTTGGGGCTCCTCCTGGCCCTGGGGGTGAGCGCCCTGGCCACGGAGTATCTGGTGCCGCGGGACTTTCCGAATCCCGCGGCTTGTATTTTGGCGGCCGCGCCCGGGGATACCTGCATCCTCCAGCCGGGGACTCATCCGGGGTTCGTCATCAACAAGCCGAACCTGACGGTCAGCTCCAGCAACGGCGCGCTGGCCACGACCGTCGCCGGGACGGTGACGATCGCGGCCGACGGGGTGACCTTAGGAAGGGCCGGCCAAGGGCTCATGATCACCGGCGGGGTGGTCATCGCCGCCCCGAGCACCAGTGGGATCACGATCGAGGATAATCTCATCACCGGGAATCCGGGGCCTGGGATCCTGGTGAACGCCACGGTCGGGTCTGTGCGGGACCTCTCATTCCTGGCCAACGAGATCCGGAATAACGGCGGCGGGGGGATCATCTTCCTCAATGCTGGCTCGGTCGATGAGCTCATCATCACCGGCGGGGCGATCGAGATAAACGGTGGCGGGCCAGGACTGGGCTTTGCGATCGGCGGGAGTGTCCGTCGCCTCCAGGTCTCCGGCACTCGGATCACCACCAACGCCGGGGGCGGGGTCGTCTTCGTCCCGCCCACCGGGGAGGTCGAGGACTCCGAATTCTCGGGGTCCATGATCCAAGGGAACGGGGCCTTCGGATTGTTGTTTGCCAACACCGGGCGGGTCCTCGGCCTGATGGTCTCGGGGAATAACATCTCCAGCCATACTACGGACAATATCCGCTTTGTCAATGGCCTGGTCGCGGATACCCGCTTCGAGAGCGACACCATCGAGAACGCGGGCGCACACGGGGTGAACTTCTCGAACGCCGGGGCCGTGGAGGAGGTCTCTTTCACTAACGAGACGATCCAGCGGAACGGCGGGGCGGGGCTCCTCTTCTCCAACAGCGATGATCTCGATACCGTCGAGATAGTCGACTCCAGGGTCCGGAACAACGGCTGGCACAACATCTTCGTCAACCACGCCCCGGCGGCCAACGACTTCCCCGTCGAGCGGTTCACCATCGAGGGTGGCTTCATTGACCAGGCCCAGGACAACGGGGTCCGGATCGTCACCGCCACGGCGAGCATCGACTTCGTCCGGCTGGTGGATGTCCAGGTCGGCAAGAACGGCGGAATGGGGGTCTGCCTGAGGACCAATTCCGGCTCGATCGGGGACCTCGAGTTCGAGCGAGTGACGGTGAAGGAGAATCAGGGGGGCGCGGGGACGCCGTGCGACCTTGCGCCCGCTCCTATCGGCTCCGGCGCGGAGGTGATCACCCTCACGGGGAACATCGGCCCGGTAAAAGTGGAAGAGAGCGCCTTCACCAACAACGGCGGGTTCGGGCTCCGCTTGGACTCGCTCGGCCCGGGCCCGGCCGCGGGCGACCTCGGGCCAGTGGAGATCCGCGCCTGCGAGTTCAGGCAGAACGGGACAAGGGCCCCGGCGGGCCTCGGCTCGGGCCTGATCCTTCGCGGCCGGAATGTCCACGACATCACGATCAATCCCACCACGGCCAGTGGGAACAATGACCATGGGCTCGATATCCAGGCGACTAACGATATCAGCGGGATCACCATCACCGGCGGGGAGTTTTCCGATAACGACCGGAATGTGGATACCGTCGGGGCCGGGCTCAACCTCAGCGCCACCCAGCGCTTGACCGGGCTGAGGCTCACCGGCGCGAGGCTTTCCAACAACTCCCAGGGGGCGAGGGTCCAGGCGGGCCGGGCCTCGGATAATCACATCAATCAATGTGAGATCTCCGGGAATCACCGGGCCGGAATCGAGGCCGCGATCGTCTCCGGAGACGATCTGGACGGGACCAATAACTGGTGGGGAAGCCCCTCCGGCCCTGGAGGCCTCGGCCCAGGAGGCGGGGATGCCGTGACCGGGAATGTGGCCTTCGACCCCTGGCTCGCCGTCCCCCCACCGGCGGTCGTGACCGGGGCGAACTTCCAGATCACCAGCCTCGCCGTCAGCCCCGCGGCCCCCGATGTCGGGGCCACGGTCACGATCACCGCCACGATCACGAACACCGGGACCGATGGAGGGACCCAGGAGATCATCGTCCGGATCAAGTCCGGCACCACGGTCTTGCAGGAGGAGCGACGGCCGACGCCTCTTCCGCCGGCTGGGAGCACCACGCTCACCGTCAGTTATGCCTTCACCGCTGCCGGGAGCTATACCGTCGAAGTGGTCACGGACAATGACACCGAGTCGCGCACGGTCACCGTCGGGGGCGGTGGGCCGCCTCCACCGGGCGGGTTGACCATCGAGCAGGCGATCGCCTCCTTAGTGCCGGGCGAGCCCGCAGGGGCCGCTAACCCCGACTTAGTGATCGGGGATCAGGAGATCTTGCAAGCGATCTCCTTCTGGATCAACGGCGAGGAGGTCCCCAACACCGGCGGGCAGACGATCAATGACGCCAAGATGCTCGAGCTGATCTCGCTCTGGATCGGCGGGACCCCGGTGAGCGGCCCTGGCCCTACTGCTGGGCTCGCTTCAGCCCGCACGACGGGGAATCAAACCGCTTTGAAGGTCGAGCGAATCGGCTTCACCGGCTCGAAGTTCTTCGTCCAGGGCCAAGGGATCGAATCGCTCGCCGTCCGGGTCTGGGACTTGGCAGGTAGGCCGGTCTGGTCCGCCACTGCCCTGGGGAATTCGCTGCCACTCGTGCTGGCCGGTCCGGACGGGGTCGGGCTGGCGAACGGGGTCTATCTCTACACTGTGATCGTGAGGGGCCTTGATGGCTCGATCCGCAAGAGCGAGGTCCGGAAGATGGCAGTCCTGAGATGAGGTATTCCATGCCCCATGCGATGCCGTCCTCTCCGAGGCCCCGGCTGAGCTGGACCGGATCGGGAAGAAGCTCCTCTATCGAGGTCCTGGAGCTCGGTGGTGAGCGGGGGTTTGAGCTGGTCGGGCTCTTCTGCTTCTGGGCGGGCCAGAAGATGTGCTCGCCCCTCCTGAAGCTCTCGCTCGAGCCGGCGCCGGCGAAGGTCTTCCAAGATCGCCCTTGTTCATCCAGGTAATTACAGCGGTCGACTCGGAGGAGAAGGCCAAGGCGATCGCCCAAAAGCTCCTGGAGGGGCGGCTGGCCGGCTGTGTCCAAGTCTTGGGACCAATGGAGAGCCGCTACTGGTGGAAGGGGAAGCTCGAGGCGGCCCGGGAGTGGCTCTGCCTGATCAAGGCCCGTGCCGCCGATTACGACCGGATCGAGGCCCTCATCAAGGAGCTTCACCCCTACGAGGTCCCGGAGATCCTGGCCTTCCCGATCACCGCGGGGAACCCCGATTACCTGGACTGGCTCAGGCGGGAGACAAGCCGATGAAATGAAGGAGCCCTACTTCACCCCCGAGGCCATCGCCCAGCGGGCAAGGGAGATGTTAGAGTCTGTCCAGCCCCTCCGCGAGCGGCACCCCCTCGATTTTCGCCCGGAGCGGGCGGCCCTCTTGGTCTTGGATCTGCAGCGCTATTTTCTTGAAGAAGATTCACATGCCTACATCCCCAGCGCAGGTGCGATCCTCCCCAAGGTGAAGGAGTTGATCGCGGCCTTCGCCGCTCGGGGCCGGCCGGTGGTCTTCACCCGCCACATCAACACCGATGAGGATGCCGGCCAGATGGGGAAATGGTGGCAGGATTTGATCAGGAAAGAAGACCCCCTGAGCGAGCTCCTCCCGGAGTTGGTTATCACCCTCACCCGCTCCCTCCCCCGTCGAGGGGGAGGGCCAGGGATAGGGCTCTCCCCGCGAGGGAGAGGGCGACTGATCATCGAGAAGGGCCAATACGATGCCTTCTACAAGACCGCGCTGGAGGAGATCTTGAGAGAAAAGGGGGTGGAGCAGCTCGCGATCTGCGGGGTGATGACCCATCTCTGCTGCGAGACGACCGCCCGGTCCGCCTTCTGTCGCGGATTCGAGGTCTTCTTTATCGTCGATGGGACCGCCACCTACAATGCGCAGTTCCACCGGGCGACGCTGCTGAACCTGGCCCATGGGTTCGCTTACCCCCTGCTGGCCGAGGAGCTCCTGGCTGCATTCAAATGAGAACCGAAGTCGAGGTAGTGATCATCGGGGCCGGCCCGGCTGGGCTGGCCGCGGCGCTGCA
This sequence comes from Candidatus Fraserbacteria bacterium, assembly GCA_037446135.1. Classification (GTDB taxonomy): domain Bacteria; phylum Bipolaricaulota; class Bipolaricaulia; order RBG-16-55-9; family JANLFV01; genus JANLFV01. The sequence goes on from JBBIJD010000065.1 coordinate 7,469, forward strand.
ACTCAAGCGGTCGGGGCTCGAGCCCATAATCTTTGAACGGGAACGGGTCGGCGGGCTGCTCTTGAACGCCAACCTGGTGGAGAACTATCCCGGCTTCCCCGGCGGGATCCCCGGAGAGGAGCTGGTCTGGCTCTTCGCGGAGCAGCTCGAACGGGTGGGCGTCGAGGTCTTTCATGAAGAGGTCCTGAGGCTGGACCACGACGCCGTCGGCGGTCGCTTCCTGATCGAGACGGACAAGCGGAGGCTCACCGCCGAGATCGTGGTCCTCGCCTCGGGGACCAAGCCGAAGGAGTTCACCGATTGCGAGGTCCCCGAGGAGGCGAAGGGGAGGGTCTTCTATGAGGTCTACCCCCTCCGGAAGCTTGAGGGGAAGCGGTTCGGGATCGTCGGGGCCGGGGACGCGGCCTTCGATTACGCCCTCAACCTCGCCGCGAGAGGAAATGAGGTCCACATCCTCAACCGCTCCGCGAGGGTGAGGTGTCTCCCTTTGCTTTGGGAGCGGGCTAAGAGCTCTCCCCAGATCAGCTACCATGAAAATACCGTGATCACCGAGATCCTAGACTTAGGCTCCGGGAGCGGGCTTCTCCTTCGGCTCTCCTCGCCCCGAGGGCCAGGGAGATGGGCCCTCGGGCTAGACTATGCTATATTTGCCATCGGCCGGGTCCCCAGATTAGATTACCTTGCTGAAGGACTTCGCGGGCGGCTGGCGCAGCTCCAGGAGGAGGGGCTCCTCTACCTCGTGGGCGATGTCCGTCGTGGGCGCTGCCGCCAGACCGCGATCGCCGTCGGAGATGGGGTTGAGGCAGCAATGAGGATCTATCGGAGGCTGAGGGGGGAAGATGATGAGGCTCATCGGGACGATGGGTAAGGAAGAGGTGGCGTTGGTCTACATCGCCGAGCTTGGCGCGGGGAGATTGATCGAGTTCGTCGAGGCCCTCTCGCCCCCTCTCAAAAGGGAGGAGAAGTGGGTTCTGCTCGTCTCGACTCTCGTCGGGTGCCCCGTGGGCTGCAAGATGTGCGACGCCGGCGGGGGCTACCGGGGAAAGCTCTCCAAGGAGGAGATCCTCGCCCAGATCGACTACCTGGTGAGGAGGCGGTTCCCCTCCGGTCAGGTCCCGGTGAGAAAATTCAAGATCCAATTCGCCCGGATGGGCGAGCCGGCCCTCAACCCCCATGTCCTCGAAGTGCTGGATGAGCTGCCACGGCGCTATGATGCCCCGGGGCTATTGCCCTCGCTCTCCACCATCGCCCCGCGGGGGACGGACGGCTTCTTCGAGGAGCTCCTCCGGATCAAGCGCGAGCACTACCAAGGCGGGCGGTTCCAGCTCCAGTTCTCGATCCACACTACCGATCCCAAGCTGAGGGATGAGCTGATCCCGGCCCGGAAATGGGATTTCGCTGAGATAGCCGAATACGGCGAGCGGTTCTCTCGGCCCGAGGCGGGCGACCGGAAGGTGGCCCTCAACTTTGCCCTGGCCAAAGAGGCCCCCCTCGAGGCCGAAGTCCTGGCCCGCTACTTCTCTCCCGAGAGGTTCCTGGTCAAGCTCACCCCGCTCAATCCGACCCATCGGGCCCAAAGGAGCGGCCTTGTCTCCTACATCGACCCTCATCGCCCCGAGGCCGATTACGCCGTGGTCCGAGAGCTACAGGCCAAGGGGTTCGAGGTCCTGGTGAGCATCGGCGAGGTCGAGGAGAACCGGATCGGGAGCAACTGCGGCCAGTATGTCCTCCGGCACCTCGAGGCGAAGGAGGAGCTGGCCGGGGGGTATGATTACTCCC
>JBBIJD010000066.1:0-9123 GCA_037446135.1 Candidatus Fraserbacteria bacterium
GCTGATCGAGGCCGGGGTGATCACCACCCCCGCGGGGGAGCCACTCCCCTTGCGGTTGAAGACGATCTACGAGGAGATGCGCGGGCTGGTCGAGGAGTTCCGCCCCGATGAGCTGGCGGTGGAGGAGCTTTACTTCGCGAAGAACACTAAGACGGCGATCTCCGTGGCCGAGGCGAGAGGAGTGATCCTCCTCGCCGCGGTCGGGGTCCCCGTAACGAGCTATACCCCTCTCCAGGTGAAGCTCCAGCTCACCGGCTTCGGCCGGGCAGGGAAGCAACAGATCCAAGCGATGGTGGCCAGGCTCCTCAGCCTGCGGGAGCCGCCGAAGCCGGACGACGCGGCCGATGCCTTAGCGCTCGCGCTCTGCCACCTCTTGAGGAGTCGAGGTGAGACCCATGCCCATGTCCAAAGAGCCTGAGCGACGACTCCTCCTCATCGATGCCGGCTCGATCGTCTACCCCGCTTACCATGTGATGCGGGAGCTGGCCACCTCCAGCGGCTTCCCCACCGGGGCGATCTACGGCTTCGTCCGGACACTTTTAAAGCTCCTCCACGACTACCCCTCGGAATATATGGCCGTGGCCTTCGATTCAAAGGGGAAGACGATCCGCCATGAGCGCTATGAAGAGTATAAGGCCACTCGCCCCCTGATGGACGAGGCCCTTGCCCTCCAGCTCCCCAAGATCAAGGAGCTCCTCCAGGCCTGGGGGATCCCCTCCTTCGCCAAGGAGGGCTACGAGGCCGATGACCTCATCGCCACGCTGGCTAAGCTGGCCGAAGCGAAGGGCCTCCCGGTGCTGATCGTCTCTGGAGATAAGGACCTGATGCAGCTCGTGGGCGAGCGAGTCCGGCTCCTCAAGCCCGCCCGACCCCCGCGGCAGGAGGTCGAGCTCCTCGACCGGGCCGGGGTGAGAGAGCATCTGGGCGTCCCCCCGGAGTTAGTCCGCGATTATCTGGCCTTGGTGGGGGATAAGGTCGATAATGTCCCTGGAGTCCCGGGGATCGGTGAGAAGACGGCCCAGAAGCTCCTCTTAGAGTTCGGCTCCCTGGAGGAGGTCTTAGAGAATGCCGAGAGGATCGGGAATGCCCGAGTCCGCGAGAGCCTCCAGAAGCATCGGGAGTTGGCCCTCCTCAGCCGGGAGCTGGTCGGCCTCCGGGAGGTCGAGCTTGAGCTCGGCCCGGAGCCGCTTTCGGCCTGTCGCCCTGGCCCGAGGGATGAGGCCCGGCTCCGCCAGCTCTTAGAGGAGCTGGAGTTCCGCTCGATCCTCAAGGAGCTCGGGCTGGCCCAGAAGGCCATAAGCGAGGGGGAATACCACACGATCTTGAGCGAGGCGGACTTCGAGAAGCTCCTCGAAAGGCTTGCCATTGCGGAGGAGTTCGCCCTCGACCTGGAGACGACGAGCCAAGACTCGATGGTGGCCGAGCTCGTGGGGCTCGCGTTAGCTTTCAGGCCCTATGAGGGCTTCTACATCCCGGTAGGCCACGATTACATCGGCGCACCCGCTCAACTTGAGCGCAACTATGTCCTGCAGAGGCTGAAGCCCTTCCTCGAGGATGAGCAAAAGAGGGTCCTCGGGCAGAACCTGAAATATGACGCCAAGGTCCTCCGGCGGTATGGGATCATCCTCCGAGGGATCGCCTTCGATTCCCTCCTGGCCGCTTACCTTTTGGACCCCACGAGCCGGAAGGACCTCGGTGAGCTGGCCGCGCGTTACCTCAAGCGGGAGGTGACGAGCTATAAAGAGCTCTCACATGAGGATATGCGGAAGGTCCCGATCGAAGAGGCGACCCGCTACGCCGGCGAGGACGCGGAGATCGTCCTCCGCCTGAAGGACTTGATGGTCAAAGAGCTCCAGGAGAAGGGGCTCTACCAGCTCTTCACCGAGGTCGAGCTCCCCCTGATCGAGGTCCTGGTGGAGATGGAGCTCGCGGGGGTCTTGATGGACCCGCGGGTCCTAGAGGAGCAGGCCAAGGAGATCGAGGTCCTCCTTGATAACCTGCGGAGGGAGATCTACCAGCTCGCCGGAGAGGAGTTCAACCCCGCCTCCCCCAAGCAAGTGGCCACGATCCTCTACGAGAAGCTGAAGCTACCGGTGATCAAGAAGACCAAGACCGGCCCCTCGACCGACTCGCTCGTCTTAAAGGAGTTGGCCCTCCAGCACCCCCTCCCGGAGAAGATCCTCACCTATCGTGAGCTGGAGAAGTTGCTCAATACTTATATCAAAAAGCTGCCAGAGTACATCAATCCCCAAACCGGTAGGATTCATACGTCGTTCAACCAATCGGTGACTGCCACGGGAAGGCTCTCCTGCCTATCTGCTGGTACCTTGGTCAACACCCAGAATGGGCTGGTAGGGATCGAAGCGGTCAGACCGGGCGATCTGATTCGCACACCCTGCGGCCCTCGCCGGGTGCTCAACTGGCAGATGACGGGGAGGAAGCCGGTGATCTGTTTGACGCTCTCCAACGGGATCACTTTGCGATGTAGCCCGGAACACCGCTTCCGCAGTCGAGGCCGCTGGATTCGGGCCGATGAAATCATCCCTGGCACACCGCTCTACATGAGCTTCACTCCAGGGCTCTTTGGGGATCAAGTCTCCCTGAATCTCAAAAGGACGGCGGCCTATCCTACCAAGAAGAGTCCCGCGCTCCCTAGGTCCTGGACCCCCCAGCTAGCCGAGCTGGTGGGCTACTGTTTGGCTGACGGTCATATCGCCTACAGCAACTACAACGGCAAACCGTCGAAGCTGATCCTCGCCTTCGGATGGGATGAGGAAGGGTTAATGGCTCACTTTGCCGAGATCATCCGGCGGAACTTTGGGAAAGCTCCTACAAAACGCCTGACGCGCTCCTGCCCGGTGTTGGAGGTCTCCGGAGTGGATATCGCTGGGGCTTTTGTTCAGCTCGGGCTCGGAAAGCGAAGCCGAGAGGCCCGGGTCCCCAGGGATATCTTCCATGCTCCGGAACGGATCGTCGCCGCCTTCCTTCGCGGCTACTTCGAGGGGGATGGTTGCATCTCCGATCAGATCATGGTCCGCTCCATCAGCCATGCCTTGCTCGAGGAACTACAACAGCTATTGGCGGTCTTCGGTATCCCTTCGACCATCACCGGCGGGTCAGCCGATCCCCGAGGATATGCCCCGCGCTGGACTCTCCGGATCCTCGGCGATCGCTCGAAGCAAGTCTTTTATGATCGAATTGGCTTTATCTCTGCACGGAAGCGCCGGGCCTGCCGGGCCCTCCTTGCCAAGGACTCTCGGAAGAGCAATGCAGAGTTGCTGACCCTTCCCGAACCATTCACTATTGAACCATTGAAGCAATATATCTATGATGCTCATCGGCTCCCTCAGGGGAAGCCTCCACAAGCCATATATGTGTTTACCTCCAAGATGGCCCGTGCGCGCCGGAAGATGACCCTCTCCCGCGCAGAGTGGGTTGTCCAAGCTTTGGAGGAAGATATGGCCCAAGAGGAAGCATCCTTTCTTCATGAGGCTGTCCGCGGCGGCTACTACGAAGTCACCGTCAGCGATATCTCCTATGAGCCGCCTGTTCCTATGTATGATATCGCTGTCGAAGGCGAGCAATATGTGGCTCAAGGGATCTTGGTTCACAATTCCAGCGATCCCAACCTCCAGAACATCCCGATCCGGACCGAGCTGGGGGGCCAGATCCGGCGGGCCTTCATCGCCCCCAAGGGGAGAAAGCTCTTAGCGGCCGACTACTCCCAGATCGAGCTCCGGCTCCTGGCCCACCTCTCCGGAGATCCGGACCTGATCCAAGCCTTCCGCGAGGAAGAGGACCTCCACATCCGGACGGCCTCGGAGCTCTTCGATCTCCCGAAAGAGAAGGTGACCAAGGCCCAACGGGAGATCGCCAAACGGGTCAACTACGCCACGATCTACGGTGTGAGCGCCTTCCGCCTCTCGAAGGAGCTGGGGATCCCCCAAAAGGAGGCCCAGCAGTATCTGGACAAATACTTCGCGAAGTATGAGCGGGTGAAGGAGTTCATCGAGGAGAAGATCAAGGAGGCCGAGACCTGCGGCTACGCCACAACGATCCTCAATCGGAGGCGATTCTTGCCCCACATCACCAGCCGGGACCATAACCTCCGGAGCTATGACCAGCGGAACGCGATCAACACCCCGATCCAAGGCTCGGCGGCCGACCTGATGAAGCTGGCGATGCTCCGGATACACGAGAAGATCAAGTCCGGGGAGCTCAAGGCCGATATGCTCCTCCAGATCCACGATGAGCTCCTCTTCGAGCTCGACTCCGAAGAGGTCGCACGGGCCGCGCCCTTGATCAAGGAGACGATGGAGCATGTGATGGAGCTCCGCGTGCCTCTGAAGGTTGATATCAAGGTCGGGGGGAACTGGGAGGAGATCTAACTCGGTCAGATCAGCCCCAGCTCGCGCAGCACCTTCAATACCGGCGGGAGAGGCTCTTGCCACAACCACTCTAACTTCAGCCAGAACCCCGAGATAACTTGAGAGCGATAGATCCCGCCTGGTTCCAGTTCAATGAGCCGATAGCGTCCGTCCTCAGCTAGGCGGTAGAAGTCGGCACGGCGCTCCTCCAGATCGATCAGCCAGTATTCTTTCACTCCAGCCAGCTCGTATTCGGCGAATTTCTCACCACGGTCGCGCAAGCGGCTCTCAGAGGAACTGAGCTCGACCACCAGATCAGCAGGGCCATCTAAATAGGTCTCTTTGAGAAGAGGCAGCCGCCCTTTAGCGATGAAGAGCAAATCCGGCTCGCGCCCGCGTCTTAGAGCTGCTAAATACATCTGAAAAGGAGCGGTCAGCAGGGTCCCCAGGTCGTGGCTCTGGACATAGATGCTCAAGAGGTTCGCGAGGAAGCCAAAGAGCTCTTGGTGCCTCCTTGAAGCCGGTGAGAGCAAGATTACCTCCCCATCAATCCACTCGGCCCAGGTGTCCTCACCGCACCAAGCTAGGAACTCCTCATAGCTTAGTCTCTTGGCTGATGCAGCAAGCCTCTCCATCCCTTGATACTTTAGCGGGCCAATCCTTGTCATTCAAGTTCGGGGTAATCTCTCGCGCAGCGACGCTACGGTATACTCTAGTAGTGTAACTGTTCAGCCTGTTGAAGTCAGACCCACCGTTAGGGTAAACTATCCCTCGTGCAGATTCAAATTCAACCTGGGATTGCGACTATGATGGCCCCCTCCTACAAGGAGTTATTCCGGGAGAACGAGGAACTGCGGGCCAAAGTAGCAGAGCTGACCGAGGAGAACCACACTCTGCGTGCCATCATCGCCGAGCTAGAGCAGGAGGTCGCCCACCTCCGGGAAGAGCTGGTCAAGCTAAAGGAGGAGAATGAGCAGCTCCAGGCCCAACTCAAAGGGCATTCGCCTCTGGTGGTGAAGCCCCCGCGAACGGGGGAGCCGAAGAAGCCGGGGCGCAAACAGGGCCATCCCGGCAGTGCCAGACCTATCCCTTCCAAGGTCGACGAAGAGCAGGAGCTGACCTTGGACCGCTGTCCCGATTGTGGCTCACCCCTCAGCGGCCCTCAAGAGGAGCGGGTCCGTTATGTGGAGGATCTCCTCCCACCAAGGCTCCATGTCACCAGGACCAGGTATCGGATCAAGCGCTACTGGTGCCCTCACTGCAGGAAGCTTGTAGAGCGGAAGCCGAGTGATGTGCTGCCGGGGCCTCAATTGGGGATTCGCGCGATGAGCTATGTCGTCTACCTCCGGGAGGAGCTGAGGCTGCCGGTCAACCTGGTCCAGCGCTATCTGGAGAGGGCCGGGCTCAAAGTCAGTTCGGGGGAGATCGAGGGGATCTGCACCGCGGTGGCCGAGCACCTCCGGCCCATCTATGAGGGGTATCTCCGCGAACTTCAAGAGGGGGAGGCGGCGAACCTGGATGAGACGGGGATGCGGATCGAAGGGGAGAACCACTGGTTGTGGGCCGGGGCCACCAAAGACCCGGAGCAGGAGCAAGAGACGGTCCTCTTCCACCATGATGAGCGACGGAGCAGCGCTGTAGCCGAGGAGCTCCTGGGGGAGGAGTTCGATGGGGTGGTAGGCTGCGACTTCTTCAATGCCTACAACCCTCTTTCAGGGCGGAAGCAGCGCTGCTGGGCGCATCTTCTGCGGGAGACAAGTAAGCTCAAGGAGAGGGGTGAGGAGGGGAGCTATCTCCATCAGCGCCTCAAGGGGTTATGGGAGCGAGCCTCATCCTGGGTGGAGCATCAGCAAGGGCGGGCCCCGCCTGCTTTGCGGGAGTGGCTCGCCCAGCGATGGGAAGGGGAGCTTTTGCGGCTCTCGCGGCGGGATTGGCAAGACTCTGGCTGTCGGCGGATCGCCAAGAGGCTAGCGAAGCATTGGGGAGAGCTGTTCACCTTCGTCCGCCATCCCGGGGTGGAGGGGACGAACAACAGTGTAGAGCGGGCGTTGCGCCCCTATGTGGTGAAACGGAAGATCTCCGGGGGACATCGTAGTTGGGCTGGAGCAAGGAAGCACGCGATCCTGATGAGCGTGCTGGAGACCTGTCGCAGAAGAGGAGAGGACTTCTGGGGGCTGATCGAAGGGGTGCTGAGGGAGGCAGTCGCTTCAGCCAGCTAAACAGTTACCTAGTAGTTATGCAACAGCTCATCGCGGCTATCGTCGGCCTTGTAGAGAGGGTCGGCTATCCCGGGATCATGCTGGGGATGTTCCTGGAGAGCTCGTTCTTCCCCTTCCCCAGCGAGGTGGTCATCCCGCCTGCGGGATATTTAGCCAGCCAGGGGAGGCTCTCCCTCGGACTGGTGATCCTCTCGGGGATTATGGGCTCACTCCTCGGGGCACTCTTTAATTACTGGCTCGCGCTCAAGCTGGGGCGGCCTCTGATTCTACGGCTCGGGCGCTACTTCGGTCTGACCGAGAAGAGATATGATAGGGCCGAGAGCTATCTCAAGAGGCACGGCGAGATCAGCACCTTCGTCGGGCGGCTGATCCCCGGCCTGCGGCAGTATATCTCCCTCCCCGCTGGGCTGGCGCGGATGGGCCTCGGGCGGTTCGCGCTCTGCACGGCGCTCGGGGCAGGGATCTGGGCGACCGTGCTCGCCTGGCTCGGCTACCTCATCGGGGAGAATGAGCGGCTACTCCAGCGCTCCCTGCGCGAGGTGACGATCTATACGGCCATCGGCCTGGTAATCATCATCCTGGCTTACATCCTATGGCATCGGCGGCTTAGGCGGGCGAAGCTTGAGTGAATGACCCGCGCAGCGGATTGTCCATCTCCTGGTAGGCCGGTATAATTCCAGCACAATTTTGATCGTCTGCGAGGTGTGATATGAGGAATGCGCTCTCTTTGGGGAGACTCTTCGGGATCGAGATCCAGCTAGATTATTCCTGGTTTATTATCTTTATTCTGGTCGCCTGGTCCCTGGCCGTGAGTTACTTCCCTCAAGGGTATCCCGGCTGGCCCGCGAGCCTCTACTGGGCGATCGGGCTGATCACGAGCCTCCTCTTCTTCGGCTCGGTCCTGGCCCATGAATTGGCCCACAGCCTCGTGGCCCGTCGGCATGGCACGCCGGTCCATAGTATCCGACTCTTCATCTTCGGCGGGGTCTCTCAAATCACCGAGGAGCCGAAGTCCGCGAGGGATGAGTTCCGGTTCACTATCGTCGGGCCGCTCACTAGCCTTGTTCTCGGGTTAGTCTTTGGGGCGATTTGGCTAGCCAAGCGAGGCCAGAACCATCCTCTAGCGGCCCTCGCCCAGTGGCTGAGCTTCGTGAACTTCATGCTCGCCGGGTTCAATCTGATCCCCGGCTTCCCCCTCGACGGTGGGCGGGTCTTCCGCTCGATCGTCTGGGCGATCACCAAGGACCTGAGGAGGGCCACCCAGCTCGCCGCGGCGATCGGGAGGGCAGTCGCCTTCCTCTTCATCCTCATCGGGGTGATGCTGATCTTCCGGGGCTATTGGATCAATGGCCTCTGGCTCGCCTTCATCGGCTGGTTCCTGGAGAATGCTGCGGCCCAGAGCTGGCGGCAATTCACCCTCCAGGAACTCCTCCAGGGCCATAAAGTCCGAGAGGTTCTGATCAGTGCCAGCGACTGGCCCCAGGTCCCCCCGGAGCTCTCCCTCCAGGAGTTAGTAGAGGAGCATATCTTGACCTCGCTCCGCCGCTGCCTCCCCGTGATCGCTGACGGGCGACTCTTAGGGGTGGTGACCGTCCACAAGCTGCGAGAGGTCCCCCGCGAGCGCTGGGCCACGACCCGCGTCGCGGAGGTGATGATCCCACTCGAGCAGGTGAAGACGATCACCCCCGAGGCCGAGCTATTGAGCGCGCTCCAGCTCATGACCCAGGAGGACATCAACCAGCTCCCCGTCCTGACGGATGAGAATCTCGTGGGGATGCTGGCCCGGGATAAGATTCTGGCCTTCATCCAGACCCGGGCCGAGCTGGGGCTATGAATGAAATGATATGAAGCTCGGGGTCCTGACCAGCGGCGGGGATGCCCCGGGGATGAACGCTGCCATCCGGGCGGTCGTCCGGGTCGGGAGCGCTAAGGGCTTTGAGGTCTTGGGCGTCCGGCGGGGCTATGCCGGCCTCATTGCTGGGGAGTTCCTCCCCCTGGGAGTTCGGGATGTCAGTGGGATCATCCACCGCGGGGGGACAATTCTCGGGAGCGCCCGCTGCCCCGAGTTCGAGAGCGAGGCGGGCCGACGGACAGCTCTAGAGAGGCTCCACCGGCAGGGGCTCGAGGGGCTGATCGTTATCGGCGGGAGCGGCTCCCAGAGAGGGGCCTATGCCCTGGCCGAGATGGGCTTCCCTGTCGTGGGTGTGGCCTCGACGATCGATAATGACCTGTATGGTTCAGAGCCGTCCATCGGGGTCGATACGGCCCTCAATATCGCCCTGGAGGCGATCGATCGGCTCAAAGTCACAGCCTCCTCGCACCAGCGGGCCTTCCTCGTCGAGGTGATGGGCCGCCAATGCGGCTACCTGGCCTTAGCGGCTGGTTTGACCGGCGGGGCCGAGGCGATCATCATCCCTGAGATCGCGGCCGACCCTGAGGCCCTGGCCGCCGAGCTCCATGCGGCCTATGAGCGGGGGAAGCCCCACGCGATCGTGGTGGTGGCCGAGGGGGCCTATTACAATGCCACGCGCCTGGCC
>JBBIJD010000067.1:0-8868 GCA_037446135.1 Candidatus Fraserbacteria bacterium
CTTCCCGCTCCCGAATGGGCCGGGGACACAGGCCGTCCCCCCCTTAGCGATCGGGAAGAGGGCGTCGATGACCCGCTGGCCGGTCGAGAGCGGCTCCTTTGGGGGGAGTTTCTCCCGGTAGGGCCGGGGCTTCCGGACCGGCCAGCGCTGCATCATTGTCAGTTCCTTCAACCCCGCGGCCGTCCGGATGAGACAGACAGGCTCTGTGACTGTGAACTCGCCCTCCTTGATCTCCTCGACGGTCCCCGCAATCCCGGGGGGGACCATGATCCGATGCTCGACGAGCGGGGTCTCCCGGACCGTGCCGATGATGTCCCCTGGCGAGACCTGTGCCCCGGGCTTGACCTTTGGCTTGAACGGCCAGCGCCGCTTTCGGTCGAGGGCCGGTAGCTCGGCCCCCCGGCGGATGAACGGCCCCCAATGGGTCTGGATCAGCTCCAGTGGCCGCTGAATCCCGTCGTAGATCGCCTCGATCAGCCCCGGCCCGAGCTCGACCGAGAGCGGCGATCCGGTCGATTCGACCGGATCACCCGGCTTGAGCCCGGCCGTCTCCTCATAGACCTGGATCGAGGCCAGATCCCCCTCTAGTTCGATGATCTCACCGATCAGCTTCTCGTGGCCGACCCGGACGACATCATACATCTTGGCGTCGGGGACGCCCTCGGCCACCACCAGCGGCCCCGAAACCTTCGCGATTACCCCTTGTTGCTCCATGGTCAGATCATCTCTCCCCAGATAGGATATCGATCCCCACGGCCTTCTCCACGAGCCGCCGCAGCCGCTCCCGCGCCAGCCCCAAGCTCCCGCGATGGTCGGGGATCATGACGATCGCCGGGGAGGGCTCCCGACTGAACCGCTCGATCAGGGGCCTGAGCCCTTGGGCCAGCCCCTCCGCGACGAAGATGATCACGGCCCCCTCGCTCGCCAATGCTTGGATGGCCTCCTCGGCCTCACGGGGCGTGCGGGCGTCCATCACCTTCAGGCCCAAGCTCTTGAACCCGAGGTAGATGTCCTTCGGCCCAACGATCCCGATCCTGGACCTAGACTCAGGCATAGCTGGCCCTCAGCCTTTCCTTGAGTGCCTCCGGCGGGAGGCCGTTGCTCTTCCCGACCATGATGATCCTTATATTTTTCAGCTCCATCTCCTTGGCCAGGATGTAGGCCACCAGCGGCTCGGGGCCGTAGAGGGCGAATTTTGTGGCCCTCAGCCGCTCGAGCACGAAATTATCGCTCAGCCGCTCGAACTGCCCTAGATCCAGGCCCCTCCCGGGCTGGGCGATCAGCCCAGCGTAAGGGGTCCACTTCAGCGATTCGGGCCATTCCTCGAGAGGGACCTCGAGGAGCCCCATCAGCCGGTCGAGCGGGAGCTCGCCCGGGGGGACGAGGGCCCGGGCGAGGAACTCCCTATCCTTGCCCAAGACCTTCGCCCGGAGGGCGCTCTTCAGGTTCGCCAGATCGCACCACAGCTCGACCAGCCTCTCCAGGAAGGGGTAAGCGCGACTTACGCGGCTCGCCCCCTTGAGGTAGGCGAACATCTCCCGATCGACAACGAAGTCGAGCGCCTGGGCCACTTTTGTCCTCTCATACTCGGCGACGGCCGCCTCGCCCGCATGGGCCAGCTCCTCCGGGAGGGCCTCCCAGACCATGGTCTTCACCGCCTGGGCGATCAGCTCAGAGGGGACCTCGCCCAAGCCGAAGACGGCCTCACTGGGGTCCTCTTCCAGGAGGTGGGCCTTCAGGAAGACCTTTAAGTTATGGAAATCATAGCGCTTCTCCAGCCAGGCCACCACCTCCGGTCTAGGGGAGACGGACCTCGCATATCGGTAGAGCCTCTCGAGCTCCCTTCCCAGCGCCGGCTCATACTCCTGCCAACTGACTTCCGCCGCCGCGGCCATCCCCGCCTCGGCGAGGAGCCGCCAGGCCTCGCCCGGATCGGCGGCCTCGGCCAGCCGAGAAAGCTGGGCCTCCGAAAGGAGCCGCGTCTCCAGGACACGGATGCTCCCGGTCGCAAAGGCGAAGGCACTATCCTCGACCAGCTCTTCAGCGTATTCCAGCTCGAGCATCATTCATCTCATCCGAAGAGGAGCTTCGCCACCGCGGTCTCCAGCCCCTCCCGCGCCTGGCGCAGGAGCGTGGCGAAGGTCACATTCACCTCATACCCCTGGCCGCGGAGGATGAACCCCCTGGTCTCGCCGAGCTCCCGGCCATCTTGGGCTTCTTCCTGGGCCAGCCTCAGTGAACCGGCCTTCCCGGCCCGCTTGAGCTCAGAATTGACCTCCTCCAGGAGGTTCGTATCGAAGACCGCTGCATCTTGGGGTGAGAGGATGATCTCCTCCTCCCCGGTCTCGGCCGCACGGAGGAGCAACTCGCGGAGGAAGGCCCGGTATTCCTGGCTTCCGAGCCGGCCGAGCCGCTCCGTCGCCTCTTTGAAGACTCGATCGAGGAGCTCGCGCTTGGCCGCTAGGACCTTATTCCTCGCCCAAAGCGCGGCGAGCGCCAGGTGCTGCCTCCGCCTCCTCTGGGCCTCGGCCTCGGCGCGCTCGAGGATCGGCTGCTTTGCGGCCTGGGCCTCCGCTTCACCCTGCTGCCGAATCTCTTCGGCCTCTTGCTCGGCCTGGGCTAAGATCCTTCCGGCCTCGGCCTCAGCGTCGCTAAGCAGCTTCTGTATGATCTTATCAACGCCCATCTTTATCGATTACGGCTTGGGGATGGCCACTAAGAGGAGGATCGAGGCGATGAACCCCAAGACGGCATAGGTCTCGACGAAGACCCCTAGGGTGATGGCCTTCCCCGCCTCACCGGGCTGCTTGGCGACCATGCTCGCGCCTGCGGCGCAGACCTTCCCTTGATAGATCGCCGAGATCAGCCCAGCCACCCCCACGGGGAGCGAGGCCAGGAAGATCTGGAACCCGATCGGACCCTCAAGGACCGTCCCGGGGGTGAGGAGCTTGAAGAACCCCAGGACCAAGAAGGCCGTCACAAAGCCATAGAACCCCTGGGTCCCCGGGAGGGCGGTGAGGACGATCAGTTGGCCGAACTTCCCCGGATCTTCGGCGAGGACCCCGCTCGAGACCCTCGCCACACCAGCGATCCCGAAGACCGAGCCGATCCCCGCCAGGCCATAGGCCACCGCTGCCCCAATGAAAGCCCAAGCCAAGCCCGTCAAGCCCCAATAGGTATCCGGCATTTCAAGCCTCCTTTGTCATGAATTAGCCCTTAACTTCGTAGAAGATTGATTCCTTTGCGAAGGGTTTGAAGCGCTCACCTCCGGACTCATAAAACTTGGTGAAGAATTCGACATACTGCAGCCGGGCCGAATGGACGAAGGCGGACAGGGAGTTGATCACCAGACTGAACGGCTGACCGACGATGATGATCAGCGCGGCCACGACGAGCCCCACGACCTTGGGGAGGCCGAAGAGGCCGGGGAGGACCCCCCCAAGGACCATGGCGAAGGTGTTGATGGACATGGCGATCAGCCCCGTGGCGACCCCGAGGGCCATGATCCGAGCGTATGAGAGCATATCGCCGAGGAAGCCGGTAGCCCCATAGAGCCTGAGTAGCCCCGAGCCGAGCCGCTTGACTACTGAGATGATCTTCTTGCCAAGACCCTTGCCGGGGCTGATCAGGACGGCCCAGATCAAGCTCGCACCCGCCAGCCCGAGCCAGAGGAGCCCTAGGAGAGGCGGCTCCCCGGGCCCTTTCACCATCAGCATCAGCGCCAAGAGGAGGGCCAGCCAGGGGAGCTGCTCCCTCATCGGCCTGGTGGGGTCCGCCCGAGAGAAGAGCATGACCGCGAAGAAGCCGAGCAGAAGCAAAGTGTTCGCGAAGGGCGAGAGCGATTGCGGGAGACCCTCGAGCCCGAGCATCGGCGGGATCCCGATCCCAGCGAAGAGCCCCAACCCCAAGAGGAAGAGGGCCCAGCTCCCCTCACGAAAGAGCCCTTCCTTGAATTGGCCGGCCCGGGCCTGATCGTAGAGCTCGAGGAGGTGGCCGAGCAAGACTTGCACGAAGCCGAAGACCATCGTCAGCCCGAGGAAGGCGATCAGTCCCTCCGCGCCGCTCACATCGAAGAGCTGGAGCCTCTTGAGGAACGGCAGGAGGTGGACCAGCTCC
This sequence comes from Candidatus Fraserbacteria bacterium, assembly GCA_037446135.1. GTDB lineage: Bacteria > Bipolaricaulota > Bipolaricaulia > RBG-16-55-9 > JANLFV01 > JANLFV01. The sequence goes on from JBBIJD010000067.1 coordinate 4,117, forward strand.
GGGCCGAACCAGCCCCCGGTGAGCGCCCCGGCGATTAGGGCCACAAAGCCGCCCATGATTAGGAGGTTCGCGAACCGGCGGAAGGTCTCCCCCTTGAACTTCCGCTTCAGGAGGGAGAAGATGACCATGAGCGCCAGGCCGTAGCCGGCATCGGTGAGGGCCACCCCGAAGAAGAGGGCAAAGAATGGGGCCACGAACGGGGTGGGGTCCAGCTCCCCCGACCTGGGGAGGCCGAAGAGGCGGACCACCATCTCCGCGGGGCGGAAGAGCGGCCGATTCTCCAGGACCACCGGGGGCCGCTCCCCCGGCTCAGGCTCGATCGGCTCGAGGTAGACCTCTTCCGCCTCCGTCTCGATCGCCACTCTTAGCCGGTCGAGGTCTTTGGCCCTCACCCAGCCCTCCAGGATGAAGGTGTTCTCGCTCCCGATCAGCCTCCCCTGGGCCGCACGCTTCTGGAATTCGTCGTGGAAGTGCTGGTAGAGGGCCTGGAGCTTCGGCTTCTCCGCCACCAGGGCCTCCCCCTCATGGAGGAGCTCCTCCCGCCGCTTTGAGAGCTCCCCGAGCCGCCGATCCAGCTCTGCGAGGATCTCCCGGGGGAGGCCCTTGAACTCGCCTAACAGTGTGGCAAACGGGGCGGGGAGCCGCTCGAACCCGAACTGGCCGGCCAACTGGAGGAAGGGCTCCTCGAGCTCCGCCGGCAAGAAGGCGTAGATGTAGAGCTTATTCCCCTGGCTCCCGGCCTCATGGAGTGCGACCAGGCCCCCAAGCTCCTCCCTGACCTGAGCCTTCAGCCCCTCGACCCGCTTCCGCTCCCTGGGGAGCCGACCAGCGATGAATGAGACCAAGGTAGTGGAGCGCATCTCCTCGATGGGGATCTCCACCTCAGCCCAAGGGAGGATCTCCTGGCGGAGGGCCTCGAGCCTGGCGATCTCGGACCGGAGCTGGGCCGGCTCGAGATCTAAAGCCCTAGCCCGCTCATAGATCGGCTTATAGTCATAGCTCTCGACGATCCCCTTGAGTTCTTCCGCTGTGATCTCGGCCTTGGAGGTGGTGAAGCTCTCTAAGAGCCCCTTTTTCGGCTCGAACCGGGCGATGAAGTCCAGGACATACTTGATCTCATTGAGCTTCTGCTCGAGCTCCTCGAGCTTCGCCCGCTTGGCCCGGAGGAAGGCCCCTTCCGGCCCGGGGTCCCTGGCCGTTAGGTCCTCGATCTGGAGGGCACCGAGCCCCTGGAGGAGGGCCATGACGGCCTCACGGACCGAGTCATGGCCGATAAGCCGGACCTTCTGCATCCTTACCTGGGCCATTCCGGTCGATTCGCTCCTGCCTGTCTGCCGGCCTGTCTCGACTAGGCTAGAGACCGGCCTTCAACTCTAGCCGGAGGAGTCGCTCGAGGACAAATTTGACGGCCTCCTCAAAATGGGCTTCGGCCTTCTCTTTCTCCTCCTGGGCCTGCCGCTCACCCCGGCGGCGGACCTCTTCGGCCTCGAGGCGGGCCTTCTCCTCGGCCTCCTCGATCAATTTCGCCGCCTGGGCTTGGGCCTCCTCCCTGGCTCGGGCGACCAGCTCTTGGGCCTCCCTTCGGGCCTGTGAGACGACCTCTCTTGCCCGCTCCTGGGCCTCTCGCTTGATCTTTTCAGCCTGCTCCTCCGCCTCGCGGATCCGCTGAAGGAAGTCTTGTGCCATATGCAATCAAACGGCCAGGATCTGCTCCTCCTTTTCGGCAATCAGCCCATCGATCCTCTCTGTATACTCATGGGTGATCTTATTCAGCTCTTCCAAGCGGTTGTAAAGATCATCCTCCGGGAGCTCACCGCCCTTCTCTAGCTTCTCGAGGAGCTCCTTCGTATCCCGGCGGATGTTCCGGATCGCCACCTTCGCCTCCTCGCCCCGCTCCTTGACGAGCTTGACCAGCTCCCGGCGGCGCTCCTCCGAGAGCTTGGGGATCTTGATCCGGATCAGCGCCTCCTCCGCCTGGGGATTGAGGCCGAGATTGGCCTCCAAGATCCCCCGTTTGATCGCCTCCTTCTGGGAGGGGTCATAAGGGCGGACGATGAGCTGATCCGGATCGGGAGCGGTGATCGTCGCCAGGTGCTTCAGTGGCATCAAAGTGCCGTAGTAATTGATCTTGATATCCTCGATTAAGGCGGGATTGGCCCGGCTGGTCCGGATCCGTCGGAGCTCGCCCTCGAGGATAGCGAGGCTCTTCTCCATCTTCTCCCTCATCTCCTGGATCAGCTTCTGGACCATGACCATCCCCGACCACCTCGCCGGATTATAGTCTTGGAGAGGTCGGAAATCAAGCGGGAGTGATTGCGGCGCTCGCTCCTTAGGGCTAGAATCTCTCCCTGGGAGCGAGTGATCTTGGCCTTGGCTGAAGAGAGAATCGATGTCGAGAGGCTCTTTCGCGCCCGGCCCTCGGTCCGGGAGATCTTCGAGCGGCTGAGCCGGGCAGGCCACGATGTGGCCCTCGTCGGCGGTATCGTCCGGGATGCGATCCTAGCGGAGTTCGCCGGAGAGGAGTTCAGCCCCAAGCACAAGGAGATCGATCTCGCCACCTCAGCTAAGCCAAAGGAGATCAAGAGGCTCTTCCCCGACTGGCGGGCCATCGAGGTAGGCGAGGCCTTCGGGGTCCTCAGGCTCATCGCGCCCGATGGGCAGGAATACGAGGTCGCGACCTATCGTCGGGAGGCCGACTACGATGGCCGCTGGCCTGAGAGGGTCGAGCCGGCCTCGAGCCTGGAAGAGGATCTCAAGCGGCGGGACCTCACGATCAACGGGCTGGCGGCTCGGGCCGACGGCCGGGTGATCGATCTCGTCGGCGGCCTCGCGGACCTGAGGGAGCGCTTGATCCGGACGATCGGGGATCCCGAGGAGCGCTTCTCAGAGGACTACTTGCGGATCATCCGGGCCATCAGGTTCGCCTGCCTCATCGATGGTCGCCTGACGACGGAGGTGAGCCACGCGATCAGGCGGAACGGGGCCAAACTCCTCTCGATCTCCCGGGAGAGAATTCGAGATGAGCTGTTCAAGATCCTCGAGACACCCCGAGCGGCGAAGGGGATCGAGCTTTTAGATGACCACGGCCTTCTGGGGCTCCTCCTCCCCGAGGTAGTGGCCACCAAGGGAGTGAAGCAGCCGGAGAAGTATCATCCCGAAGGGGATGTCTATACCCATACCCTGCTCGCACTAGAGGTGGCCGACCGGCTCGGCTTCGAGCCGCTCGTGAAGTTCGCCATCCTCTTGCATGACATCGGTAAGCCTGTGGCATTCGAGCAGAACAACGGCCAGCACATGGGCGGCCACGAGCTGATCGGGGAGGAGTTGGCCGAAGGCGTGAGCCGCCGCTTCCGCTTGAGCAACGATCAGATCAAAGTCATAAAGTATCTGATCCGAGAGCATCTACGGGTCGCCAAGCTCCCGGAGATGACCCGCCCGAGGCAGATCCGCTTTATTCAAGAGGCCGCCGCAGGGCCGGAGATTGACTTCTCCTCCCTCGAGCGGAAGTTCCCTCTCTTCTTCAAGCTCCTCCGACTCTTGATCGCCGACTGCGAGGCCAGCGTCCACCGCTCCTCAGGTTGGCTCCCGGTCCTCCAGACCTTCGCGGGGCTCTTGCCCCAACTTAAGCGACTCGAGGAGCTGGAAGCGGCCCACAAGCTCCTCGATGGGCACGATGTGCTCGAGCTGGGGGTGGCCGAGGGGCCGCAGGTCGGAAGGATCTTGGAGGAGGTCTACGACCAGATCCTTTCAGGGAGGATCCAGAGCCGAGAGGAAGCCCTCAAGCTGGCCAGAGAGTTGGTCGAGGGGAGCCGGTTTGCCAAATAACCCTGAGAATCTTATCCTCGGTCGGGAGGTGGGAAAGATGAGGGTTTTAAAGAGAGCGGTCTATCTGGCCTTGTTACTCGGAATTGCCGCGGCCTGCAGCGGGCTTTTAGCGGTCGGCAACCCTATCCCCTTCCCGACGCTCATCATGCCCGAGGAATACATCGATGTCCGGATCTTCGCCGAGCAGGGGAGGCCCTGGGCCATCGTCGAGGGGATCTATCCCTTCTCCAGCGTCGGGATTACCAGCACGAGGATGTATTACCCCGTCCCAGCAGATGCCAGCGGGATCGCGGTCTGGCTCGACGGCCTCGAGCTCCCCTGGGATTATGTGACCGATGGGGGTGAGATCTCGCCCTACTACCCCACGACGGTCGGGGCTTACCGGATGATCAGGTGGGAGATCAAACCAGTCCCGCCGCAGTTCCAGATCAAGGTCCGATATAAGTATCCTCTCCCTCAAGCCGAGGGACGATATGCCTTCCTCTATGCGCTGGGGACCGGCCGGTTCCTGCAATACTACGCTAAGGAGACGACGGCTTATGTCAAGGTCCGGCTGGAGCTGGAGTTAGCCGCGCTAGAGGCATTCGTCGGGGCCTCTCCAATAGATTGCCGACTGGACCGAGCGGCCGGTGAGACGGCCTTATCGCTGACGGTGCGGAGCGCACCCTTCCGGCCGCTGACTGAGGACCTGCTCATCAAGTTCGCGCGACTCCTCTCGATCCCCGAGGCGATCGATGCCGACGGGGATGGGCGGATCTCCGATGGGGAGATGCTCCAAGCTGTCCGCTACTGGCTCGACGACGCTGAAGTCCCCGGCACAGGCGGCCAGAGGATCAGCGACCTCACCTTGCTCAAGCTGGCCGAATTCTGGGTCCTCGGCGAAAGGTTCGTCATCGCGCCCTATCAGGCCCGGGAAAGGGCGATCGA
>JBBIJD010000068.1:0-8758 GCA_037446135.1 Candidatus Fraserbacteria bacterium
CGATAGTGACGGCGATGGAGCATACGATTGCCACGACCTGTGCCCCACAGATCCTGGGAAAGCAGCTCCCGATATTTGTGGCTGTGGTGTCGCCGACACTGACTCCGACGGCGATGGAGTAGCTAACTGTAACGACCTTTGCCCCGCTGATCCTGGGAAGGTCGAGCCCGGCCTCTGTGGCTGTAGCATCCCCGATACCGACTCTGATGATGACGGGACACCGAATTGCAATGATCAGTGCCCCAGCGATCCAAGCAAGATAGTGCCGGGGATCTGCGGCTGCGGGATAGCCGATGGCGATGCTGATAATGATGGAATCCCGGCCTGCAACGACTGCAACGATAGCAACCCCAGCATCTATCCCAGCGCTCCCGAGCTCTGTAACGGCTTGGACGATAACTGCAACGGCCAGGTGGACGAAGGCTGCCAGGGCTGCATCGCCCTGGAGAAGGTCGGCCCGACGACCGCCCGTGTCGGGGAGACAATCACTTATAGCTTCAGGCTCACTAACTGCGGCGACCTCGTCCTGCACGGTGGTGCACAGGTCTATGACCCCCTGCTGGGCGGGAAGATCTGGGACGGTGTCCTCCAGCCCGGCCAGACCGTCACATTCACCGAGAGCTATACGATCCAGCCGGACGACCCCGATCCGCTGGTGAACACCGCCACCGCCATCGGCCACCCGATGACGCCGCAAGGGACTTACCTCCCCGATGTCATGGATACGGCGAGCTGGACGGTGGACCTGACCGAGGGAGGTGGCTGGGACAAGAGCTCGCTGGCCTTCATTGGCGAGGGCTGGAGCTGCGACGCCGGTGGAAAGGTCTTCGCCACGGTGGAGAACAGGGGAGAAGCGATGCAGGGGCCCACGACCTGGGAGCTCCTGTTCGCCGAGAGCGGGGACCCCAAGAACGGTGTCATCGTCGCGAGCGGGGTGATCCCGCCGCTGCCGAGTGGCGGGACCTACACGATGAGCTTCAATGTGACCGTCAGCGGGAACTATATGTTCAAGGCCCACCAGCGGCCGGGCCATCCCGGGAAGGGCGAGCTATTCTCGAACGCGATCAACTTCAACAAGTCAAACTGCCCTTAATTCAGGCCCGGTGGGGCTAGAATTAGAAAGGGCTCCCCTCTCTGGCTGGGCTGAAACCACGGGCGGAGCCCTGCTCTTTCTTCCAGCTAAGGGCCCTGCCTGGCAATCGGCCAGCCAGTAATGGGGTGCCCGCTGTCTGGCTCCCTCCTCCCATCGGTGAGCCCGGCTCATCGCCGAAGGGTCGCCAGACATGGCTCTCCGTCCACCACAACCCCGCGCCTCCTCATTAAGATAGGGGCCAAGATGAAGATCGTTTTACTTCCAATCCTCATCTCTTTCCTGATCCTTATCCCGGTTTATGGTGCTTTGGCCAACGAGCCGCCCCAGGCGAGCTTCACTTACTTCCCTGCCCAGCCCGATACCCTCGATGCGGTCCAATTCATCGACACCTCTTCCGACCCTGATGGGGCGATAATCTCGTGGTATTGGGACTTCGGCGATGGCGAGAGCTCCACGATCCGGAACCCCTCCCATCGCTATGCCGAGCCTGGTTTCTTTGTGGTGAGCCTGACAGTGACGGATAATGAGGGCGCTTCGGCCATCTACTCGACGACCATAACTGTGGTCCGGCCGCCTGCGCCCAAGAAGAGCCGATTCAGGCTCCACCTGGGGATGCTCCCACTGACCACTCAGTCGGAGTCGGCGGAATTCAACTTCGATCTGGAGGCCTATCTCAACCTCGTGGCCACCTGGGATAAGACCGCCTTCTCCCTAGAGGGGATAGTAGGGGTCGCCGGGCCGGAGCTGGCGATCTTCGGGATCGAGTCGCCGATCGGCCTGCTGATGGTTCGCGATCAATTCGTCTTCGCTACCCCGTTTATCGAGTGCGCCCTCGGCACTGCTTGCCATCCCAGCGGGCCGATGCTCTTCGCCAAAAAGCGGGCTGCGGTGGAGGTGGTTCTCAGCGGGCTCACCTTAAGCAATCTGATGATATTCGAGGACGCGAACTTCCCTATGCCACAAGCAGTCCCAGCGCCTGTATCGACAGCGACCTGCTCCTGGGCGGCTAATGTGCTGACGGTCGCGGCCGGCGGGACATGCACCTACACCGCGGGATTGCACTATATGCCGGTCGATCCTGCAACCGGACAGGAGACCCGCACCCTGATAACGACATCGGGGGATTGCACCATCACCTGGGAGCCTGAAACTGGAACGATAACGATCATGGCTGGAGCGGCCCCCTGCACCGCTACCTGGCCGGCTGGGGTGTTCTATGACGCGAGCTACACGACTAGCGAGCAGGCCTTCCGCTTCGGGGATATCTTCACACTGAAGGCCATCACGATAGGCAAAGCGAGGATAACCTCGATCCTCGGCCTCTGCGCCGATCCCCAGTTGACCAATCTCTTGAAGAAGAGAGGCTTCCCCGGCCGCGTATGTGACACTAGTCTGGGCTTCACCGTCGAGAAGATCTTCCTCGAGAACCTCACCATCGCCGGGGTGAGGATCGACAGTGAGACCGAATTTCGCCTGGAGGAGCCGGTAGAAGAGACACTCGAGCTCTTCTATCCCCTAGCGGGGATCGGGGACTTGGCAGCCGTGCTCACGACTGAGGATATCCTCTCGCTCGCCCTGGAGCGAGCTATCCTCAAGCTCCGCTCCGGGCCATTCACCATCAGCACCGTCCTCGACTCAACCCTCTCGATCACCAGCACTAGCCTTATCGCCATTCTCCGCCCCTACGAGAACTTGAGCCTCTTCGTCACAGCTACTTTCCTTCCTGCAAGCGGGCTCTCCAGCCTGACCATCTACTCCCTCATCCAACTGGACACGGCGAGGTTCGTGATCCTCTCCATCTTCAGCGCCGGGGCTTGGGCCTCCTCGACCTTCACCATCTCCATGCCGCTCGGGGGGTTAGAATTCGACCTCGCAGCTCGCTTCGCCCAGACTGGGCTAGAGGAGGTGACGATCGATCTCGGACTGAGATTCTAGCCGAGACTTGGGTTGGAAGAAGGAGAACCCCCCTCTCCTCAGCTATGAGGCCTTGGTCCAGAGGCTGATGGCATAGGGCCTGCGGCGATCTCGCTCGAGTTGCTCCCTCAGGAGGCTGAGCTTGGGGCTGGCGGAGAAGACCTTGTGCACTGCCACGGCCTTGGGGTAAGGGTTGACTAGCACAAGATAGCCGCCATCGCTGAGCAGGTTTATCAACTTATCCCTTACCTTAGCCAAGATCCGCTTCCCCCCTAGGTAGTAGAGGACCTCGGCGCAGAAGACTAGATCGAAGGGCCCTTCAAGTTCATCTTCGACGATGTCCCCGACCTGAAAGGCGATATTGGGGCAGCCGGCACATCTCGTCTCAGCCCGCGCGATGGCTACGGTGGAGATGTCCACCCCGAGGATCGCTCCCCCGAGGGGCTCGAGCATCTTGGTGAAGGCCCCTTCGCTACAGCCTACTTCCAAGATCCGGGAGTATCCCTTCTCGGGGAGCAGTTCCAATGTCCGCCGGTATTTCTCCAGCTCATAACTGCTGGTTTGATAACCCCAGGGATCGGGCCGTCGGCGGTAGAGTCGCTCGAAGTAGCCCCTCGAGAAGAGCCGTCTACCGGCGAGGGTGCAAAAGGAGCCATACAGCCCTTGAGCGAGAGCGGCTGGGAGCCAGCTCGCCCTCTCTCCTAAAGTCTGGAGTCCGAGCTTAGCTTCCACGGGCTCATTTGAGCCAGATCAGCCTGTAGGCTGATCTCTCGAGGCTCTTACCTCGCCGTGCGATCTCCACTCCGAGGATCAGCCCCGTAGGATCGCCGAGGAGGCTCAGCGGGAGAGCGAGCGAGAAGGTTCGCTCGCCCCGGGCTGCGCCTACCGGCCCATCGCGGAGGAGCTCGCCGTTGAGATAGAGTTTGCCCCCCTTCTCCAAGAAGGTGTAGGTCCGCTCTGCGGGGGTTCCGAGCGGCTTCAAGTGGACCTGGATCTCGTCACTGCTGAAGGGGCCAGAGGAGAACTCTGCACCGATCGAGATCATCTCGCCAGCTCGGTCTAAGGTCACCGCGCGGATATCGCTCCCCCCGCGTCGCGGGGGATCGAGGTAGGAGACGAGTGGGCTTACTGATAGGCTCTCCTCCGCGATTTCGGCCTCCGGCTCCGCAAACTCCAGGGCGCTGTGGACCTCTAAGGGTGGGACCAGGCCGAAGAGCTCGTTAGCTCGGGCGAAGCTCACCAGATAGTCCTCGATGAACTCCGTCTGGCTATGAAATTGCAGGATCGCCTCATATTTCCTCGCCCGCTCCTCCGGCTCGAGGTCGATCCGCACCCACTTAGTATCCAGGTCGAGGAGGCTCGGCGGGGGGAAGAGGAGCTCCTCCGGCCGCGGGCCGCGCGGGCGGGGCCAGTCCTCCCGATGGATAATATAGGTCAGCAATTCCGGCTCGGGCGCGAGCCCAGCTCGTGCGATGGCATAGATGGTGAAGGCCCAGGCCGCTTGATGATCGGGATGGAGGTCGTTCGGGTGGGGGAGATAGACGAGCTGGGGCCGCTCCTGCTCCAGGATCTTCATCAGGTCGGCCACGACGGCCAGACCGCAGTAAGGGGCCTCGGCGGTGAAGCTCTCTCGATAGGGCGAGTGGTCGGTCTTGGTGTATCTCGAGCTATAGAGCCGCTCGCAGTCCCAATAGCCGTTCCAGAGGTCGGAGAGCCCCCGGTCGGGGTAGCCAAGGAAGATGACATTCTCCCGCGGTAGGCCGAGGTGGCCGAGCGCGGTCAGACTCTCTCGCTGACGAGCGTAGCCCAGGCTGATCGAGGCCCGGCTCGAGGGGATAAGCCGGCGATACTGGCCATCTCCGTTGGTGAGGATCACCACGACTACACGGGCCCCTTGAGAGAGATGGTGCTGGATCGCCCCGCCCGCACCGAGGACCTCATCGTCCGTATGAGGGGCGATGACCAGGACCCGCTCGATCCCCCCGAGATCGAGTTCCTCCTGGAAGAGGAAGGAGAGGTTCTGGAAGGTCTCACGGACCCTCTCCCGATTGAGCGCTAGGTAGGCCGAGAGGGCCAAGATCAGGGCTAGGGCCAGCCCGAACACCAGCTTCCGGCGGTTCTCCCGGGTCACCGTCCACCTCCCCCACGGTCACGAAAGCGGATCGCCCGCTCGACCCTTTTTATCCCTGCGGGATGGTCGTAGAGCAGGGACTCGATCAGCGGGTGCGGGGCGGCATACCTCAAGTTCTGGTCGCAGATCTTGACCATCACCTTGCTCTGGGCCTCGGGCTTGTTCGCCAGTTCCAGGGCGAACTGGTCGGCCTGGCCCTCGCACCAGCGGGAGAAGGTGTTGTAGAGCGGCATGAGGGCGAAGAAGACCCCGCCGAGGATGATCAGGAAGAGCGGGAGGCTCTCGATCCCCTTCTCCAGCCCGAGGCTCATGGCAAAGGGCCCTAAGGTGAGATGGGCGATGTAGAGCCCGAGCAGGGCCAGGGCGGAGAGGGCACTGATCCCCCTCCACATGTCCCGATGGAGATGGTGGCCCAGCTCATGGGCGATCACCGTCTCAATCTCGTCAGGGGTGTAGTTCTCCAGAAGTGTGTCCGACAGGATGATCCGCCGCGTCGCCCCGAGCCCCGTCAAGGCCCCGATCGCTCTCTTTGTCTTGGCCGCAGCCCCCATCTTGAAGACCCCGAGGACCTTGATGTGGGCCTTCTCCGCCAGCCTCGCGAGCCGCTTGGCTAGCTCCTGATCCTTAAGAGGGGCGAACTTGTAGAATAGCGGCATTAGGACCACCGGGGAGATGAAGCCCATCAGGATGATGAAGAAGGTGGTGATGGCCCAGGCGATGAGCCACCATAGGTTCGATTGGGCGAGCCCGATGTAGATCGCGGGGAAGGCGATGAGGAAGACGATCAAGCTGATTGCCCCGCTCTTCAGCTCATCGGCGAGCCAGGAGCGAGGCGATTGGGTAGAGAGGCCATAGTGCCGCTCAAGGTGATACCCCCACCAAGCGAAGGGGAGCCCCACGAGGAAGAGCCCGAGGGCGAAGATCAGGGTATAGAGCAGATTCACCAGCCAGAGGCTGTGGGCAAAGCCCCCGATCCAGCCCGCCAATCCCGCGGAGCCGAAGTGGGCGAAGAGGAGGAGCAACACGAGGAGGACAGCATATTCTGCTGCTTGACGCTTCAGGCTGTCTAGCTGATACCGCCTCGCCCGCTCTTGGACCTCGGGGTCGAAGCCGAACCGCTTGAGCCGCTCGATCGCCCCCATCTCTTGACCTCTATCTATCTAGACCGCGAGCCGCTTCCGCCCCTTCTCCCTCCGGCGGGCGATGACCCTCCGGCCACCTTTGGTCCGCATCCTTGCGAGGAAGCCATGGATCTGCTGCCTCCGGCGATTGTGCGGCTGGTAAGTCCGCTTGACCACGATAGCTCACCTCCTCTCCGCCTGGAAGCCCTGCCAAGCAGACGGCAGGGTTGCGTTCACTTCTTCCGCAAGGCCTTCGTCTTCTCCCGCATCTTGCGATACTTGTGTTTGCTCATCTTCTTCTTCCGCCACTTCAGAATGCTACCCACGCTGTCACCTCCTTCGAAGAGTTATCCTAAAATGATTATAAGCTCTCGGCGCCCTAGGTTCAAAGGGAGCGCCGCGAGCTTGCACAGACAGAGACCTTGGCCTATCAGGCTGGGAAGAGCCGCTGGCGCATCAGCCTTGGAGGGAGCGAGCCGCAGCTCAGGATGGCATCGTGGATTTCCTTCAACGACGCTTGAGGATGCCTCTTCTTATACTCATCGATGATCTTGAGGATCTCGAGCTTCCCGATGAGGTAACTCATCGGCTGAGTCGGGCTTGTGGTATAGCGGCGGACCTCAGCGAGAGCATTGGTCCGCTCCAAGCCCACTCGCTCGACCAGGAAGTCGATGGCCTCCTCGACCGTCATCTTCCGGGTGTGGAGTGAGACATCCAGGATAATTCGCGCCGCCCGCCAGAGCTGGTCGTTCAGCCGGCCCAGCCTCTGGAGCGGCTTATCGATGTAACCGAGCTGCTCCATCAGTTCCTCACAATAGAAGGCCCAGCCTTCAACAAATAAGGTTGAGAGGAAGCCACCCAGCTTCCGCGGGAGCGAGCCGACCCTGTTGGCATAGACCAGTTGGAGGTGATGGCCAGGATAGGCCTCGTGGAGTGCGGTCACGGGGAGTTTGGCCCAGTTATGCCCTTTGAGTTTCTCCTCCTGCTCTTCGGGCGGGCTAGCTGGGTCGACTGGGGTCACTAAGAAGATCCCCTGCTGGAGCTTCTCCAGCGGCCCGGGCATCATGTAAGCGGCATAAGGGATGATCCCCCGCCAAAATGGCGGGGTCGGCTCGATCTTCAGCGACTCCCCTTCAGGGATCGTCGCGATCCCGTGATCGACCACAAACTGCCTGACCTTAGCCATCTCCTTGCGGTAGACATCGAGCAATTCTTCAGCTTTAGGATGGTCGGCCTTGGCCGCCTCGAGGATCTCCCTGGCGCTCCTTTTTGGATCGATCTTCTTGGCCAGCCCTCCCATCTCCTCCTTTGTCTCCTCGAAGAGCTGCCAGCCAGTCTCTAATAACGCCTCAGCGGTGTAATCGAGCATGTGGTTCTCGCGGAGCAGCTCCTCGAAAAGCTCTTTCCCTATAGCGAAATCCTCTCGCGCTTTTGGAGCTACTTCTTCCTGGAGGAAGCGGGCATAATCTTCGAGGGCTTGGGCTGCCCTCTGGCTCGCTTCGTTCAATTGAGGCGCCAGTTTTGGGGCCTGCCCTGCCAAGGCGGGGATGAGCATGGTGAAGAGGGCCAGTCCCCGCTGAGCCGACTCGAGGGCGATCTCATTCCACACCGGCGGGACCTCCTCTGGCTCGAGGTTCTCCTTCCCCTGGGCCAGGACCTCAGGTATGGCCCGGAGCCGCCCCAGGGCGCTCCTCAGCCGATCCTCCAGCGGGGCGAACTCCCGGATCAGGAGGAGGAAGACCCCGCCGAGGCACTCATCGGAGTAGAGCCCGGGGTTACGCAGATAGCCCCTGAACTTCTCGAAGTCCCGGAGGATCGCCTTAGCGATCTGGACCATCAGGCGATGATCGATCTTGGCCTCGAGGTCGAAGCCTTCAGGATCAAACCGCTCGAACTCCCCGAGGGCCTCTCGGACCTCTCGCTCTTGCCGCTCTAGTGCCTCCTGACTGTAATCGCCTAAGCGGTCGTCAAAGCGATGGTCCCCGAGCTGGGTGGCGGCTACGGGGGCCTCCTCCATCAATCTGTTGATGAACCTCTCCGCTTGCCGGTAGAACTCCTTCGCAGCTGCCGACATCTTCCCTTACCTCCTTATTCCATATTATTTAGCGTCCCAGCGTCCATTGGTGGAAAGAGGGGCCTCGAGCTGGGGCTCCATCCCCGGGGACGAGCCTGGTCGGAAGTCCTCCAGATGAATGATGGCCGGGACTGCGAAGACTAAAGACCCTAGGAGGATCATCCCACTCCCACCGACCAGATACCAGAAGCGGACCCCGAAGAGATCAGCCAAGGGGCCGGCGAGGAGCAGGGCCAGGGGGGCCATCCCCATGGCCATGCTGGACATCAGCGAGAAGACCCGCCCTTGCATCTCTGAGGCTACGGTGCTCTGGATTAAAGCCATGAACGGCGCATTAGCCACAGGGTTCATGAGCCCGGCCAGAAGGAGTAGGCCCAAAGCGAGGTAGAACCCCGTGGGAGGGAGGAAGCCGATGGCCCAGAAGG
>JBBIJD010000069.1:0-3794 GCA_037446135.1 Candidatus Fraserbacteria bacterium
CCTCCCCGCCCGCCATCTCCTCGAGCAGTTGCTTGAATTCCTCCTCGCTCAGGACTTTAAGTCCCAGCTCTCGGGCCTTGGCCAGCTTCGAGCCGGGGGCCTCCCCGACCACGACATAATCGGTCTTCCGACTGACAGAGGAGCTAGCCTCCCCACCGAGCCGCCGCACCAACTCCTCGGCCTCCTCCCGGGTGAAAGACCGGAGCGCCCCAGTGAAGACGAACCGCTTCCCTGCCAGGGGCAGTGGCCTCGCCGCCTCCACTCGCTCCGGGATCGGCCTGACCCCAGCCTCCAAGAGCCTCTTGACCGCTTCACGGTTCTTCTCGGTCGAGAAGAATTGAGTAATGCTCTTTGCCACCTCCGGCCCGACCTCGGGGACCTCCTGCAGCTCTTCCTCTGTGGCCGCCATCAACTCCTCGATCGTCTCATAATGTTGGGCAAGGAACTCCGCGAGCCTCTCCCCAACATGTCTGATCCCCAGAGCGTAGATGAACCGGCTCAAGGGGATCCGCTTGCTTTGCGCGATCGCCTCAAGGAGGTTGGAGGCCGACTTCTCACCCATCCGCTCGAGGGCCACCAGTTCCTCCTTCTTCAGGTGGAAGAGGTCGGCCACCTCGCGGACGAGCCCCTTCTCGACCAGTTGATTGACCAGTTTATCCCCCAGGCCCTCGATGTCGAAGGCCCCCTTTGAGGCGAAGTGCCGGATCGACTCCTTGATCCTGGCGGGACAGGAGATGTTCGGGCAGCGGTAGAGGACCTCCCCTTCAGGCCGGATGAGGGGGGTCCCGCAGACCGGGCACCGCTCGGGCATGACGAATTCCCGCTCCTCACCGGTCCGGGCCTCGGGGATCGCCTTCACCACCTCGGGGATCACATCCCCGGCCCGCTCGACCAGGACCAGATCCCCGACCCGGATGTCTTTGGCTGCGATCTCATCTTGATTGTGGAGTGTGGCCCGGCTGATCGTCGCACCGGCGAGCTCCACCGGCTCAAGCAGTGCTACTGGTGTGATCGCCCCGGTCCGGCCGACCTGGAGGATGATCTCCTTGATCCGGGTCGTGGCCTGGCGTGGCGAGAACTTATAGGCCACGGCCCAGCGCGGGGCACGGGCGATCTCTCCAAGCCTCCGCCGCAGCTCGAACCGGTTTACCTTGATGACCACCCCATCGGACTCGTAAGGGAGGGCCTCTCTCTCCCGCTCAAGCTCGTGGTGGAAGGCGATCGCCTCCCCGATCGTCGAGCAGAGGCGGAAGAGGGGGTTGACTCTCAGGCCGAACTCTGGGAGGGTCCGCAAGAGTTCTTCCTGGGTCTTGAACTCGAGCCCCTCGCACTGCCCGACATCGTAAAAGAAGATCTTTAGGGGCCGGCGAGCGGTGATCCGCGAGTCGAGCTGTCTCAAACTCCCGGCGGCGGCGTTCCTCGGGTTGGCAAAAGGCGGCTCGCCTTGAGCGAGCCTCTCCGCGTTCAAGCGTTTGAAGTCAGCGATATCCATGTAGACCTCCCCGCGGACGGCCAGCCTCTTGGGGATCTTTAAATCCCGGGGCTCGCGGAGGACGAGCGGGATGGACTTGATCGTCTTCAGGTTCAGAGTTACATCCTCGCCCACCTCTCCATCCCCGCGAGTCGCCCCAACGGTGAAGACCCCTTCATCGTAGATCAGTTCCACTGCCAGGCCGTCATACTTCGGCTCGACGACATACTCCACCACGTCCCCATCGAGGAGCCGCTTCACTCGCTGGTCGAACTCTTTGACCTCCTCCTCGCTGAAGGCGTTGGCGAGGGAGAGCATCGGGAGGGTGTGGCGGACGGGGCGGAACTCCTCCTGAGGCGGTGCCCCGACCTGTTGAGTCGGCGAGGTGGGGTCATAGAGCTCGGGGAAGCGAGCCTCCAGTTCTTGGAGCTCGCGCATCAGTTCATCGTATTCCGCATCGGATATGATCGGAGAATCGAGGACATAGTAATAATAGTTGTGCTTGCGGATCTCCCGGCGGAGCTCCTCCACGCGCCTCCTTGCCTCTTGGAGTGAGAGCTCAACCATAGTCCAGCTTAGCTTGGCTTCACTTCACCTCCTCCCGCATTTTAGGTCTCCGAGGGGCGGGGGTAGCTCTCTGGCCGGCCATGACGCATTGCCCTCAAGGTCTCATAGAAGGCCCGCCCGACCCGCTGGAGCTCAGAGATCGTCAGCGGGGCCTCATCGAGCTGGCCGTCCTCGAGCTTCGCCTGGACCTGCTCCGCGATCACCTTTTCTAGATCTGCCTCCTCGGCCACTCGGGCCGCCGCCTCGACTGAGTCGGCAAGCATGATGATCGCTGTCTCCTTCGTCCTCGGCCGCTCCGCCTCATAGCGGTAGTCGTCCACTGAGATCGTCCCCTTCCGCTCCTGGAGGGCCTTGACATAGAAGTAACGGATCACCGAGGTCCCATGGTGCTCAGGGATGAAGCGCAGGACATCTCGCCGGAGGCCATACTGTCTTCCGAGCTCGACCCCGCGGCGGACATGGGCTGCCAGGATCAAGCGGCTCATGCTCGGGGAGAGCTCATCGTGGGGGTTCACGCCAGGCTCCTGGTTCTCCGCGAAGTAGAGAGGATTCTCGAGCTTCCCGATGTCATGGTAATAGCCGCCGACCTCGGTCAGGAGGGGATCGGCCCCGATCGCCCTTGCGGCGTTCGCCCCGAGATGGGCCACATTGCTCGAGTGGTGGTAAGTCCCGGGAGCCTCGCGCTGGAGCCGCTCCATCAGGGGATGGGAGGGGGAGAGGAGCTCCATCAGCCCGAGCGGGCTCGTCTTCCCGGTGAGGTATTCCGAGATCGGGATCCCACCCAAGAGGAGGAGATAGCTGATCAGGCCGTTGATCCCGGCCCATTCGATCGAGTTCCAAGAGAGCGTGACGAAGGCCACCGAGGCGGCGAGGAGGAGGAGCATATTAGCCAGGGCCACCCCGATCCCGGCCAACGCTAGGTCGCCCCCCCGACGGATCTTCTTTGCACCGAAGAGCATCGTCAGCCCGCCACCGAAGGCGACTAGCCCCGTGACCGGGGCGAGCTCCTCCCCTAAGCTGAGGAGGCTCGCCAGGGCCACGGTGAGGAGGAACCCCACCTCCACTCCGAGGAAGATCACCCCCAGCCCGACTGCCAACGCGACCGGCACAAGATAGGGGGAGAAGAAGTCGGCCAGCTTATCCAAGATCAGGGTCACCAAGACCAGCCCGCCGAGGAAGGCCAAGCCACGCACATCGCGGAAGAGCTCGGGCTGGCGGTAGCGCAGGTAGAGGAGGAGCAAGATGAGGAGGACCGCAGCGATCAGCCCATTAGCCAAGAGCTTGTCCCAGCTCAGGAAGCTATAGAACCACGGGCTCCGGCGGTCGAACTGGAAGGAGAGGAGCCCCAGCACTAGGAGGATGAAGAGCCCGGGGTAGAGGATCTCTCTCGCACGCGGGTGGCGCGCCACCCGGCTGGCCCTCCTCCCCCTAGCCTTCCCCAGCCTTCTTGTCCTCGGCAAGCTCATAGGCCTCGATGATCCTCCGGACCAACTGGTGGCGGACCACATCGCTCTTATCCAAGTAGATGAACTCGATCCCCTCGATCCCCTTCAAGATATGCTGGACCTCGACCAGGCCCGACCTCCCCCGCTCAAGGTCGATCTGGGTGATGTCTCCGGTGACGACGACCTTGGAGTGGAAGCCGAGCCGGGTGAGGAACATCTTCATCTGGGTGTGGGTGGTATTCTGGGCCTCGTCGAGGATGACGAAGCTGTTGTTGAGGGTCCGTCCGCGCATGAACGCTAATGGCGCGATC
>JBBIJD010000069.1:3894-8754 GCA_037446135.1 Candidatus Fraserbacteria bacterium
GATGACGAAGCTGTTGTTGAGGGTCCGTCCGCGCATGAACGCTAATGGCGCGATCTCGATCCGCCCGTCCCCGCGATAGCGAGCGAGCTCGTCGCTGGAGAGCATATCGTAGAGGGCATCATAGAGCGGGCGGAGATAGGGGTTGACCTTCGCTTGGATGTCACCCGGGAGGAAGCCGAGCTCCTCACCGGCCTCGACCGCCGGGCGGGTCAGGATGATCCGTCCCGCCTTCCCCCGCTTGAGATGGGCGACCGCTTCAGCCACTGCGAGGTAGGTCTTCCCTGTCCCTGCCGGGCCGATGGCGAAGACGATATCGTTCTGCTCGATCGCCTCGACATACCGCCGCTGGCCGACAGTCTTCGGGCGGATCTCCTCACCCCAATGGGTCACCTGGATCACATCAGTGAGGACCCCTTTCAAGTCGGTCCTCTCCTTGGTCTTCTCCACGAGGTAGCGGACCTCCTCCAGGCTCGGAACATGGTTATCGGCGATGATATCGAGCAGACGGTCGAGAAGGTCTCGGACCAGCTCTGCCTCTTCCCCCTCGATGAGGACCCGCTCGCCCCGGGCGATGATCTTGACCTTCGGGAACTGCTCCTTGATATAGTTAAGGTTCCGGTTCAACTCCCCGAAGAGGGCTGTCGCTTCGTCCTGATCCTTGAGGATCAACTCACGCGAGACTAGCTTCTTCTCGGTCAATCAGATTACCTCCCCTAAAAGGCTTCGCACGCTCTGCGAGTAAGTGATCTCCTGATAAGTGCAAGGCCCGGGCCATGACGACCTCCCCCGGGACTAGGCCACCCCTCGGAGGGAGGAGGTGGACATCGATGTATTCCTTCGACCAGCCGCGCCAGAGGCCATCAGGCGTGACCTCCTCCACCAGCACCTCCAGGGGCTGGCCGAGCCACCGGCCCTTGACCTCCCGGCTGAGGCGCTCGCCGAGCACGCGGAGTTGCTCCGCTCGCTCACGCTTAGTCCTCTCCGGGACCTGGTCGGGGAAGCGGGCCGCGGCCGTCCCTGGTCGCCTGGAGAACCGGAAGATGTGGAGCCTCAGGGGCTCCAGCTCCTCGATGAGCCGATAGGTCCGGAGGAACTGCTCTTCTCCCTCCCCGGGGAAGCCGACCATGACATCCGCGCCGAAGGTCGCACCGGGGAGAGCCTCCCTGATCAGCCCCACCTTCTTGCGATACTCCGCGGCGGTATAGCCGCGATTCATCCTCTTGAGGATCGAGTCGTCCCCGCTCTGGAGCGGGATGTGGAAGTAGGGGCAGGCCTTCTCGCTCCGGCGGAAGAACTCTAGCAGCTCCGGGGTGATCCCCTCGGGGTTGAGCGAGCTGAGCCTGATCCGCTTCAGACCGCTGAGCCCATCTAAGGCCCATAAGAGCTCGGCGAGGTTGCCATAGCTTGCTAGGTCGATCCCCGTGAGGACGACCTCCACGAAGCCGTTCCTCACAAGCTCGCGGACCTCGGCTAAGACCGCTTGGAGTGACTTGCCCCTCGACTGGCCGCGGGCGAAGACGGTCCGACAGAAGGTGCAGAAGCGGTCGCAGCCGTCCTGGACCTTGACGAAGGCCCGCAGATGGCTCGTGTCCCGGGAGATCCGCTCCTCATCGAGCGAGGCCCCGTTCAAAGTAGCGTGGATGATCCCTCTTCGCCCGGCGAGCGCCTCCCGGATCAATTGGCCGATCTGGGGCTTGGCCGCATTGGGGAAGACGAGGGCCACACCCGGGATCTTCGCCACCTCCTCCGGGGCGACGGTCGCCCAGCAGCCTGTGACGAGGACCAGGCCCCGGCGGGCATAGCTGTGGATATACTGGCGGGCCTTGGCCTCGGCATGGGCGGTGACCGTGCAGGTGTTGATGACAAAGATCTCGGCCTCCTCCTCAGGGGGGGTCGATTCAAATCCCTCCCCGAGCCGGCTCTTCATCAGCTCCGTATCATACTGATTGGCCCGACAGCCCAAGGTCCGCCAGGCCACACGCCATCTCTCGTTCATCAATCCAGTGCGATATTAAGGTCCGGTGGGCCATCTGTCAACGCTGTTCCTTATGGCGCTCCACCTCGAAGCGGTAGATCCTGATCGGCTCCTCGGGAGCAATCCCAGCCTTCCGGCAGGCAATCTCCAACTGCTCCTCCACTGTCTCTATCCCCTCCAGATCGGGGAGGAGGAGCCCCCGTCGCCCCCCGCTCTCCACGAGGACCCCATACCGTTTCGGGTCGAGATCCTCCACGGTCGCCGGCTCAGGAGGAGTGAGGATGTCTACCGAATATTCTAGCTCCTCTAGCTCCTGAGGGGTGATCGGAGGGAAACGATAGTCCCTTGTAGCGGAGCTGATGGCGTTCGTGATGATCTCTTCCGCGAGATTTTCCTCGGTCGGGAGGAAGGTCCCGATACAGCCGCGGAGCATCCCGTGCTTCTTGATCGAGACGAACGCCCCGGCTCGCCGTCCCTCCTTGACTAGCTCATCCGGCGGGGCGATCCTACGCCGATGGCGGACATACTCCTCCGTCGCTCGCCTTGCTAGCTCGACATAAATATCCCTCATCCCCTGCAGGATCATTATAACATACCTCGCCCCTCTTGACTTGCTCCCCGAATCCGGTTAACCTTTATTAGTAGCTGGGGTGAGACGGTGAAGAAGCGACTAGCACTGCTCCTTCTCGGGCTGGCTGCGCTAGCCTTATTGATCCTCTTCGTCTTCTTCCGTCCAGGGGGGTCTGCCTTGGGGCGGAGGGAGGCGACGATCCTCTTCCTCGGCCTGGACAAGGTCGGAGAGCAGAGCCGGAGCGATACGATCATCCTCGTCCACATTAAGGGGCAGGATGTCGCGCTCATCTCGCTCCCGCGCGATCTGCGGCTCCAGTTCCCAGACGGGAAGTTCCACAAACTCAATGCGGCCTATGCCCTCGGCCAAGCCCGCTTGGCCCAGAGGGTCGTCTCCGACTTCCTCGCGATCCCCATCCCATTCTATGCCCTCCTCGACTACGATGGCTTCCAGAGGCTCGTCGACCAGCTCGGCGGGGTGACGCTCACCGTAGAGAAGCACCTCAAATACGACGATGCGGCCCAGGACCTCCACATCGACATCCCTCCGGGGGAACAGCTCCTCGATGGGAAGAAGGCCCTCGACTACATCCGCTACCGGGATGAGACCGGTGACTTCGGGCGGATCAAGCGCCAGCAACAATTCATCAAGGCCCTCCTCGCCAAGGGGATCCAAAAGAAGAGCCTCAAGGAGCTCGACTCCCTCGTCCGCTTGGTCAGCGGGAACTTCGTGACCAACCTCTCGCTTGTCGACATCCTGGCCCTGACCAAGCAACTCCAGGGGATCGAGCCCGATCGGGTGAAGATGTTCCAGATCTCCGGCGAGCCGGTCCGGATCGAGGGAGTAGAGTATCTCCAGCCGAAGATCGTGGAGACGCGGAACCTGGTCGGGGAGATCATCCGGAATATCGATGTGCTCATCCCCAGTGAGGTCAAGGTCGGGGTCCTCAACGGGAGCGGGGCCTTAGGGCTGGCGCGTGGGACCGCGGCCCTCCTCGAGGAGCGCGACCTCCAGGTGGTCTTCTACGGGAACGCCGATCACTTCAACTACAAGGAGAGCTTCCTCATCGACTTTAAGGGCGATCCTCGTCGGGTCGAGCTGGTCCGGAAGGCCCTCCCCGGTGAGGTGAGGGTGGTCACCTCAGAGGAGTTCACCAAGCTCGGGGTCGGCTCGCTGGACAAGCTCACACAGATGGGTTATAATTTGAACAAGGTGGATCTTCTCTTCATTGGAGGGGCCGGGTTCAAAGTTGGCTCATAGGCAGTTGGGCGAGCTGGCTGTGGAAGAGCGGCGGCGGCTCCAGCTCGTCCTGGAGTTGATCGCGGAGAAGAAGGGCGAACGGACGGTCGTCCTCGACTTACAAGAGCTCGCGACCCCGGTCTCTTACTTTATCATCACTGAGGGGAGCACAGAGCGGCAGGTCCAGGCGATCGCGGAGAACATTATGGAGAAGTTCCACGAGATGCGACCGATCTCCGAGGGGCTCGACTCCAAGAGGTGGGTCGTCCTCGACTACGGGGATTTCATGGTCCATATCTTCCAGCCGGAGGTCCGCCGCTTCTACGACCTCGAGGGGCTCTGGGGCGAGGCCGAGCTCCAACTCGACGGGGATACTTGACAACCCCCTCGGGCCATGTTATACTATCCCTTTGCCGGTAAGGCATTAGCCTTTTGGTCCTTGAAAAGTGAATAGAGTGTGCTCCAAGAGCAAGCATAGTAAGGGCAGACGGTGGATGCCTGGGCAGCATGAGGCGAGGAAGGGCGTGGCGGACTGCGATAAGCCTCGGGGAGCCGTCAAGCAGGCTTTGATCCGGGGATTCCCGAATGGGGCAACCCACCATGCTTTGCATGGTATCCCATCCCGAATCGAGTAGGGGTGGGAGGCGAACCCGGCGAAGTGAAGCATCTCAGTAGCCGGAGGAAGAGAAATCAACACGAGATTCCCCAAGTAGCGGCGAGCGAACGGGGAGGAGCCTAAACCGTATGAGCTTATAGGCCACAGCCGTTGCTCATGCGGGGTTGTAGGGCAAAAGCGGGGGCCGCTGTGGCGGCCCCAGGGAGTGAGAAAGGCGCTCTCTAGCCGAACCGCTGGCAAAGTCACTGGAAAGAGCGACCGGAGAGGGTGATAGTCCCGTAGGCGAAAGGGAGGGCCCTCCTTGGCTTTTGTCCCTAAGTAGCGCCGGGCACGTGAAACCCGACGCGAAGCTGGGAGGACCACCTTCCAAGGCTAAATACTACTGCTGACCGATAGTGAACAAGTACCGTGAGGGAAAGGTGAAAAGCACCCCGGGAGGGGAGTGAAATAGAACCTGAA
>JBBIJD010000070.1:0-3669 GCA_037446135.1 Candidatus Fraserbacteria bacterium
CCGTCGGCCAGGGCCGACATCGCCCAGGACTTCAAGGGAGAGCTTATAGACCAGGCAAATGCGATCGCGGCGGACGCCGAAGATTTTCGCCAATTGGTCCGGACGGAGGTGAGCGGGGAGATCATCAGGGCGAAGGGCAAGGCTACAGAGGCGCTGGCGCTGCTGAAGCGGAGGAATGGGGTCCAGACGAGCCTGGTGAATGCGGCGATAGAATCGGCCAAGGGCTATATCGAACAGGCCCAGACCGGGGTCAACGAGGCGAGGGTCTTCAAGGAAGACTATTTAGTGGAACCGGTGCAGAGCCTGAGCGCCACCGTCGATTGGGGCTGGGCCAGTGGAAAGATCACCCAGACTGAGGCCGTGGAGTTGAAGGAGATACTCAATAACTGCTTAGGCGGCTGCCTCACCGGGGTGAACCTGACCTTGGTGGACATCAGCAAATATCTCGCAGGGGCGACATTGGACCTTGAGGGGGCCCAGGCCTACCTCCGAGTGGTCCCCGCCCCATCGAGGAGTGATCTTCTCAAGGCAAAGAGCCTGGTGACCAGTGGGCTGAGGAAGCTTGAGACTGCCTGGCGAGGCGAGATGCGGATCAAGGATAGCATCAAGTGCTTCATCTATGGGCTCTACACCTTCAAGAAGGAGGTCCTCACCGCTCCACTGAAGTTCTCCAGCCTGGCACTCCCCAGAGAGTTGAAGGTCCTTGGGGCTGGGATCGGCGGAAGGCCGATCCGCTTCCTGGCCGCCGGTCCGGAGGTCGCGGCCTTGAGGGTCCAGGTCTTCAGCCTGGCCGGGCGGCCGGTCTACGATAGCAGTTTTGTCGCCGGCCGAGCCATCGAATGGCACCCCATGAACAATCGAGGCGAGGCCCTGGCGAACGGGGTCTATCTCTATGTGGTGACCATCAGAGGCCGGGACGGCTCCCTCATCCGGAGCGAGGTCCGCAAGTTGGTGATCTTGAGATAATCGCACCCCCCTCCACAACCCTCCCCCTCATCAAGGGGGAGGTGGGGGCTCATGCTAAGGTAGAGACGGAATGGCGGAGCCTCGGGGCTCGCGGTTTCTCTTAGCAATACTTGAAGCGAGCTCTTTCATCGAGCTTGGAAATCGAGCTGGGCCTAGAGTATAATTCCCCGGCATCGCGCACCAAGGGGGAGAGTGATCGGACATGGGCAGAGAAGTCAAATATAAAGAGGAGATCTTGAAAGAGCTGGAGGATTTTCCCCCGGCCAAGCTGCCCATTATCTTGAAGTTGATCCGGCTCCTCAAAGATGAACTGCTTGTCGCCGAACCGAAGGGGAGGAAGACCAGGAGCAATGCCCTAGTTGAGATAGACCAGTTTGCCATCGCGACAGGGATCACTGATCTGGCCGAGAATCATGACTACTACCTCTACGGCGTAACTCGGTCGAGATGAGCAAGGTCTTTATCGACACCGCCGCTTGGCTAGCCCTAATCAATAAGGATGATGAATTCCATCTAAAGGCCAAAGCCGTTCGGGACAGATTGGTCGCCGAGAAGCTCGAATGCATCACCACCAGCCAGGTTATCATTGAGGTGGCTAATAGCCTAAGCAAACCTCCCTTGCGGCAAGCAGCGGTAAAGTTGATCGAATCAATCAAGCGGTCGCCGGATATCAAGGTCATTCAAATCACGGAGAGACTCTGTGAGAAGGCTTGGGCAATGTATAAGAGCCAGAGCGACAAGGAGTGGAGTTTGACGGATTGCACAAGCTTTATCGTGATGGAAGAAGAAGTTATGGAGGAGGCCTTCACCACAGACCACCATTTTGAGCAAGCAGGCTTTGTTAAACTCCTATAACTACCATTCTAAACAGCGATGAGAGGCTGCTCATGGCCAACGGGGTCTACCTCTACGCCGCCACTACCACGGGCTACGATGAGCAAGCCTTCAGGAGCGAGGTGCGCAAGTTAGCAAGTGCGCAGGTTAAGGGCGGAAGGGAAAGGACGAGCCTCGGGGCTAAAGGCCTCGGGGCCCTCGGTTTTTGTCCTGTCGCTGCTCGAATTTCCTGCTGCTATACTGTTTAAGAGCCAGGCGGGTGATAGGCTAGCTATGGGCCATGTATAAGGTCTCAGTTAGAGGTGAGAGAATGGGGCATTTACATACAGATATGACAGTAAGGGGCCGCAAGGCTGCTATAGAGTTGAAGGATGTGCTCATCGATACAGGTGCTACTTACACGGTCTTGCCGGAGAAGATATTGGAAGAAGTAGGGGCATGGGGACCTGTAGGGGAGGTTGAAGTAGAGTTGGGGAATAGGCAAAGGGTCAAAGCCAGAGCTTATGGGGTGGCAATTAAGATTAAAGGGGTGGAAGCCCCTGCGATAAGCATAGCCTTCGAAGGGGCTCAAACTGTTGTCGGTGTGGAAACGCTGGAATCCATCGGGCTGAGGTTAGACCCGACGACGGGCCAATTGGAGTTCACCAGGCCCAAGGGGCTGGCCTACTTTTACCCCCTTCTTTGCAGTTCATCATCAAGGAGATAACCCAACTGAAATGAAAGCCCCGACGCGAAAGCTGACCTTTGAGGAGTTCCTCGCCTGGTGCGACGAGGACACCTGGGCGGAGTGGGAGGATGGTGAGGTTATTGTGCTCACACCGGCATCCGATAGGCACCAGGATCTTGTGCGCTTCCTGGTTCAAGTATTGGGGACCTATGTTGAAGCCCATGGGCTGGGGGTGATCCGCCCGGCCCCCTTCCTGATGAAGACCGGGCCGGAGCTATCCGGGAGGGAGCCGGACCTACTCTTCATCGCCGAAGGCCATCTCGAACGATTGAAAGATACTTACCTCGACGGCCCGGCCGACCTCGTCGTCGAGATCACCTCCCCGGAGTCGGGGGAGCGGGACCGTGGGAAGAAGTTCTATGAATATGAGGCCGGCGGGGTGAGGGAGTATTGGCTGATCGACCCCGACCGGGAGCAGGCCGAGTTCTACCAATTGCGGGAGGGGCGCTATCGGCTGATCTATCCCGAGGCTGAGGGAATCTACCGCTCCGAGGTCCTCCCCGGCTTCCGGCTAAAGGTGGATTGGCTCTGGCAGGACCCACTCCCCCGAGTCCTCGCGATCCTTCACGAGCTGGGGCTGGTGTGAGCTGAATGAGACCTGAGTATGGTATATCACTCTGCCCGCGGTCGGGCCGGCCTAGCCTATTTGCCGCTGAAAGTCCCCTCCCAGAGGCCGACCTGTAAGGTATGACAGTAGTCACTCGAGCCTGTAGCTGCCATATCATATCATTGGAGAGGTGCGGGCCGGTTCGCTCACCCGCTCGCAGGCGAAAGTGATCTCGATTACAGACAAGAGCCGGGCAGGAGTGTATTCTGGATTACAGTGGTCTTTGGCAGAATAGCTTCGAGATCCCGTTAGCCGCTTCGGGGGTCTTGACAATGAGGGTGATCTCTGCTACAATTGGCCCACAGAGGCTGTCGGGAAATCCGGCAGTTAAAGAGAGGCGAAGGGGGTGATGGAGAGCGAAAAGGAGGAAAGGTAAGCGGAAAGTAGAATCTAAGCCTAATCTACAGAAGGGGGTGTTACAATGGCACGGAAGTTGCTGATCGGATTGGTGGTGGGGTTCCTGGCCTTAGGGGTCTTCTTCTCCGTGGCCAAGGCCGGGACGAGCACCACGGACGGAATCAATGTGGACTACAAG
>JBBIJD010000070.1:3769-8634 GCA_037446135.1 Candidatus Fraserbacteria bacterium
TCAAGGACAACATCAAGGACATCAAGGCCTGGCTCTGCGGGTTCAAGCAGTTGGTGATCCGGGCTCCGCTCTTGGTCCCGCCGGAGGTCCCGACCCCACCGATCTGTCCGTGGTGTCTCCCGCCGCTCGGCGCGGCCGGGGCTACGGAGCTGCGGACCTACTCCGAGAACGGGACGATCCGCTTCGCCGCCCTCGGCGGAGGTGTCCAGGGCATGAGGGTCCAGGTCTTCAACCTCTCCGGGAGGACGGTCTTCGACTCCGGCTTAGTGGCGGGCAACATGCTCGCCTGGAGGACCTATGATGTGGCCAACGGGGTCTACCTCTACACCATCGAGGTGAAGACCGCCGCTGGGGTCATGAGGAGCGAGGTCCGCAAGCTGGCGGTGGTGAGATAAGATAGCGCCGGCTTAGCGGATTCTATGAAGTGGGCATGTAGGGACTCCCTGGGGCCTCCTCCCAAAGAGGCCCCAGGGAGTAGCTTTCTAACTAACTAAGCCCGAGGCAAGGGAAGGGAGGGGAGATGGCTCAGGGAGGAGGGGGCCTTCTAGCCCGGTCTCAGTCCCGCTTGAGGAGCCGGCTTATCCCGGCTTTGCTGGCCTTCTCGCTCGCCTTGGCTTTGATGATCTCCACTGCCCCGGCTCAGGCTCAGGCCCAGACCCTGGACCTGGTGATGCTGGTCGATGAGTCCGGGAGCCTCTGCGGCAAGAGCCCTCCGGGGGATGTGGCCCTGGAGGTCGAAGGGCTGATCACGGCCTTAGAGAGCGTCGTCGTCCCCCGGGTCCGGGCCGGGGCGGATGTCCGGGTCGGGATCATCTCCTTCGGGACGAAGGTAAGCCTCCGG
The DNA here is from genome assembly GCA_037446135.1 of Candidatus Fraserbacteria bacterium. Lineage (GTDB taxonomy): Bacteria > Bipolaricaulota > Bipolaricaulia > RBG-16-55-9 > JANLFV01 > JANLFV01. The sequence goes on from JBBIJD010000070.1 coordinate 4,611, forward strand.
CTCGGGCTGACCGATGTCAAGACCGCCAAGGACAGGATCATCGCCGCCTTGAGGGCCATCAAGGCCTCCCCGGAGTGCGGGAACACGAACCTGGGAGGGGCCATAAACAAGGCCAAAGCCGTCCTAGACGGGGGCACGGCGCCGCTCCGGGTCATCAACTTGGTAACCGACGGCGAGCCGACCGTCCCGCTCACCGGGCCGGAGAGCTATTTTCAGAACGCCTGCGCCGCGGCCCGGGATGCCGGCTACGAGATCTGGGCCCTCGGGGTCGGCGATGTCAACGAGGCCTCCCTGATAAGCTGCACCGGGAACGCCGCCCGCTACTTCTATGCCCCGACGATCCCGAGCTTTGTGACCGTCGAGCAGCAGAAGCTCCGGACGATCCTCAAGCCGGGCGTGGCCCTCGACCCGGACTTATGGATCACCAAGAGCGCTAGCTCGGATACGGTCAAGGCCGGGGAGGAGCTCTCCTGGACCCTGATCGTGGGGAACGCCGGGCCGGTGAGCGAGTCCGCGGCCCTGGTGAGCGATCCTCTCCCCGCGGGCCTGACCCTATTGAGCGTGGTCCCCAGCCAGGGGCGATGCCAAAGCATCGATAATGTCATCGATTGCCTTCTGGGGCGGCTCCCGAGCGGCGGGCGGGCCACGATCACGCTCATCACGAAGGTCGCCCCCGAATTTGCCGGGACTCTCAGCAATACCGCCTCGGTCATCGGGGAGAACGAAGACCTGAACAAAAGCAATAACAAGGCCACGGCCACAGTGAGGGTGGCCAATCCCAATCCTCGCCCCCCCAACTCAGGAGACCCGTCGGGCGAAGGCATAACCGTAGACTATAAGGGTGAGCTGCTAGAGCGGGCCGGGGACCTGCTCGACCTGGCCTGGGAGCTGCTGGAGGGCCTCGGGACGGAGGTCTTTACCTCGCTGAAGGATGCGAAGGACTGGAAGGTCGGGGCCCAAGCCGGCCTCGAGTCGGCCTTGAGGTATGGGATAGATCTTACTACCGCGATCGCCCGGGCCAGGGAGCTGATCCAGACCGAGGCCTACAACGCGGAGCGGGCCGCATTCTCCGGACTGGGGACCGTTCAGGAGGCCCTCGGCGAGCTCGAGGGCGAGGTGGCCTCTCTCGCCGTCGAGATCGAGCAGAATACCCTCGCGGGGAACATCTCCCAGTCCTATGCGGATCTGCTGATCAAGCGGGTGAGCGAGGAAGGCCGGCCAGAGGCCCCGCTATTGGCCATTCTCAGCCTCCTCTCCCAGAAGGACCTCGACCTTATCGAGATGGATAAGCTCCTGGAGATGGCCCAAGAGGATGAGTCCGAGGCGCTGGCCTGGCTTGCTACCGCCGCGACGACCTGTGGGACCAACACCGATTGTCAGCGGCGGGCAGTAAAGGAGGCCCTCAAGGCCCTGAAGGGCTCGATCAAGCTGGTCCGGGAGGTCGAGAAGTCCCTCTGGAAGATCAAGGACAACATTAAGGCCGTTAAGGCCTGGATCTGTGGCTTTAAACAACTGGTGATCCGAGCCCCGACCTTAGAGGTCCCCGAAGAGGAGCCAGGGCCGATCTGTCCGTGGTGTCTCCCGCCACTCGCTGGGGCCGGGGCCACGGAGCTACGGATTTATTCCGAGAAAGGAGCGATCCGGTTCGCCGCCCTCGGCGGAGGTGTCCAGGGAATGAGGGCCCGGGTCTTCAATCTCTCCGGGAGGGCGGTCTTCGACTCCGGCCTCATCGCCGGCAACACACTCTCCTGGAATACCCGCAATGTCGCCAACGGGGTCTATCTCTACACCATCGAGATAACCACCCCGGCCGGGACTGTTAGGAGTGAGGTCCAGAAGCTCGCGCTCGCAAGATAAAGAGATAACCGGGGGTCATGCCGATCCCCATCTGGAGGAGGACAGATAATTGATCCAGCGAGGGCTTGCTCCCAAGCGCAGGTATGGGTAAACTCCAGTTCGATCGAGACAGGAGAAGAGAAGCGTTAGAGGCGGTCAGCTCAAGTCAAGGAGGGGGAAGGGGATGCCAAGGGCCGAGAGAGAGGAAGGGGAACTAACGATCGAGGTGGCTGAGCTCTATCCCCCTCAAGGGCAGTGGACAGAGGGGGATTACTTCTCGCTGCCTGAGACTAACCGTCTGGTAGAGCTCTCGGAAGGGAGACTGATCATCCCGCCACACCCGACCTATACCCATCAGACAGTTTTGCAAAACCTGTTCCTAAGGCTAAACGCCTTCGTGGAAGAAAGGGGACAGCTCGATCGCTCCGAGAAGTTCTATGAATATGCCAAAGCCGGGGTAGGCGAATATTGGCTGGTCGATCCGGACGAGCGAACTATCGAGGTTTATATCTTAAGAGAGGGGAGCTACACGCTCTTGGGCAAGCACCCAGCCAGCGAAGGCGAAATAGCCCGCTCGGACCTCCTCAGCGGCTTCCAGGTCAGGGTAGATGAAGTTCTTGAGCAGGCGGGCATCCGGTAGAGTCCTGGCCAAAATAGGCCCTACTTCCAATAATCACCCTCAAGAGCCCCAACGGCGAACTGCTCAGAACAGAAAGCTTAAGGAGATCGCCCTCCTCCGCTAAGCCGAGGAAGGTCATTGGCGTTACAGAACCCAAGGGGCCCTCCCTGTTACACTGGGGTGGCGGTCATGTCCTGGAGGAGGCGATGATCTGTGTTCAGCAGGAGCCAAATGCGAACCACAGGGGGTGTAAACATGACCCATAGCAGGGCGCTGTTGGGATTACTCCTGGGGGCTGCGATCTTAGGGACGATCTTCGGCCTGGCGGCGGCCCCCGTGCGGGCCGATGTCCAAACCAGCGACGGTATAACTGTCGACTATAAGAGCGATCTCCTCGATGCCTCTACGGACCTGCTCGACCTGAGCTGGGACCTCCTGGATGATCTCCGGAGGGAGGTCTTCGACCCGCTGAAGGATGTGAAGGACTGGAAGGTCGAGGCCCAGGCCACCCTTGAAAGCTGCCTGAGGTATGACCTTGGAGGTTACCAGACTTGTGTCGAGAAGGCTATTGGCCTGATCCAATCCGCGGACCAGCGGAAGCTCCAGTCCGCCTATCCCGGGATACAGGTCGTCCATGGGACCCTCAGTGAGCTCGAGGGCGAGGTCACCTCTCTTGTCTTGGAGATCGAGCAGAACATCCTCGATGGCCAGATCGGGCAGACGACCGCTGAGTCGCTGATCAAGAGGACGATCTGCGAGGATAAGGAGACCGGGGGAACGCGCTTCCCTCCGCCGCCTTGTGACCCGGAGACCGAATGGGAGCGGCCCTATGCCCCGCTCCTGGTGATCCTCGTCTTCCTCGCGGATAAGGATATGTTCCTCATCGAGATGGACAAGCTCCTCGAGCAGGCTAATGAATATGAGTCCGAGGCGCTGGCCTGGCTTAATACCGTAACGACCTGTGGGACCAACACCGATTGCCAGAAGCGGGCAGTGAAAGAGGCCCTCGCGGCGCTGAAGAAGTCAGTCAGGGTGGTCCAGCAGACCTTGAAATATCTCTGGAAGGTCAAGGATAACATCAAGTTCATCGTGGCCTGGCTCTGTGGCTTCCGGCAACTGGTGATTCGGGCCCCGATCTTGGATCAGGGCGAGGAGTCCGGTTCACCGGGCCAGAGCTGCCCCTGGTGTCTCGGTTCGATTGGGCTCGAGGTGAGGACTTATCCCACAAACGGGGTGATCCGCTTCGCGGCCCTCGGACCTGAGGCTGAGGCCCTCCGAGTCCAGGTCTTCAATCTCTCCGGGAGGGAGGTCTTCGACTCCGGCCTGGTCGTGGGCCGCTCGCTCACCTGGCAGACCTATGGCGTGGCAAACGGCGTCTACCTCTATATCATAACGGTCAAGAGTCGCGATGGGACGACCATATCCAGCGAGGTAAAGAAGCTCGCCATCGTGCGCTAGTTAATGCTCCTAGCCCCAGACCCAGAGCTTGTCGGGGATGGGATCTCGGGCTACAATGACCGTGATCGAGGTGAGTGAGATGGCCAAGGCAGCGACGATCAAGTTCACTTA
>JBBIJD010000071.1:0-8556 GCA_037446135.1 Candidatus Fraserbacteria bacterium
AGGCCCAAAGCGAGGTAGAACCCCGTGGGAGGGAGGAAGCCGATGGCCCAGAAGGCGACTCCCATCCCTAAGACCCCGAGGATGATCGTGTGGATCTTCTTCTTGAAGCCTCCCCAAATCCCTAGGATGAGCCCGCCGGCCACGACCCCGATCCCCCAGGCCGATTCGGTCCACCCCAGCTCGAGAGCCCCCTTCCCGAAATAGTCCTTGACCAAGAGCGGGAGGAGTGTGGCCATAGGCTGGGCGATGAAGTTGATGAGGGCAGCCGAGCAGAGGAGCAGGAAGAGCCCGCGCCAGCTCCAGACATACCTAAAGCCCTCGAGAAGGTCGCCGAAGTAAGAGACCCGCTTGGCCTCCGGGCGGGCCACCTCCGGGATGGAGAAGACGAGCAGGGGCGCGGCCGCGATGAAGAAGGTGGCGATATCGATCCCCATCACTCCGTGCATGGGGAGGAGCGAGAGGGCCAGGGCCCCCAATGGCGGGGAGAGGATGGAGAGCAAGCCCTGCATGGTCTGGTTCAGTCCGGCGATCCGGGTGAGGTGGTGCTCCGGGACCATCAGGGAGGTGGCGGCGATCATGGCCGGCCAGTGGAACCCGGCCCCCACGGCCCTGACGGCCATGGCCAGATAGATGTGCCACACCCGGACGGCCTCGGTGTAGAAGAGCCAGCCTAGGACCCCAGAGACTAAGGCGATCCCGAAGTCCACCCCGACCATGAGCCAGCGGCGCCTCGCCCGGTCGACCACCGTCCCGGCGAATGGCCCGAGCAGGATCTGGGGGAGCATAGCCGCTAAGGAGGCGGTGGCGAGCACGGCGGCAGAGCCGGTTGCCACAGTGAGCCACCAGACGAGCGCGAACTGGGCGACCCCGCTCCCGATGAGGGATATCTGCTGGCCGGCCCAGATGGTGAAGAACCGGCCCCTCCAAGCCCTTCTGCTCAATTTTGGCCGCCTTTCAGGGTCGCTCCTGGCGGTCCACCCCTTCGGGGTCCGTCTTTCAACGGGCGCGGACGGATGGAGATGTCCCCGCTGGAGGTCTTGATCCGGATCTGAGCGGTGGGGTTCTCCCCGACCCGCCCCTCGAGCCTCCTCCCGACCTTCTTGGAGAGGGTCAAAGGGAAGGCGATCTCGATCTCCCCGGAGTAGGTCTCGGCCCAGAGGTTGAATTGGGAGTCGCGGGGGAGCGAGAGACGGACATCGCCGGAGCCGAGAGCGACCTCCGCCCCTCCGGCGACCTCGGCCAGGGAGATATCTCCACTACCGGCTTCGGCCCGGACCCGCCCTCCAGCCCGGGAAATGGCGATATCTCCGCTCCCGGTCTCGACCTCCAATCGCAGCGGGGTCCGGACCTCAAGCCCCTTCTGGAAGGAGTCCTCAACCCTGGCAGCAAAGGGCCACACGCACATGAGAACCTCCTTTTAATATCCCCTTCGGACCGCCCGGTAGGCCAGCCAAGCGAGCAGCCCCAGGAGGAGCCATGGAGCAGCTAGGGCAGCGAAGATGGTCAATAAGATGAACACGAAGATGACAGCGAGCAGCGCCCCCAACCCGCCGAGGAAGCCCCCGAAGAGCCCGAAAAGCAGGCCGCACAGGCCCCCGAGCAATCCGCCGATCAGCCTCAGTAGCATCTTTGGCTCCTAGCCTAGCGGCTCTTGACTCGCTCCTTGACTTCGGCAGATTCATCGACCTGGAGGGACTCCTCGTATTCGACCCGCTCGATCCGGCAGTCCTCACCGATGGTGATCCGTTTCCCCCGGACAGTTTGGGCCTTGGTGGCCTCGAGGTATATCTCATCTGCCTCGATAGTCTCGACCTCGAGGCTCCCGGAGCCCCAGCCGAGGCCGATGAAGGTGAACCAGCCCTGGTTAGACCGCTTGACTGCGATCCTCCCTCCGCCGATCTCACGGACTTTGGAGCGGCCCCCTAGCTCGAGGTGGACCTCATCGGCCGAGAGGAGCCCACTGATGTTAATGCTCCCCTTCGCAGTGAACCGGTCGGCCTCGACATCCCCGCCGACCTTCCAGCCGCCCGCGATTTCGATAGCCTTGGCAGTAACACCCTTGAGAATAGTCTGCGAGCCGGCGCTCTCTAGGGAGTCGGCCTCGACTCGCCCCTCAACAGCACAGGAGCCGGCAGTCTTCAGCTCGCCGACCTGCACATCGCCGATGATCTTGCAGGCCCCGGCGGTCTTCATCCGCTTCGCCTTGACATTCCCCTCAATCTTGCAGGCCCCGGCAGTGCTGATTTGGTTAGCATCCACATTGCCTTCGATCTTTCCCGAGCCGGCGACCTTGACCGTATCATAGACCCCGCCGCTCAGCTTCCCCGCCCCGGAGATGCTCGCATTCTTCCTCTCCTTCTCCTCGGCCATCTAGCGCACCCCCCTCAGCTTGAGTTTCAATTCCTCTAGGATCTTATTCAGCTCCACTTGAGCCACGACCTCGGTCCTAGGATCGAACAGGCATTCATTGAAGATGAGACAGAGACTGACCGTCGGCTTGGCCGGGCCGGCCTCCTTTCTGGCGATGGCGAGCCGCCGCAGCTCGCCCTCCTTCAGCTCGATGGCATGGGCCGAGAGCGTCTCAACAGCCAATTCCAGCTCCTCGCCCGCGAGGCCCTTCTGGCGGAGCCGCTCGAGCACCGCGAGATAGAGGAGCTCTTTGAAGCTGTAAGGCCCCTTAGCCCGCCGGACGGCGTCATAATACCTCTTGACCTCCTGGGAGAGCCAGTCCATCCGCGCCAGCTCCTCCGGGGAGAAGCCTGTCTCCGTCAGTTCCGGAGAGAAGAGCTCTGCCAGCTCGTCCAGGCTGTAGCGATCCTTCAGCTCCTTGATCTTGGCGATCCGCTCGAGGATCTTGGCTTTCGGGAGGAAGGTCTCCTGGCCGGTGAAGGTGCTCTTGCGGATGAACCAGGCCTCCGGGATGATCCCCTTCCGCTTCCAGCGATAGAACTGGCCATAAGAGATCCCGGTCCGCTCCAGGACCTCCTTCTTCGAGATCAGCTCTTCTTCCATTGGCACCTCACTCTATTCAAGGTCGGCCGAGGCCAGACCGCGAGTGGCCGTGGCGCTGACGGGCGAGTCCCGCGATCAGGCTCCTGGTCAGCTCCAGCGCCCGATCCTGGGGGAGGCCCAGCTCCAAGAGCTCGCTGTAGTAGCCATAGATCTCCCGGCCGAGCTGCCGCCCGAGCCGCTCGCCGTGCTTTAAGCCCTCGAACAGTTCGAGGATCGCACACCGGCGGGGCCCCTCCTTAGGCTCCTCCCGGAGCGCGATCCCCCGTCCCTCAACGGCTTTACAGAGGAGCTCGCGCTCCCGATCGGTCACCAGCACCCCTGCCAGATAGGCCTCGATCATTGTCTGTCGCCTCCTTCACCCAGGTCAGTCACGGCAGCCTGGGGCGGGGTTCATTATAACATAACACTGTTACGAAAGCAAGGGCTTAAGAGAAAATCGCCTTGGGAATAAGGATTAGTTCGCCTTCCCCTCCCTCAGCCACCGGGCCACGACCTCGCGATTGACCATTACATTCCCGAGAAAATCATCTTTCATGGCTCTATCCCCGATCCTATCGGCCCTCCTCAGCACCTCATCATGGGCCTTCTTCAGGTATTCTCTCGCTCCCTCCGCCAGCCCGAGTGCGGCGAGGACTTGAGAGTGATTGAAATAGATCATCTGGGGATACTCAGCACTCCCGCCGGCCTCGAGGAGCGCGACCGCTCGCTTAGAGCATTCCAGTGCCGCTTCGGCCTCACCTAAGGCGAGATGGACCATGCTCCGATAGGCGAGGTTCTCGATCTCAATCACTGGGTCCTTCAGCCCGGCGCTTAACTCTGCGGCCCTCTCAAGCTGCTCCAATGCCTCCTCCTCTTCGCCCAAGAGGTGATAGGTAAACCCGAGCTCGTTGAGAGTAACGGCCTCCCTCCGCTTATCACCGGTATCCCGGCAGATCTCGAGGGCCTGGTGAAGGTATTCTAACGCCCGATCAGCTCTACCTACGCATCTCGCGATGATCCCAAGGCTATAGAGGCTGAGGCCCTCCCCTCTCCGGTCCCCGAGCTCGCGGCGGGACCTGAGGACGCGCTCCTGAAGCTCCTTGGCCTGATCATACCTCCCCAGTTTGATATAGAGTGCTCCGATGTTCCCCAGGGCATCCAACTCGCCGCGGCGATCGCCGATCTCCTCCGCAAGCTTATGGGCTTCAGTAAAGGCCTCCAGGGCCTGGGGGTAATCCCCCAGCCGCCAGTGGACCGCTCCCAGGTTGTTCAATAGCTTCCCCTCTCCTTGCTTATCCCCGGCCTGGGCGCTCAACCGGCGGGCGCTCTCCAATGTCGCGAGTGCCTGCTCATATCTCCCCAGGTAGTAATAGGCCAGCCCGCAGTTGCCCAGGGCGGTCGCCTCACCCCGGCGGTCCTGTAGCTCCCGCATCAACTCCACGGCCGGCTCGAAATGCTCTAGGGCGCAGTTGTAATCCCCCAGATAGCCGTAGGCGGCCCCGAGGTCCTTCAAGGCGAGGGCCTGGCCCATCTTGTCCCCCAGCCTCCGGGTGATGGCCAACTCCTCCTCCGCCTCCCTCCGGGCTCCTTGATACTGCCCTTGGACGAGGCAGAGCTCGGCCTTCCGCCGGTGGACCTGGGCCAGCTTGGCCTCATCTCCCAGGGCCTGGGCCAGCGCAAAGAGCCTGGTGATCCCCTCCTCCTGCTCCGCCCTCCGGCCTAAGATCCCCTGGATATCCACCTGATGCACCAGGAGCTCGAACTCGCGCTCCTGGAACTGAGGCCTTGCGAGGCCCATCCTGCTTAAAGCCTCTTCCGCTTTCCCCAGGCAAGCGAGGGCCTCCTTAAGGGCATAAACCCGCTCAGCTTGAGCCGCGGCCTCCATCAAGTAGACGAAGGCCCGTTCCCATCTCCGGCCATGATAGAAGTGATGGGCCAGCTCCTTGATCCTCTGAGGATCGGCCGACTCCAGGGCCTCCCCGACCCGGAGATGGAGCCGCTGGCGCTTAAGCGGCCCGAGCCCCTCGTAGACCACCTGGCGGATCAGCTCGTGCGAGAAGCGACAACCCCTCTCCGTCTCCTGTAAGAGATAGGAGCCGGTAAGCTCCTCCAAGATCTCCGCCAGCTCACCCTCAAGAGAGCCGTTCGCACCGGCTAGGACCTCCAGCTCGACTTCCTGACCCGCAACGGCAGCGAGCTCGAGCAACTTCCGCCCTCGCGGGCTGAGCCGGCGAAGTCTTTGGGAGATCAGCTCCCGGACCGTCGGAGGGATGTGGGCTTCACTAACCTCAGCTAAGGGAGTTCGCCACATCCCCTCCTCAAAGTAAAGGGCCCCGCCCTCGATGAGTGCCTTTAAAAGCTCGATGATGAAGAAGGGGTTCCCCTCCGTCTCCTGGTAGATCTTCTCGATGAATTCCTCTTCTCCCTCCAGCTTTAGCATCTCCCTGATGAGGGTAGCGGCCTCTTCTCGAGAGAGCCGCCCCAGGCTCATCCGCTCCAGCAGCCCCTGGGGATGGAGTCGGCTGATCAGCTCGGCCAGGGCTCCGCCCAACTCCTCGGTCCGGTAAGTCCCGAGGAGTAAGATCCTCTTCCCCAGAAGATGATGAGCCAGGTAGTGGAGATACCGGAGGGTGCTCTCGTCGGCCTGATGGAGGTCGTCGAGGAAAATCAAAAGAGGCCTCGCCTCAGGCTTCGCCTCGGGCCAGGCCTCCTCTGAGAGGGCGAGAAGGAATTCGGTTAAGGCGATGGTGAGCCGCCATTGCTCCTCTCCCTCTGGCTGCGGCCGGCGGGTGAGGCCTTCGGGGAGCTTGACAAGCTCGCCCAGCTCAGGGACGAGCTTGGCCACCTCGGCCAACCAGAGGGGTTTCATCCCCTCTAACTGGGCCGGGTCGACCTTTGGCAGATAGCCCCGTAAGGCCTCGCTCAGCGGCTGATAGGGGAGCTCCGTGCCCGCGCCCGGGCCGGGGCGAGAGCATCTCCCGATCAGGACCGAGGCTTCCTCTTTGGTGATCAGGCCGAGCAATTCCTGGACCAGTCTGGTCTTACCCGCCCCGGCCTCGCCTCCGATGAGGACCAGCCCGCCCCGGCCGGCCTTGGCCCTCTCCCACCTTGCGATAAGTTTGGCTAACTCCTCGGCTCGGCCGACGAACGGTGCCCCGAGCTCGGGATAGCGGGCCAAGAGGAGCCTGGCCCGGGAGAGCCGATCGGAAATGAGCAATTCAGCCCGCTCTCGGATCTCCTCATAGAGGGCCCTCGTCTCCGGGAGAGGCTCTACTCCTAGCTCCTTCTTCAATACCTTGCAGCACTCTCGATACTGGAGCAGGGCGGCATCCCGATCCCCTGAGAGGTAGTAGAGATAGATGAGCTCACGATGGGCCTCCTCCCGGAGAGGGCTATTCTTGAGGATCATCTGGCAGCACTCGATGGCCTGGCCGTATTCTTTCAGCGCCTTGTGGCAATCCACCAGCCCCTTGAGGGCTTCCAGGTAGAGCTCGCGGAGCCGCTCCTGCTCCAAGAGGACCCAGTCATCGTAGAAGCCCTCCATGAAGTCGCCCTGGTAGAGCTGGACTGCCCTCTGCAGGCATTTCATCCGATCTCCAGGCCTCTCTAATCCCCGGCTCTCCTTGAGCTTCCGCTCGAACTCCTCGAGATCCAACCAGCACCTTAGCTCCGGATTGAACCGGATATTCCCATACTCGGTGATGATGCTATTGGGGATGGCCCGGCGGAGGACGGACAGGGCCGTGTTCAAGCTATCTCGGGCCTTCTCCTCGCTCGCCTCTCCCCAGAAGGTCCCGGCCAAAAGCTCGGGGGGAAAGCCTCGCTGGCGGTGGGTCACAAGATAGGCGAAGAGGGATTTGATCGGCTTAGTAGGGAGGTCGAGCCTCTCCCCGCCGCGGTAGACCCGGAATTCGCCGAGCAGATGGACCCTCAAGGGCTCCACGGCCCTGACCTCTTAGCTTCTATAAATTTATAATTTCCTTTCTCTTCGCTCGACGGCGCTCACCGGGATATACCGCCCAAGTTCGCCGAAGTTTCCTGCCGACTCCAAATTATACTGGCATCTGCCCGGCCTTCAACGGTAGGGTCCAATCTGATTTTAGGGATTTTTTGGCCGGGGGATTATAATTGATACGAAAGGAGGTGAACAACAATGAGAAGAAGGACAGCGCTGAGGATGGGAGCGATCCTAGCGCTCTGCCTCTTGGCCGGAGGCGCTCTCCTGGGAGCCTCGACCGCCGGTCCTCCTGGTCCGCCACCCGGGCCTCCGCCGCCACCCACGCCCCCACCGGAGCCGGAGCCGACGCCGCCACCACAGCCGGTCTATCCTTGTGTTCTGGAGGCACCGCTTCCGCCGGAGATGGATGCCGGGCTGAGGGCAGCACGCTCGATAGATGATCCACCTATAGAGATAGGTTCATGGCTAGAGCCAGGGCCACTTTACGAGAGCGGACCCTTCAAGATCTTCATCAACCCAGAGTTCCAGGGGCTCAATGCCCTGCTCAACTTGGCTCGACTCCAGCAGGGGGCCTACATCGGGCTACTCCAGGCATCGGTGCCATTCCAATTCGCACACCGAGGCGGAGAGAGGTGCCCTCCTCCGCCTGTGGGCGCGGCACGGTCGATCGATGACGGCTCTTACTTGCTTTGGATGGCGAATGCCCCCGTCCTCGGGATCAAGATTCCGCCGGAGATGATAGCCCTGAACTGGTTCGTGGCCCTTGTCAAGGTCAAAATACCATTTGAGCCCGATATCGGGGGGATCATCTTCTACCCCGATGCCAGGTATCGTTCGCCGGAGGAGATGCTGAAGGCCGCGAGGGCCTTGGATGATGGAGGCATCCTTATGCCATTGCCGCCAGAGACCCACTAGGGTAAGGCCAAGGCTGAGCGATGGTCGGAGATGGTCAGTCAGAGGCCCTGGAGCCGTTAGGTTCTAGGGCCTCTTGCTTGTTCTGTTCCTCTCTTGCACCTCCTCTAACACAGTGGCAATAGAGGCTCATCAGGTGACCTAGGGTTGGGAACTAGCTTCTTCTCTATCGGCGAGATGTGCCAATCCATCTCTTCGAGTGGGATGGCCCCAAGCAGGGGCCTCGCCCCTCGAGGGAGCTCAATGACTTGCACGCGGGCAGACCGGCCCTGAACTTCGACCTCTGCAATGCCCATAACTCGATACTCATGTTCACCGCCGTCTGCTGTATATACTCGAACTCGGCCGAGTTCGAGCAGCTTGAGCCGCTCGACGAGCTCCACTGGCAGGGACAACTGGATTGCACCAGTGTCTACCAGCGCTTTGCAAACGACTTCCTCCCCCCGCTCTTCTTCGGGCAGGAAACGGTTTTGCCAATTCCGCACCTTGATCTCGACCTCAAAGACCCCCATCCTCATCTAACTCCATTCCCGCCTTGAATCCTACCGTAGAGCAAGCAGTTGGGCAAGGCTCACACTCCTTACCTTGAGGGGGTAAGGATCAGGCCAGGCGGCCCTGCGAGAGTTCTCCGTTCATCCGAGATATCCCTTACCAGGTCCGGATTTTAGAGATTTTTCAGAGCCGGGGTTTATACT
>JBBIJD010000072.1:0-8443 GCA_037446135.1 Candidatus Fraserbacteria bacterium
CCCTTCAGTCTTGCTTGACTTTACTCGACCTTGATCTCAATGGCTTTCTCCTTCTTCAGGGACTCCTTGAGTGGGACAGTGATCTTGAGGAGCCCGTGCTCGAACTTCGCCTTGATCTTCTTCGGGTCATCGATCTCCTCGGGGAGGGGGAAGACCCGCTGGAATCGGCCATAGCGCCGGCCGATCCGGAGGTAATCTTCCTCCTCAATCCGCTCATCCCGCTTCACTTCCCCGGAGATGATCAGGTGATTGTCCTCGACGCGGAGATCGATGTCCTCCTTCTGGACACCGGGCAACTCCGTCTCATAGACGAGGTTGCCCTCCTTCTCGTAGATGTCGGTCCTCCCGAGGGACTCCCACCCGAAGAAGGGGAGCTCGAAGTCCCTGAAGAACTCGTCCATCCAGCGGCTCAGCCGGGTGCTGAGCCGGAACGGCTCCTCCCAGATGCTCGGCAGTTTGGTCATCGTGCCTCACCTCCTTCCCTCAGGGCTTTTCCCCCTGATTAGCAGTCAATGACCTTGACTGCTAAGAGGATTATACCGCCCCCCGCCAATGCTGTCAAGGGTTGCCCGGCCTGGGGCGGGGATGTAGAATAAATAAGGCATGAAGTCCGAGGACCTCTTCTTGCTGGGGCAGGAGCTCAGCCTACGGGCCCTCCTCGGGGCGGAGTGGCTCCCCCCGACCGATGTCTATGAGACTGAGGAGGCATTCGTCGTTCGCATGGAGCTCCCCGGGATGGAGCGGGAGGAGATCAAGGTCAGCTTCACTGAGGGTGTCCTGACGATCCGCGGGGAGCGGCGAGAGGAGCCCGAGCCCCCTCGGCTCCGTTATCATCAGATGGAGATCAGATACGGCCCATTCCAGCGGGAGATCTACTTCCATGTCCCGATCGCCAAGGAGAAGATCCAAGCCCAATACCGCCAGGGGCTGCTGAAGGTGGTGTTACCCAAACGATGAGCTTCTCGGAGGAGCAGGGCGAGCTGGTCGAGGTTAGGCGTGAGGGCTTCCCCTCCGAGCTCCCGATCATGGCCATCCGGAGCACGGTCATCTTCCCTTACGCCGTCGTCCCCTTGAGCGTGGCCCGGCCCCGCTCGATCCGGCTCGTCGATGAGGTCGCCGGCGGGGATAAGCTCTTCGGGGCCCTCGCCCAGCGGGAGACCCAGGTCGAGGACCCCGGCCCGGAGGGGCTCCACCAGGTCGGGACGATCTGCAAGATCGTCCGGATGCTGAAGCAGCCCGATGGGGTCGTCATGCTCCTCGTCCAGGGGCTGGCCCGCTTCCGGGCCCTCTCCTTCATCCAAGAGGAGCCGTTCTTTTTGGCACGGATCGAGCTGCTCGAGTCGATCCTCGAGCTGGATAAGGAGCTCGAGGCCCTCGTCCAGCAGGTAAGCCAAAGCTTCCAGAGGATAGCCCAGCTCTCGCCTCAGCTCCAGTCCTACCTCCAGTTGGCCGCGATCAACATCAGCGACCCCGGGCAGTTAGCGGACTTTGTGGCCGCGAATGTCGACCTCCCCTTCCCCGCCCGCCAGCAGATCCTCGAGACCCTCAAGGTCAAGGAGCGGCTCCGGCTCGTCTTGCGCCTCTTGGAGGAGCGGATCGAGATCCTCGAGTTAGGGAGCAAGATCCAAACGGAGGTCAAGAGCGAGATCGATAAGACGATGCGGGAGCGCTACCTCCGGGAGCAATTGGCCGCGATCCGCCGCGAGCTCGGGGAGGATGAGCGACCGGAGATCAAAGAACTGGCGGAGAAGATCAAGGCGGCCAAGCTCCCCCCCGAAGTCGAGGAGGAGGCCAAGCGGGAGCTGGAGCGACTGAGCGAGATCCATCCCTCCTCGGCGGAGTATACCGTCGCCCGGACCTACCTCGAATGGATCGTCTCCCTCCCCTGGTCGGTCTCGACCGAGGACAACCTCGATATCGCCCGAGCCAAGCAGGTCCTCGATGAGGACCACTACGACCTGGAGAAGGTCAAGGAGCGGATCCTCGAATACCTGGCGGTCCTCAAGCTCCGCGGGGAGATGCGTGGCCCGATCCTCTGCTTCGTCGGCCCGCCAGGCGTGGGGAAGACCTCGCTCGGGCAGTCGATCGCTCGGGCTTTAGGGAGGAAGTTCGTCCGGATCTCGCTCGGCGGGGTCGGGGATGAGGCCGAAATCCGCGGCCATCGCCGGACCTATATCGGGGCCCTCCCGGGGCGGATCATCCAGGGGATCCGGCGGGCCGGCTCGAATAACCCAGTCTTCATGATGGATGAGGTCGATAAAATGGGGGGCTTCGCCCCCTTCCGTGGCGACCCTGCCGCGGCGCTGCTTGAGGTCCTCGACCCGGAGCAGAACCACAAGTTCATGGACCACTACCTCGACCAGCCGTTCGACCTCTCGAAGGTGATGTTCATCACCACCGCCAACATCCTGGACGCGATCCCTCCAGCCCTCCTCGACCGGATGGAGGTCCTCGAGCTCCCGGGCTACAGCGAGGAGGAGAAGCTCCAGATCGCCAAGAGGTATCTCATCCCTAAGCAGCTCAAGGAGCACGGCCTGAAGGAGGGCCAGCTCGAATTCAGTGATGAGGTGCTCAAGCGATTGATCCGAGAATATACCCGCGAGGCCGGGGTGAGGAACCTGGAGCGGGAGATCGCCAACCTCTGCCGGAAGACGGCGGCCAAGATCGCTGCTGGAGAGGTAGAGCGGGTCCAGCTCTCAGAGGAGGATGTCCCGAAGCTCCTCGGGCCGGCCAAGTTCTTCCCCGAGGCGGCGGAGCGGACCGAGCGGAGTGGGGTGGCGATCGGGCTGGTCTGGACCCCCGTCGGGGGGGACATCGTCTTCATCGAGGCGACGAAGATGGCCGGGAAGGGGAACCTGATCCTGACGGGGAAGCTCGGGGAAGTCATGAAGGAGTCGGCCCAGGCCGCCCTCTCCTACATCCGCTCCAAGGCCGAGGAATTGGGGATCGAGGCCAGAGTCTTCCTGGAGAACGACATTCACATCCATGTCCCCTCCGGGGCGATCCCCAAGGACGGCCCCTCCGCGGGTGTGACGATCGCTACGGCCCTCGCATCCCTGCTCACCGATACCCCGGTGAGATCGGACCTGGCGATGACCGGCGAGATCACCCTGCGCGGGAGGGTCCTCCCCGTCGGGGGTATCCGCGAGAAGGTCCTCGCGGCCCACCGGGTCGGGCTGAAGAGGGTCATCCTCCCGAAGCGGAACGAGGTGGACCTGGAGGAGATCCCGGAGAATGTCAAGAAGGATCTCCAGTTCGAGTTCGTCGAGTCCGTCGATGAGGTCCTCCAGTTGGCCCTCCCTCAGAGGTTGGGAGTGAGCTGATTTGGCAAGAACAAGAAAAATCTCCTCGGCCTGGCCGGTCGCCCTTGCCTTGGTGGTTGTGGCCGGGCTGCTCGCCTGGTGGCTCATCTCCCAGGCTGGAGGGGATTACAGGACGACCCCGGAGTTCCACAAGATGGAGCTTACGGAGATCACCATCATCACCTCTTCCGGCCGGGAGATCAAGCTCACCGTCCGTCTGGCCGATGAGCAGGATGAGCAATTGGCCGGCTTTCAGCACATCGGGCGGAGAGTGATAGCCGAGAGCCTGATCCTCTTCGTCTTTCCCCAAGAGATTTTTGGGAAGTTCCATATGCGGAATGTCGTGGCCCCGCTCGATATCGCCTTCATCAAGGGCGATGGGGAGATCTTCACGATCCTGAGGATGGAGCCCGGCCCGGAGCTCTATGGCCCCGCTGAGCCATTCAAGTATGCCTTGGAGGCCCCGGCCGGCCTCCTCGCCAGAAAGGGGATCACCCCCGGCTCGCGGCTGGTTTTAGCCCCTTCTCCTTGAGGGCCGCCTGGGCCGCGGCGAGCCGGGCGATCGGGACCCGGAAGGGCGAACAGCTCACATAATCCAGTCCGATCTTGTGACAGAACTCGATCGAGGCGGGATCGCCCCCATGCTCCCCGCAGATCCCGACCTCCAAATCGGGCCGGACCTTCCTCCCGAGCTTGACGCCCATCTCCATCAGCTTCCCGACCCCCGTGGTATCGAGTGTCGCGAAGGGATTATTCGGGAGAATCCCTTTATGTTGGTATTCGAGGAGGAAGCCGGCCTCAGCATCGTCCCTTGAGATCCCGAAGACCGTCTGAGTGAGGTCGTTCGTCCCGAATGAGAAGAATTCGGCGTATCTAGCGAGCTCGTGCGCCGTGAGCGCGGCCCGGGGGATCTCGATCATCGTCCCGAATTTGTAGTCGAGCTCGATCCCCTCCTCCTGCATCACTTGCTTTGCCACCTCCTCGAGGACCGCCCTCTGGGCCTCCAATTCCCGGACATGGCTGGTGATCGGGATCATCACCTCGGGATGGACCTCCACCCCTTCCTTCGCGACCCTGCAGGCGGCCTCGAAGATCGCCCTCACCTGCATCGAGGTGACCTCCGGCATATGGATCCCTAAGCGGACCCCGCGGAGGCCGAGCATCGGATTGGCCTCGCGCATCTTCTCTACCGCTTTGAGGAATCTCTCCTTCTCCGGGAGGAGCTTGCGGCTCCCCGCGATCAGATCCCCTCCGCCCGCCTCTTCCACCTCCTTGAGGAAGGCCTCGTCCTCCTTGGAGGGGTTCTCCACCTCAAGGAGATGGCGCGCCACTTCAGGGCCAGGGGCCCGCTGGGCCAGCCGGAGCTTGGTGACATCCCGCACCAAGTCCTCATAACTGGGGAGGAACTCGTGGAGCGGAGGGTCGATGAGCCGGATGATCACGGGGAGTCCGTCCATCACGCGGAAGAGGCCCTCGAAGTCCGCCCGCTGGAAGGGGAGCAATTGGTCCAAGTAGCGCCGACGCTCTTCCGCCGTCTCGGCGAGGATCATCTTCTGGACGAGCGGGAGTCGCTCCGCCTCGAAGAACATATGCTCAGTCCGGCAGAGCCCGATCCCTTGGGCCCCGTATTCCCGAGCTCGTTTTGCATCCTGAGGGTAATCGGCGTTCGCCCGGACGCCCAACCGGCGGAGCTCGTCGGCCCAGGAGAGGAGCTTGATCAGGTAGGGGTCGTTGATGTCCGGGATGATCGTCTCGATCTTGTCGAGGAAGACCTCCCCCTCGGTCCCATCGATCGAGATGTAATCGCCCTCCCTGATGATCCGGCCATTCACCCGCATCAGCCGATTCTCCAGGTCAATCTCAAGGGCGGCGCAGCCGACGACCGCCGGCTTCCCGAACTGCCTTGCCACTAAAGCGGCATGGCTCGCCCGGCCGCCTCGGCTGGTCAAGATCCCCTGGGCCGCGATCATCCCATGGACATCATCGGGCTTAGTCTCCGGTCGGACCATGATCACCCTGTTGTCCTCGTCTTTAGCCTCCTCTGCCCAGCGCTCCGCGAGATCCGCATCGAATGCTACCCTCCCGACGGCCGCGCCGGGGGAGACATTCAAACCCTTAGCAATCAGCCGCCCTTCAGCGATCGCGGCCCTCTTGGCCTCGGGATCGAATTGGGGGTGGAGGAAGAAGTCGACCTGATCGGGGGTGACCCGCAAGACCGCCTCCTCGCGGGTGATCAGCCCCTCCTCGGCCAGCTCGACGGCGATCCGGACCGCCGCGCGCGGGGAGCGCTTGCTGTCCCGGGTCTGGAGGATAAAGAGCCTCCCCCGCTCGATGGTGAACTCGATGTCCTGGACCTCGCGGTAGTGGCGCTCGAGCCTCTGGCAGATCTCGAGGAATTCCCGATAAATCTGGGGCATTTCCTCCTTGAGCTGGGCGATCGGCTTAGTCAGCCTCGTCCCAGCCACGACATCTTCCCCTTGGGCATTGATGAGGTAATCCCCCTCGATCACCTTCTCCCCGGTGGAGATATTCCTCGTGGTGGCTACACCTGTCCCAGAGTCGGGCCCCATGTTCCCGAAGACCATCGTCTGGATGTTGACCGCCGTCCCGAGGTCATGTGGGATCCCCGTGGCATTCCGGTAATCGACGGCCCTTTTCCCGTTCCAGGACTTGAAGACGGCCTCGATCGCCAGCCGGAGTTGCTCTTGAGGGTCTTGCGGAAAGTCTCGCCCGGCATGCTCCTTCACGATCTGCTTGAATTTCCCTACGATCGCCTGCCAGTCCTCAGCCCCCAGCTCGGAATCGGTCTTCGCTCCCCGCCTCTCCCGGAACTCCGTGATGACTTCCTCAAAGGGTTCATCGGGGACGCCCATCACGACCGAGCTGAACATCTGGATCAACCGCCTGTAGGAGTCATAGACGAACCTGGGGTCGCCGGTGAGCGCGAGCATCCCCTGGGCTGTCTCATCGTTGAGGCCGATATTGAGGACTGTATCCATCATCCCGGGCATAGAGAACTTCGCCCCGCTCCGACAGGAGACGAGCAGGGGGTTCTTAGGCTCGCCGAACCTCTTCCCAGTTTGAGCCTCGATGGCCCGGAGGGCCTCCTGGACCTGCTTCCACAGGCCGCGGGGGAGCTTCTCCCCGCCCTTGAGGTAGGCGATACAAGCCTTGGTAGTGATGGTGAATCCCGGAGGGACGGGGATCCCCAGACGGGTCATCTCCGCGAGGTTGGCCCCCTTCCCCCCGAGTAGGCCGCGGACCTCTTCCCAATCGCCTCCGACTGCTTTCTCGACCTCTTCGAGCTCGCTAAAGAGATAGACTAATTTCATGTCGGAAATTACCCTCCATAGGCTTCTAGTTCCCTCATCGCCTGCTCGAACTGCTCCGGAGAGGGGGCCCCATGGTGCCACCTGTGGTCCCCTTCCATGAAGGAGACGCCTTTCCCGAGCAGGTTGTGAGAGATAATTATCTTCGGTTTGCCCTGGACTTTCAAGGCCGCCTCGAAGGCGGAGATGATCTGCTCGTAGTCATGGCCGTCGATCTCGAAGGTCTCCCAGCCGAAGGCCCGCCACTTCTCCGCTAAGGGCTCGAGGGCCATGATCCGCTCAGTCGGGCCGTCGATCTGGCAATTATTCCGGTCGAGGATCGCGATCAAGTTGTCGAGCTTGTAGTGATGGGCCGTGAGGGCCGCCTCCCAGGTCTGCCCCTCCTGGCACTCCGCATCGCTGATCGAGCAGAAGACCCGGTAATCCCTCTTGTCCAGCTTCCCCGCCAAAGCCATCCCGCAGGCGAATGATAACCCGATCCCTAGCGAGCCGCTGGAGAACTCGACCCCCGGGATCTTGTGGGCCGTCGAGGGATGGCCCTGGAGGAGGGCCCCGAGCCTTCTTAGCCTCCAGAGCTCTTCCCTCGGGAAATAGCCCTTATCGGCCAAGATCGCGTAGAGGATCGGGCAGGTATGGCCGTTGGAGAGGATGAACCGGTCCCGGTCGGGCCAAGCCGGATTCCTCGGGTCGGCTCGGATGAATTTATAGTGCAGCACAGTCAGGACATCGGCCATCCCCAGGGCCCCGCCGGGATGGCCCGATTGGGCCTTATAGACCATCTCCACCACATCCCGGCGGAGTTGGTAGGCTTTCCTCTTCAGGGCTTCGATCTCCTTGTCCATGTCCATCAGCGCCCCTTCCGCTTCAAAGCCCTGATGGCCGCCTGGGCGATCCCCTCCGGGGTGAGACCGTAATATTCTATTAATTCATCGGCGCTCCCCGACTGGCCGAACTGGTCACGGACCCCCACCCGCTCGAGCGGGGAGGCGCGTGGCGCGCCACGCCTCCCCGGACAGTGCTCGGCCAGGGCCTCAGCCACTGCGCTCCCCAGGCCGCCGACCACCTGGTGTTCCTCGGCGGTCACCGCCGCACCGGTCTTGGTGACCGAGCTTACAACCGTTTCGAGATCGAGTGGCTTGATCGTCGAGATGTTGATCACCTCGGCTGAGATACCCTCCCGAGCCAGGAGCTCCGCGGCCTTCAAGGATTGGTAGACCATCAGCCCGCAGGCGAAGAGGCTCACATCCTTGCCTTGGCGGAGGACCTTGGCCTTCCCGAATTCAAACCTATAATCATCATCGAAGACGATAGGGAAGGGTGCCCTCGCGAGCCGGACATAGACCGGGTTGGCATCATGGTCCTTCAGGGCATGGATCACCTGCTTCGTCTCCACCGCGTCGGCGGGGACGATCACATCCATGTTCGGGAGGACCCGCATGTTATTGATGTCCTCCAGCATCTGGTGGGAGGCCCCGTCCTCCCCCACGGTGAGCCCGGCATGAGTGGCGACGATCCTCACCGGAGCCGACTGGTAGGCGATCGCCTGGCGGACCTGCTCCCAAGGCTTCCCCGCGGCGAAGATGGCGAAGGTGCTCACGAACGGTTTCTTACCGGACAGGGCCAAGCCGGCGGCTAGGGCCATCATGTTCGCTTCCGTAATTCCGAGGTTAAAGAACCGTTCGGGGAACCTCTTGGCAAATAAATCTGTATTCGTCGAACCGGCGAGGTCGGCGGTCAGGACGACGACCTGCTCATCCTCCTCGCCGAGCTCGACCAGTGCCTCCCCGAAGGCCTTCCTTAAGCTAGCCTTCT
>JBBIJD010000073.1:0-8404 GCA_037446135.1 Candidatus Fraserbacteria bacterium
TCCACCAGTTCAATAAGGTCGAGCTCTTCTGGTTCACCAGGCCCGAGGAGTCCTACACTGCACTGGAGAGACTCGTCGATGATGCCGAGGATATCCTGAGAGAGCTTGACCTGCACTACCGCGTGACACTGCTCCCGACCTGCGACCTGGCCCAGCAGGCAGCCAAGACGATCGACCTCGAGGTCTGGCTCCCCTCCCAAGGGAGATATTACGAGGTCTCCTCTTGCAGCAACTGCGAGGACTTCCAGGCTAGAAGGGGGAACATCCGCTACCGGCCTGGGCCTGGAGCCAAGCCGGAGTTCGTCCACACCTTGAACGGCTCAGGGGTCGCGACCTCACGGCTCTTCGCCGCGCTCTTGGAGAATAACCAGCAAGAAGATGGCTCCGTCTTGATCCCCGAGCCGCTGCGAGATTATGTAGGTGCAGATGTGTTGCATTGAGAATCTCTCGTCGCTAAACATCTCCGAGAGAGGAGTTGCGATGCCGGACCTGAAGATCACCGTGATCTACGATAATCGCGAGCATGACTCCAGGCTCCGCACGGGTTGGGGCTTCTCCTGCCTGGTGGAGTTCAGCGAGGAGAGGGTCCTCTTTGACACCGGCGCGGACTGGCTGGTGGAGAAGTTCAACCTCGACCGGCTGGGGATAGATGACGATCTTCCTCTCCCATGCCCACTGCGACCATATGGGCGGGCTCATCGGCCTCCTCAAGGAAGCCCCCCAGGCCAAGGTCTACCTAGGCCGCTCCTTCCCCCAGAACATTAAGGACGCGGTAGTCCGCTTCGGCTTAGAGCTGGTCGAAGTCGCAGGGCCGCAAGAGCTCCGGGAGGGCCTCTACTCCACCGGCGAACTCCAGGGCCTGATCGCAGAGCAGAGCCTGGTCCTCAGGACCAGGATAGGGCTCGTCTTGATCACCGGCTGTGCTCACCCTGGGATCATCAAGATCGTCCGGACAGCGAGAGACCAACTAGGCGAGCCCGTCCGGATGGTCCTGGGGGGCCTCCACCTCGGTGAGCTCCCCGCGCCCGAGATCACAAGAGTGATCGCTGAGCTGAAGAGTTCAGGGGTGAAGAAGGTCGCCCCCTGCCACTGCTCCGGCGAGCTGGCGATCGAGCTCTTCCGCAAGGCTTACGGAGAGGGTTTCATCGAGGTGGGAGCCGGCAGGGTGATCGAGCTCTAAGGAGCGCCCCTACAGATTCGGGATTGAGATCCAGGCAACTGTGCCTCGTCCGTATTTATCGGCCTCTCTTGAGCCCTCGCGGCTTCCTACGAATTTCGCCGCAATTTGGCCTGCACTTGACATTATTCGCAAAATATGGTAACATTACCTGCGAATTGCGCGGCAAGGAGGCGAATCGACTGATGTCCAGGTCGCTCGACGCGCTGGATCGCGAGATCATCACCATCCTCCAGGAGGATGGGCGGATGAGCAACACCGAGATCGCCCGGCGGCTCGGAGTAGCGGAGGGGACGATCCGGCGGCGGATCGACCGCCTGGTAAATGAAGGCTTCATTAAGATCGCTGCGGTAGCCGACCCCTTCAAGGTCGGGATGGGGACGGTCGCCCTGATCCACTTGGATGTGGAGTTGACCCGCCTGGAGGAGGCAGCGGCACGGCTCGTGGAGATGTCCTGTGTCCGGGTCGTGGCCTACGCTACAGGCGTCCATGACATCATCGTCGAGGCGATCTTCGCCTCCAATCAGGACCTCCTGGCTTTCCTCAAGGACGGGCTCCCGCGAATCCCAGGGATCAGAAACGCCGAGACCTCCGTCCTGCTCAAGCTCCTGAAGCGGAGCTATGAGTGGGAACTCCCCCCAGCCACCCAAGCGATAGGGCTGGAGACTGAGCTTGCAGAAGGGAGGTGAGAGGAGAGAGAATTGAATTTATAACCAAAAAGTCAAGAAAGGAGGATAACAACATGAGAGGGCGGAGTTTGAGCGGATTGGCAAAGGGAATGGCCACTATTATGCTGTTCCTAATGGTGGCTGTGGCTCTCTACGGCGAGCAACCACGAAGTGGGGGGACGCTGATCGTCTCCCTGGGCACAGATGTCCCTATCTTTGACTGTGTCTACGCAAGTGGGATCCCTAATCTTGGGATCATTCACCTAGTAACCCAGGGGCTAACCGAGATCAATCCCACGGGTGGGGAGCCAAAAGTATGGCCTGTCCTCGCCACATCTTGGGAGCAATCCCCCGATGATCCTCGGGTCTGGACCTTCCACCTCAGAGAAGGCGTCAAATTCCACGATGGGACGCCTTTCAACGCCGAGGCCGTGAAGTTCAACATCGAGAGGATGATCAACCCGGAGACAAAGGCGCTGGCCCGGTCCTCGTTCGTCATGATTGAGTCAGCGGAGGTGGTGGACGAGTATACCGTCAAGATAATCACCAAGGAGCCGTTCGCCGCTCTGCCGGCTCAACTGGCCTACTCCCCGATGTGCATGAACAGCCCAGCTCAAGTGCAGAAACTGGGGAATAAGGATTACTACACGGCCCCCATAGGGACCGGTCCCTTCAAGTTCGTCCACCACATCAAGGGACAAGAGGTGCGCCTCGAGGCGAACGAGGAATACTGGGGAGGGAGGCCCTACCTTGATGCCCTCATTATGAAGCCGATCCCCGAGACGGCCTCGCGGCTCTTGGCCCTCGAGGCCGGCGAGGTCCATGTGGCCTACCATGTGCCCCCGCGCGACGCGCAAAGGTATATGAGTGATCCAAGGCTGGGGATCGAGGTCCTCACCCCACCCCAGCAGCGGCGGATGTTCGTCGGGATGAATGTGCAGTGGGGGCCGTTCAAGGATGTGCGTGTCCGGCAGGCCTTAAACTACGCCGTCGACAAGCAGGCGATCATCGATAGCATCTTCCTGGGCCTCACGAAGCCGATGGACTCGCCGATGCCTCCTACAGCTCTCTGCTACAGCCCGGTGAAGTATTATGAGTATAACCCTAAGAAGGCCCGGGACCTCTTGGCCGAGGCGGGTTATCCCAACGGGTTTGAGGTGACATTGCACTATGGCCCGGGAAGGTATCTCCTGGACACGGAAGTGGTCGAGGCAGTGCAGTCCTACCTCGCCGATGTCGGTGTGAAGGTCAAGGTGGTCCCGCTCGAGTGGGCTGCCTACAGCGCTATGCTCCGCAAGCCCCTGGAGGAGACGGAGATCCAGATGTTCTTCATCGGCTGGGGGCTGCCCACCCTAGATCCCGAGCTCGGCATCGGACCCTTCGGTAAGGAGGCCTGGGCGCCGGGTTTAAACAACATGTTCTATAGTAACCCCGAGCTTGAGGAACTGATATTGGCCCAAAGGGCTGCCACCGATCCTGAGGAGCGCTGCAAGATCGTGAAGCGAGCCCAAGAGATCATCATGGAAGATGCCCCGATGATCGCTCTCTACTATGAGCCCCAGATCCATGCCAAGAGGAAGGAAGTCCACGACTTCGTGATCTCGGTCACCGAGCGAATCGATGAGGTCCTCATCCGCAACACCTGGCTCGAGACGGAGTAAAAGTTAAGGTAAAGTGAGGGGGCCTGCCCTCTTCAAGGGCAGGCCCCCTCATTTCGCAAGATCAGGACGATTATGACCCGCTACATTGTATATCGGATCACCTTGATGTTCTTCGTGCTCTTTGGGGTCTCGATCTTTGTCTTCCTCTTGGTGAGGCTCGTCCCCGGAGACCCGGCCGAGCTGCTGGCTGACCAATGGGCCACTAAAAAGGACATTGAGCTTCTACGACGACAGTGGGGGCTCGACAAGCCGCTCATCACTCAATACCTCGTCTTCATGAATCACCTTCTACACGGCGACTTGGGGAACTCCGTCGCCTCGAATACCCCTGTAGCTAAGGAGATCGCGGCAAAGTTCCCCAATACATTGAAGCTAGCGATAACAGGGACTCTCATCGCCATCATCATCGGGGCCTTCGCCGGCATAATCTCTGCTGCCAAGCCTTATTCCATCTTCGATAACATATCCATGGTCCTCGCCTTGCTCGGGGTCTCGACCCCTGCCTTCTGGCTGGGGCTGATGCTCATCCTCCTCTTCGCCGTCAAGCTCGACTGGTTCCCGGCCACGGGGGCTGGGACGATCAAACACCTCATCTTACCCAGCATAACCCTGGGGCTCCTGACGGCGGGGGTGATCGCGCGGCAGACGAGATCGAGCATGCTTGAGGCCCTGCAGCAGGATTATGTCAAGACAGCGCGGGCCAAGGGGCTGCGGGAGACGATCGTCATCTATAAGCATGCCCTGAAGAATGCTCTCATCCCCGTAGTGACCATCGTCGGCCTCCAATTCGGCCACCTCTTAGGAGGAGCGGTGCTCGTGGAGAGCGTCTTCGGCTGGCCAGGGATGGGGAGGTTCCTTGTCGATTCCATATTTACGAGGGATTATCCCGTCATCCAAGGGGCGATACTTGTATTTGCTACCGCCTTTTCTCTTGTAAATCTTGGGGTAGACCTCCTCTACGGCTCGATAGACCCTCGCATAAGGTATGAATAGAATAAAGGCAATTAGCGTGATCTGGAAGAGCAATAAAGAGGTTAAAAGGAAGTCAGAGAGGGTCCTGCTAAGGAGTAGGATCTTTAGGAACCTCTTGAGGAATAGGACAGCGAAGGCCGGCTTTGCGATAGTCTCCTTGACCATCACCATCGCGCTTTTTGCCCCCCTCATCGCCTCCCACGACTATATGAAAGCTAATCTGAGGGAGATCGCCCAGCCCCCTTCCCTGAGGCATCCCCTGGGAACAGATGAGCTGGGAAGAGATATATTGAGTCGTATTATCCATGGCAGCAGGCTCTCTCTCACTTTGGGTGTGGTTTCTGTAGGGATTGGACTCCTCGGGGGCGTCCCTTTAGGAGCTATCGGGGCATATTGGGGTGGCTGGGTCGATCTGGTCATCATGCGGTTCATCGATATATTGCTAGCATTCCCAGCGATACTCTTGGCCATAGCCATAGTGAGCATCTTGGGTCCGGGGCTCTACAACGCTATGATCGCCGTCGGGATCGCCCAGCTCCCCATCTACGCCCGACTGATCAGGGGGCTGATCTTATCCATCAGGGAGAAGGAGTTCGTTGAGGCCGCGAGAGCCCTCGGAGCCAGTGATTTGCGCATCATCACCAGGCATATCATCCCCAACTCCCTCGCCCCAATCATCGTTCAATCCACGCTCAATGTCGCTACGGCCATCCTCTCCGCTGCGGCCTTAGGCTTCTTGGGTCTTGGGGCCCAGCCCCCCACGCCGGAGTGGGGGACTATGCTCAGCCGGGGGCGATTATATCTCCGGGTGGCGCCACATATCACTACCTTCCCCGGATTGGCCATTGTTCTCACTGTTTTAGGGTTCAACCTGCTCGGGGATGGCTTGAGGGACGCACTCGATCCGCGGATGGTGAGGATACGGAGATAGCAAAGTAAAGACATAGAGAAGGAGGAACAAGCATGATACCACGAGAAGAGTATTTAAGGCTACCTTTAAGGGAGCGCTTCATTAAGCTGGGGAAAGAGGAGGAAGAAAGGGCGGATGAACTGCACAAGAGTGCCTTGGTCATCGATTTGCATTCCCATCTTTTGATCGAGGATTTCATCGGCAACACTCCGCGGATCCAGCGCTCGGGAGTCGATGGCTTCATCGAGGCCGTGGCGGCCATCGAGGAGGAGTTCGAGCCGTCGATGGAACTCCTCGGCCGATATATCAAAGAAGTCCAGAAGCACCCTGACTTCCTGCCCGCTTTCTACGCCCGCGATTTCCTCGCAGCCAAGGAGACCGGGAGGCAGGCAATCATGTTCCAGTTGGAGCCACAAAGCTTCGGCCGGCATTTGGAGAATATCGAGATTGCCTACGGCCTCGGGGTCAGGATGGCTCTTCTGACTTTCAACACGAGGAACTTCGTCGGGGACGGCTGCGGTGAGCGGACCGACAGCGGTTTGAGCTACTTCGGCTACGAGATGATCGAATGCATGAACGAGCTCGGGATGCTGATCGATCTCTCCCACTGTGGAGTTCAGACGACGCTCGATGCCATCGCGGCCTCGAAGGACCCGGTGATGTGCAACCATACCGGGGCTCGGGCCCTCTACCCCCAGTGCAAGCGACTGAAGACCGATGAGGAGCTGAAGGCCCTCGCCGACAAAGGGGGGATCGTGGGCGTCTCAGCAGTCCCCAATCAGCTCTCCGGGAGCCCAGAGCAGGGAATCGAAGATATGCTGAACCACATCGATTATATCGTCAAGCTCATCGGCGTCGATCATGTCGCTATCGGCCTGGACAATGTCTTCGGCGATCATGTCGCTTACCATCGGCAAGCGGCGGAGACGACCTTCAAGCTGGAATATATCGGGCAAGAGCTGAACGCCCCTTATATGTGGGGGATCGAGAGCCCTGAAGAATGGCCGAACATCACCCGCGGCTTAGTCGCCCGCGGCTACTCCGATGAGGAGATCGAGAAGATCATCGGCGGGAATGCTCTCCGGGTGATCCGCGAAGTTGTAGGCTAAAGGAAAGGAGGAATCGGTGCTTTCGCGCGAAGAGTATCTCAAACTCCCCTTAGAGGAGCGGTTCATCAAGCTCGGTCCGGAGGAGAGCGAGCGAGCTGAGCGGTTGTTCAACGAGCTAATCACCGTGGACCTGCACACCCACATGTTCGGGTCGATCCATTTCTCCTTCGATTACGAACTGGTCCGCCAGTCCGGGATCACCTGCTGCTTCGAGGCCGTCCCTGCCCTCTCCGAAGACTTCGCGGAGTCGATGGAACTGCTCGGCAGATATCGGAGCATCGTCGATCGGCACCCGGGACTGATCTCAGCGACCCGGGCTGAGGAGATCCGAGAGGCCAAGCGGGAAGGCAAGCAGGCCTTCATGTATCAACTCGAGCCGCAGTCGATCGGGCGCAAACTGGAGCGGGTCGAGCTCGCCTACGGCTTAGGCGTGCGGATGATGCTCCTGACCTTTAATACAAGGAATTATGTGGGCGATGGGTGTGCCGAGCGGACTGATAGCGGCCTGAGCTACCTAGGGATTGAGCTGATCGAGCGGTTGAACGATATCGGCATCCTGATCGACCTCTCCCATTGCGGGAGGCAGACGACCCTCGAGGCGATCAAGTTTTCTAAAGATCCCGTGGTCATCAACCATTCGGGCGCACGGGCCTTGAACCCCCCCTGCAAGCGGCTCAAGACCGACGAGGAGATCAAGGCCCTGGCCGATAAGGGTGGATTGATTGGGATCTCCGCGATCCCCAACCAGCTCTCGAGCAGCCCGAAGCAGGGGATCGAGGATATGCTCAATCACATCGCTTATGTGGTCAAGCTGGTGGGCGTCGAGCATGTCGCCATCGGCTTGGACAACATCTTCGGCGATCAGGTAGCCCACCACCGAGAGATGGCTAAATCCAAGTCGGTGGACCTAGAGCGGTCGGGGATCGTCCTCGCGGCCGATTACATGTGGGGAATCGAGTCGCCGCTCGAGTGGCGGAACATCGTCCGCGGGCTGGTCGCCCGGGGCTACTCCGACGAGGAGATTGCGAAGATCGTGGGAGGGAACGCCCTGCGGATCATCGAGGAAGTGATAGGCTAAAGGAGGGCGGCTTGAAGGGTGGCTATACCCATCTGCTCGCGGAGTATGTCGTCGGGACGGAGTTTGCCGACCTCCCCCAGGAGGTCATCGCCGCCGTTAAGCTCCACCTCCTCGATGGGCTCGGCATTGCCCTAGGAGCCTACAGTACAGGCCATCCGCTCATCACGAGCTTGATCGGCCTCACTTTAGAGATGGGAGGCAAGGAGGAGGCGACCATCTTGGGCGTGGGAGCGAGGCTCCCCTCCCCCGAGGCGGCGTTCGTGAACGGTGTCCTCGCCAACTTCCTCGACTATAGCGATGGGCACTTCATGGGCGGGCACATCAATGATCGCTTAGTCCCGGTAGCCCTTGCCGCGGCTGAGCGCGTAGGGGCTTCCGGGAAAGAGCTCCTGACAGCTCTCGCCGTCGGTTATGAGATCTACATCGAGCTGGCCTATGCCCTCTTCTCCGAGGTCGAGCCGGCCTCGGTCAAGCTCCCTTACTTCGTGATGCTCGGCCCGCTGGCCGGCGCGGCCACAGCGGGGAAGCTCCTCAGGCTGAGTAAGGAGCAGTTGGCAGGGGCATTGGGGCTGGCCGCCTCGATTCAGCTCGGCGGGGCTCAATATGTCCTGAGCGGGGGCCATGAGAAGGACCTCTCCTCCGGCCACGAGGCCCGCCGGGGCCTCTTTGCTGCCTTACTGGCCCAGAGGGGGATCTTAGGCTCCCACGACATCCTGGAGGGCGAGCGGGGGATCTTTAAAGCGATCGGAAGTGCACCTCCCACAACCGTGGAACTCGGCCGGAAGTGGAGGATCACCGAGTGCTACTTTAAGCCTTACCCGGCCTGTCG
>JBBIJD010000074.1:0-8264 GCA_037446135.1 Candidatus Fraserbacteria bacterium
AGGATCTGTGGGGCACAGGTCGTGGCAATCGTATGCTCCATCGCCGTCACTATCGGCATCCGCGACGCCACAGCCGCAGATACCAGGCTGGGTCTTGCCTGGATCGGCGGGGCAGCCGTCGTGGCAGTCCATTATCCCGTCACTATCAGAGTCCGTATCCGGTATGCCGCAGCCGCAAGCGCCCGGGTTAACCTTGTTGACATCGGTTAGGCAGCTGTCGTGGCAATCGGGTGTCCCATCACCATCGGTATCCGTATCGGCTACACCGCAGCCACAGACACCGGGATCGGTCTTGTCAGGATCGCTCGGGCAGTTGTCGTGGCAATCAACCGTCCCGTCCTGATCGCTGTCGGTGTCAGCGATGCCGCAACCACAGACCCCCGGTTGGGTCTTAGCTGGATCTGTAGGGCAGTTGTCATGACAGTCCGGAGTCCCATCTCCATCGGCATCCGCATCTACTGCGCCACAGCCACACTGCCCCGGATTTATCTTATTAGGATCAGCAGGACAGCTATCGTGACAATCGGGCGTGCCATCGCTGTCCGAATCTGTATCAGCTATTCCACAACCACAGCTACCCGGATCGGCCTTATTAGCATCAGTGGGACACAGATCGTGGCAGTCAGGAGTGCCATCGCTATCGCTGTCAGTATCGGTCACACCACAACCGCAAACTCCGGGCTCAGTCTTGTTTGCATCGGCGGGACATTGATCATTGCAATCAGAAGTGCCGTCGTGGTCGGTGTCAGTGTCAGCTATGCCACAACCGCAAACTCCGGGCTCAGTCTTGTGGGGATCGTTGGGGCATTGATCGTGACAGTCTAGGGTTCCGTCGCTGTCAGAGTCAGTATCGGGCGTGCCACAGCCGCAGGCACCGGGCTCGGTTTTGTTCATATCGTTAGGGCACTGATCATGGCAGTCGGGTGCACCATCATTGTCTGAGTCAGTGTCAGGCACGCCGCAGCCGCAGGTGCCGGGCGCGGTCTTACCAGTGTCATTGGGGCAACCATCGATGCAGTTGGCCGTGCCATCGCTATCGCTGTCTGTAAAGCCTTCATCAACGAGCCCATCGCCGTCATTATCTAGCCCATCGCAGATCTCCGTAGGTGCGGTCTCGCAAGCATCGCCAATCCCATCCCGGTCTGAGTCAGTCTGGTCGGGATTATAGATATATGGACAGTCATCACAAGGATTGCCGAGCCCATCGCGGTCGGGGTCGGCCTGATCAATGTTCACTACAAGGGAGCAATTATCGCAATCGTCGGGGATAAAGTCGCCGTCAGTGTCGATGGTATCGTCCCCTCCGGAGCAGATGTCGAGCCCATCACAGACCCCGTCCCCATCGGCATCGGGGAGGCCCTCATCTATCAGCCCGTCGCCATCATTGTCCGCGCCGTCGCAGACCTCCTCTGGGGTCTCTTCCTCCGGCGGAGGGTCTAGATCGGGCGGGGTCGGGTTCCAGTCCGGGGGACGGACCTCAGGCCCCGCGGGCCATGGCGGGAGTTCCTGGGGGCAGAAGCCGAAGATGTAGGTGTAGTAATCCTCAGTCTCGCCGTAGAGGAAGTCCCCGCGCCCGTCCCAGCCCTGGCCGCCTCGGCTCACCGGCACAAATCTCCCCTCATCGACCGGGTCGACTGTGACTGTCACTCGCATCCAGAGCTCGCCAGGGCTCTCGCCCGGCAGAATAGGCGAGGTCTTGATCGTGCCGTGGAACCCCGGACCGATGCTGTAAGGCGGCAGATCCAGTCTGAGGTTTTGGATAGCCCATTCTGGGGCCTTCCCCTCGGGGAAATTGTTCGACGGTGGGCAGCGATCGTAGCCCGCCCAATGGCCGTCGTGGTTCCAGTCGAAGAGGGCATTGAGGTAGATCGGCCCAGCAGGGGCCTCCTCGGGGACGGTGATCTCGACCTCGAGGACCTGTTGAGTGCAGGGGAGGAAGTAGATCGGCAGGACGCCGTCGTCAAGGTCCCAGTCCACCACCCGTGCGTCGACCTCATCGGTCGCTGTGTCCCCCTGAGCGCTATCTCCGAGGAAGACCCGCTCTCGCGGGAGCCGGTGGACGATGAAATACCGTGCCTCGCTCTCATCATAGACTGAGGGGAAGCCCGCCAAGACCTCCTGGAAGTAGCCGCTATAGCCGGCATGGACCCCCTCCGGGGCATCGCCGTAATCTCCGATGAGCGTCGCCCGCTCGGGCTGGCTGACCGCCGCTGGCGGGACAAGATAAGGGTTGAGCTGCAGGTTTATAAGGAAAAGAAGGAGGAGGAGCCCTAAGAGCACCTTCTTGAACATAAAAACCTCCTAATGGTCTCGAGCAACATGAGCCATTAGGAGTGGCAGCCCGGCTATCCCGGTGGGACCCGTAGCTTTGCGCCCCTATCTTGCGATAGGTTCGCCTTTTTCACTCCTGATGAAGACTATCACCCCCCTCCGGAGGTGAGCTGCCCGAATTTGGCTGATTATAACATAGACTTGCTCCCCTGTCAAAAGCGCCGTGAGGCTAGTGTGGTTCAGTTTGCAACCTTGACCCAGAGCTCGGCGGAGGCGCTCTTTCCCCGGCCGTCGACGAGGACCGCGCGGAGGAGGTAGGCACCACTGGCTAAGGCGGTCGTCCTCCAGGTCGTGCTGAACCCGTCTGAGCCTTCGCTATCGGTTCCGATCGGCTCGAAGTAGCGCCCGTCGCGGGAGAACTCGAACCTCGCCAGCCCAGTCCGTTCCAGGTCTGGGAAGCCCTCGCCCCGGACGGAGAGCGCGACCTCCCCGCTCAGGGTGGCCCCCTCCTTCGGGCACTCGAACTCCACCCGTGGGTGAGGCCCTTGTGGCGAGCTCGGACTCGAAGGACTCGCCCTCGTGAGGTTGGCCAATGCTACCCGACACTGAGCCGGGAGGAGCCCGGCCCGCGGGCTCGGCGTCACCCCTGAGCCCCACATCAGGTTGGATTCATCGCTCTCGGTCCCCGGGAGGCTATCCTGATCGGGGTGCTTTAATCCCAGGAGATGGCCTAGCTCGTGAGCTAGGGTGGCGGTGACCTGCTTAGGGCGGAGGAAGGTCTGGCTCGGCTCATCGAAGGAGATTGCTCCCCACCGCACGAGGGCATACTCGATCCCATCGGCGCTGGAGAAGCCCTCGACATCCCGCAACTCGCCCTGCCATTCGGCCAAGACCCTCACACCGACGATGAAGACATTGAGCCGACTGGAGAGCGACGCCCCCGGCTGGTGGCCCTGGACCAGAGGGGCTAAAGCTTGCAAGGTCTGGCCTAGGAGACCGCTTGTCTCGGCTTCGGCGCGGATCACCCTTTCCCTCCCTTGGGAAGTGAAGAGGCGAGCGGCCAGTGTCCACCCGCTGAGCTGGAGTCGCTCGGGGTCGAGGACCTTGACCAGTCCCAGCTCGAAGCCCAGGCCGCATTGGTCCCAAATCCCCTCCAAGCCGGGGATGAGGGCCTCGGCAATCGCCCTCCTCACGAACGGATCGGGCTCCCCGAGCGGCGACCCGGACTGGAAGCTCGCTCCTTCGGCCAGGGTAGTGACCCCGTCTTTGATGATGAAGAAGTTCAAGATCGCCCTGGTAGTGACCGGCCTAGGGGTCGCTTGCTCTCGGTCATAGTTATACTGTTGCGGCTTGCCGCAGGTGAAGGAGAAGAGCCGGGGCTCGCTGGCGTTCCCCGCCCGATCGTAGAGCCTCGCCTGGAGGGTGACCTGCTGGGCGAATGTGGTGCAGGTGATGGAGAAGGTGACCAACCCAGCCGTCTCCCCCTGGGGAACCTCCAAGGAGGTATTGTAAAACCGGCCATCGACGACAGCGAGGAGAGCGGCGGTTACATCGCCATCGGGGTCCTGGAATTGGAGCCGGCCCGTCGCGCCACCCGCGATAGGAAGGTCTACGGGGAAGCGGAGCCCCGTGATCTGGGGCCGATTAGTGCCCCCACCTAGGGCGATAGAGGCTCCCAAGAGCAAGAGGAGGGAGAATAAAAATAAGGCGACTCGCTTGAACGAGCAGCGAGCGGGGCCATTTTGAAGCATCTTTCGGCAGCTCGGCCATCCCTGGGGGACCCGTAGCTTTGCGCCCCCACCTTGCGATGGGTTTGCCCTTATCGGGATGCGTCCCTTCCTCGCCCTTCGGCAGCCCGGCTGCCCTTCACCTCCTTCCCCAATCAGCCAGTGTTAGGGCCCGTGGCTTTGCGCCCCCGCCTCTCGGCGGGTTTGCCCTTATCGGGATCTCGATGAGGATTATACCCCAAGTGAGCGAGCTGGACAAGAGGAGCGGCCGGCGCTACGATGCGACAGGGATGGGCCCGAACCTCAAGAGCTACTGGCCCCAGGTGGCGCTCCTGGCAGCCACCGTCATCTGGGGCTGGACCTTCGTCCTGGTGAAAGAAGGGGCGAGCGAGCTCGGCCCGCTCACCTTTCTCGCCCTGAGGTTCGTCCTCGCTCTCGTCGCCCTATTGATCCTCTTCTGGGGGAGGCTCCGCCTGAGCCGGGAGACCCTCCGTGCCGGCCTATGGATCGGGCTGAGCCTCTTCGCTGGCTACTCCTTCCAGACCTGGGGATTGCTCTATACCACCGCCACGAAGAGCGGCTTCATCACCGGCCTATCGGTGGTCTTGGTCCCGTTGCTCTCGGCACTCGCCTTCGGGGAGCCTATCCCCGCTCGGGGCTGGCTGGGGGCCGGGCTCGCGGCCCTCGGCCTGGGATTGATCCTCTTCGGCCAGGGCGAAGCTACAGAGACAGGGCTCAGGCTCAATCTCGGGGATCTTCTGACCCTCTTTTGCGCCCTCTCCTTCGCCCTCCAGGTCATCTCCATCGGGCGGTTCGTCAATCCCTCAAATTACCCGGGGATCCTAGTCATCCAGATCGGGGTCGTCTTCCTGCTGAGCTTGGCCGGGGCGTTCCTCCTCGAGCGGCCGACACTGGCGATCTCCCCGAAGGGCTGGGAGGCAATCTTGATCACTGGCTTCCTGGCGACCGCCCTGGCCTTCTTCATCCAGAACAGGTTCCAGCCCCTCTCGACAGCGACCGAAGCGGCCATCATCTTCTCCGCCGAGCCGGTCTTCGCTGGCCTCTTCGGCTACTTACTGCTCGGGGAGCGGCTAGCGAGCTTACAGCTCCTCGGCGCGGCGGCGATCCTCGGCGGGATCGTCGCCTCGCAAAGGAGGACCTCGCAAGGAGGACCGCGGAGCGGTGGAGCGCCAGGACCGATCCTGCAGGGGTGGACCGACAGGAGCGATCCTGTATTGCCGCTCAATCGCCGAGGCCGAAGCTAAGCTAGGGCTGACTGAGCGGGAGGAGCCTCAACCGGTCGGCCTCGAACTCCGGGACGAGTAATAGGTTCCGGCCAGGGTCTACCGCGATATCTGCCGGGGCCTTCAGGCCCTGAGCGAAGGTCGTGCTCGCACCATCCGGGGGGAGCTTGAAGATCTTGCCGCCACGGTAGTCGCTGATGTAGAGGTTCCCCGCGCCATCGAAGGCCAGCCCGTCCCCTCCGCCGAAGCCCTCGCCGATGACCTCCCCTGAGGAGCCGTCCGCCTTGAGCCGCAGGAGCTTCCCAGTGGAGAAGTCGATCACGAGGAGGTTCCCCTCGCGGTCGAAGGCCAGCCCGTTCGGCCCTTGCAATTCGGGGAAGCCTGCCCGTTGGGAGAAGATCTGGACTCCCCCGCAGAGGCAGGCCCGAACCGTGTAGATGAGCCCGAGTTGGGTGTCGGAAATATACATTCGATCGGAGGCGGGCTTGAAGGCCACATCGTTGAGGAAGGCCGGCCTTTTGGGGAAGGCCTCGGGCCCGAGGAATAGCTCCTTTTGGCCGCTGAAGGAGACCCGCCAGATCTTGTCGATATCTGGAACATAGAGTGCATCGCCATAGATAGCGAGCCCTTTCGGGTCATCGAGCCCACTCACGAGCTCTCTTATGGCCCCATCCCCGATGAGCTTGATCGAGCCGTCCCCCCGCTCGCCCGGTCGGCCGAGGCAAGAGACATAATACTTCCCATCCGGCCCGATGGCCACCGACTCTGGCACCGCAAGGCCGGTGATCAGCTCTTCGCCCCCACTTTCGCCCCCGCCGCTCACTTGGGTCTGAGTCTGGGGCTGAGAGACCCGCAAAGTCCTAGCTCCGAAGATGACCAATAGGACGAGCATCACCCCGAGCGCCGCCAACCAGAGATACCGCTTCATCTTCCACCTCTTGCTTCCAGGACCGCTCCGGAGGATCGCTCCCCGCCACCTGTCCTCTCGACCCCGCCCCGCAGCCTGGCCTTGAGATAGATCATCAAGAGCGAGAGGTCGGCTTGGGAGACCCCTGGGATTCGGGCGGCCTGGCCCAAAGTGCGTGGCCTCACCTTGGTGAGCTTCTCCCGCCCCTCAGAGGAGAGGCCCCTCACCTCGGCATAATCGAGCTCTTCTGGGATCTTCTTATCCTCGAGCCGCTTGAGCCGCTCGACTTGGGCGAGCTGACGCGTGATATAGCCCTCATACTTCGTTTCGATCTCGACCTCCTCGATCACATCCTCGGGCAGGACGGGCCTCTCCAGGTCGAGCGCCGCCAAATCCTTATAACTTAAGTCCGGCCGCTTGAGGAGTTGGTAGAGGCTCTGGCTCTGAGAGTCCTCCCTGACGACGAAGGGGAGCCCCCCATCGAGCTTGACCCAGGTCCGCCGGAGCCGGTCGAGCTCCATTTTGATCAGCTTTTGGCGCTCGCGCATCCGCTCATACTGCTCCTTTGGGATCAGGCCCAGCTCATGGCCGAGGGCCATCAGCCTTAAGTCGGCGTTCCCCTCTCGCAGGAGCAGCCGATACTCCGCACGGGAGGTGAGCATCCTGTAAGGTTCTTCTGTCCCTTTGGTCACGAGGTCGTCGATCAGGACCCCAATGAAGGCCTCGGACCTCTGGAGGATGATCGGCTCCTTCCCTTGGAGGTAGCGCGCAGCGTTGATCCCGGCCAGAAGCCCCTGGGCCGCGGCCTCCTCATAGCCGGTCGTCCCGTTGATCTGCCCGGCCAGGAAGAGCCCCTCGACGGCCTTGGTCTCCAGCGAGGGCTTGAGTTGGGTGGGGAAGACGAAGTCGTAGTCGATGTCGTAGCCATAGCGCTCGATCTTGACCCCCTCCAGGCCTGGGAGGGAGCGAACCATCGCCTCTTGGACCTCCGGCGGGGAGGAGGTGTTGAATCCTTGCATATATACTTCCTCGGTGAACCGACCTTCCGGCTCGAGGAAGACCTTATGGCTCGAGCGCTCTGGGAATCTAATCACCTTAGTCTCGATCGAGGGGCAGTAGCGCGGCCCGACCCCGCCGAGCATCCCATTCTTCCCCGGATTGCGATGGAGGTTCTCCCGGATGATCCGATGGGTCTCCTCCGTCGTCCGAGTGATATGGACCGGCAGATCCTTGGGAAGGACCCGCGGCTCGGAGGCATAAGAGAAGGCGAGCGGCTCGTC
Organism: Candidatus Fraserbacteria bacterium; assembly: GCA_037446135.1. Taxonomy (GTDB): domain Bacteria; phylum Bipolaricaulota; class Bipolaricaulia; order RBG-16-55-9; family JANLFV01; genus JANLFV01. Next base: position 7,430 of record JBBIJD010000074.1, read on the forward strand.
CGCGGTATCCTGCCGCTCGAGGACGCTAGTATCGATGGTATGCTTATTCAGCCTGGGCGTCGTCCCGGTATTGAGCCTCCCAAGCTCCAGGCCGAGCTTCCTCAAAGATTCAGAGAGGCCCGCTGCCGGAGGTTCGCCCGATCTCCCGGCGGGATAGACCCGCTCGCCGATGTAGACCCTCCCGTTGAGGAAGGTCCCGGTGGTCACGACGACCGCCCTGGCCTTGAAATGGACCCCCTCGCGGACGAGCGCGCCCGTGATCTTTCCGCTGGAGTGGGTGAGCTCCTCTACCAGGCCCTCGACGAGCCGGAGGTTCCTCTCCCGTTCGAGGGCCCGCTTCATCTCCAGCTTGTAGAGGTCCTTATCGATCTGGGCCCGGATGACCTGCATCGCCGGCCCCTTCCCGGTGTTGAGCCGCCGGACATTGATCATCGTCCGGTCGGTGTTCCTGGCCATCTCTCCCCCGAGGGCATCGATCTCTCTGACCAATTGGCTCTTCCCCGGCCCGCCGATCGCGGGATTACAGGGGGCTCGGGCCACCTCGCTCAGGTTGAGCGTCACCAGCGTAGTGGAAAAGCCCATCCTCGCCGCGGCGAGGGCGGCCTCGCACCCGGCATGGCCGGCCCCGATCACCAGGATGTCCGACTCCTCGATGAGCATCCTCTTAAGGATAGAGGGCTTTGGCGGGGGAAGCAAGGGCATAGTCAGTTTGGCACAGCCCGACCAGGGGAGTAGAATCTTTGCCCGGTGATGAAGATGCGAAGACCGATCGTGGTCGCGAACTGGAAGATGCACAAGCTGGTCGCCGAGGCTCGGGACTATGTCCGGAAGTTCC
>JBBIJD010000075.1:0-8184 GCA_037446135.1 Candidatus Fraserbacteria bacterium
CCACGATGGAGCGGCTCGAGCCCCTCGCGCCGGACTCCGATGAAAATTGGGTCACTAATGATGGGATCGATCGCAATGGGCTGGATGCCGATGGCAAACCAATCAATGGGACGCCCAAGGCCCCAAACTCCCCGTTCAACAAGCCCCCAAGCTGCAAAGACATCAATGTGACCACAAATGAGGACACACCTGTAGAGATCGACTTGGCCCCAGAGTGCACCGATCCCGATCGCGATCCCTTAACGGGCTCATTCTTGAGCGATCCGCCCCATGGCACTGCACAGTTCTTAAGCCCGATCATCCGCTATGCCCCCGATGGGAATTTCTATGGCAACGATTCCTTCACCTTCAGAGTGAGCGATGGTAAGCTGGAGAGCAACACGGCCACGGTCAACATCACGATCCATGAGGTCAATGACAATCCCATTGCCGAGGCCGGCCCGGATCGGGCCGTAATTGTCGGGACTGCAGTCCAGCTCGACGGCTCCGGCTCGGGCGATCCCGACGGCGATCCGCTAAGTTATAATTGGGCCTTCATCTCCAAGCCCGCGGGGAGCGCGGCGGCGCTTTCGGATCCCAACATCGTCAATCCCACCTTCATGGCCGATGTAGTCGGAGATTACATCTTAGAACTTACCGTGGACGATGGTCGCGGAGGGACGGATTCGGATCAGGTAGTGATCACCGCCAAGGAGGGGGAAGGCGATCCTAACGGCGATGGCAAGATAGACCTGCAAGATGCGATCCTCGCTGCCAAGTTCGCCCTCGGCTTGCTCGCCCCGACCCTAGCGCAAGCCGAGGCTGCCGATGTGGTCCAGCCGTGCGAGATCATCGATGTCCGCGATGTGGTGAGGATTGCCGAGGTCGCCCTGGGAATTAAGGATGAGGGCATCTTCACCTGCGGCGGCTTGTCCGGGGAGGGAAAGGGCTTGAGCTTGAGGATGGCGGCTCGATCAAGGCCCCAGGGGGTAAAGGAGGTTCAGCTCCACATTGCCGATCGGCAGCTCATCCCCGGCGGGAGGGCCACCATCGAGATCTTCTCATCCACGATTCTTGAGGGCCTCCAGGTCGGGCCAGAAGGGGGCCTCTCCTTCGACCCCAAAGTGGTCCAGATCGAGGCGATCCGCGGGGTCCCGCCATTCCAAGTGCTGGCTCAGGAGATCGATAACGAGCTGGGCCGGGCGAAGTTCATGGCCATCGCCATGGAGGGGCCCAGTGGGAGCGAGGCGCGCCACGAGGTCGTTGAGCTGGAGGTCAAGGCCGTCGGGCAGGGAGGCGAGAGCACGATAATTACACTCCTTCCGGATATGGCCCTCGATGCCGAAGGGGACGAGCTTAAGGCCAAGGCTGTCCAAACTCGGCTGATGATCGGCCGGCCACTGCCACTACGGGTCGAACGGGCCTTGAGCCTCCCCAATCCGGTGAGGGGCGGGGAAGTGAGGTTCACTGTTATGGGCCAAGGGATAAAGGATATCAAGGTGCAGATCTACGACCTCTCCGGCCGAGAGGTCTTCTCCTCCGGCTGGATCGCGGGCGAGACCTTCGAATGGAACCTAATGGAGGGCCAGGGCCGGCCTGTGGCCAATGGGATCTATCTCTACACCATCGCCGTCCGCGGCTTCGGCAGGGATGAAATGGTCCAGAGCGGGGTGAAGAGGCTGGTGGTATTGAAATGAGGGCGAGCGAGGCGATCCTGAGCGGGCTCCTGTTGGCCCTTCTGGCCGGGCTCCTCAGCTCCTGCGTCGCCGGGGTGGCCTACGGCCCGAGCGTGGTCGTAGGGAGCCTCAGCCTCGCGTCCGGAGCGAGCGGCCATACTGTCATTTGTGTGCGCGGCCTGGGCGATCTCCAGGGCCTCCAGGTCGGGCCCAAAGGGCGGTTCACCTTCAATCCGCGGGTGGTCCGGGTGAAGGAGATCGCGGGGCTTAACGGCTTTCAGGTCTTCGCCAGCCAGGTTGACAACGCAAAGGGAGAGGCCGTCTTCCTCGCGGCCTATCCCGGCGGGGGCAGCGGGGAGGATGGGATCGTTCAGATCGAGCTCGAGGCCTTCGGCCCTCCAGGGTCCAGCTCGCCGCTTTTGATCACCTCGATCGATCTCCTGGCCGACAGCCGAGGGAATGAGATCACTAACTATGAGATCATCAACGGGCAGGTCGTCATTTCCCCGGGCACTGGGCCTTGACCTTGGGATCGAGCCCCTTGTCCCCGTAGGCTTTGTCGAAGTGGGCCGCGAACTCTGAGGCCAGCTTGGCGGCCCGGCGGTCGTATTCCCCCTTATCTTGCCAAGTGCTTCGCGGATTGAGGATCTCCTTGGGGACGCCGGGGCAGCTTCGGGGGACCCAGAGGTGGAAGAGCCGGTCCTCCTCGTAGTCCGCATCGTCTAGCTCGCCGTTCAGGGCCGCGCGGACCATCGCCCGAGTGAGGCGGATATCGATCCTCCTCCCCACACCGTATGGTCCGCCGCTCCAGCCGGTGTTGACCAAATAGACCTTCGTCCCATGCTCCTCCAGCTTCTCCCCGAGCATCCCGGCGTAGACTCCGGGCTTGCGGGGCATGAACGGCTCCCCGAAGAACCTGGAGAAGGTCGACTGCGGCTCGATCACCCCGGTCTCGGTCCCCGCGAGCTTGCTTGTATAGCCCATGAGGAACCAGAGCATCGCCTGGTCCCGCTCGAGGCGGGCGATCGGGGGGAGGACCCCGTTCGCGTCGGCGGTGAGGAAGATGATCGTCCGGGGATGGCTGCCCATCCCTGAGGGCTTGATGTTCTTCAAGAAGGTCAAAGGGTAGGAGCCCCTCGAGTTGGGGGTGAGCCGGCTATCGTGGAAGTCGAACTCCCCATCAGGGTAGATCATGGCGTTCTCCACGATCGCCCCATGCTCGAGGTAGTCGGCCTTGTGCATGATGGCGTTATAGATCTCCGGCTCCTTCTTCGGGTCGAGGTCGATCAGCTTGGCATAGCAGCCGCTCTCGAAGTTCGCGATCCCCCTCTCTCCCCAGCCGTGCTCATCGTCCCCGAGTAGAGCCCTTTGAGGATCGGCGGAGAGGCTCGTCTTCCCCGTCCCGGAGAGGCCCAAGAAGAGGGCCACATCCCCTTGAGGCCCCTCATTGGCCGCGCAATGAAGTGGCAAGATCCCCTCCGGGGGGAGGAGGTAATTCATCATGGTGAAGACCAGCTTCTTGACGGACCCGCAGTAGGCCGAGCCGAAGACGATCCCGATCCGGCGATCGAAGTCCATGACGATGGCCATCGTCGAGGTCTTCCCCGTAGAAGGATCGGTCCGCAGCCGACCCTTATACCTCTCGGGATCGAGCTTATCGTGGGGGAGGGCCAGGAGGGTGAGAGGCCTCTTGGCGAAGATGCTCCTATCCAAGTCTTGCGGGACCGGCCGGAACATGTTGTCAGTGAAGAGCGCCGTAAGTGCCCGGTCGGTGACCGTCCTCACCGGGAGGGCATAGGTCACATCGGCCCCCACGACCCGCTCAGTGAGGTAGAGCCTCGGCTTGGCCCTGAGCGCGGCCAGGGCATCCTCGAGGATCAAGGCGAAGGTCTCCTCGCTCAAGGGGAGGTTATTCGGCGAGCTCCAGTCGATCTCGCCCGCGCTCGGCTCGTGCCTCACGATCATCGTATCTTTCGGTGAGCGGCCGGTCGATTCCAGCGGGGTCCAGCTCGCCAGGGCCCCGCTCTTGCTCACGAGCGCCTCGCGCCTCTCGACCGCCTCCTGGATCAGCTCCGCGCGGGAGGGGTTCTCACGGACATCGCTATGCCCCTCCAGGAGCCCATCCAGCCCTTTAATGAACTCGAGCTCCGCCTCCGCTTTGATCCTGTTCATATCCTCCCCCGCTGGACCACCCAGATGTCTATCCCTTGCTCGTCCTGCTTCGCGAGCTGTCTCTCCTTCCCGTCTATGGCCGTCTGGACGAGGTCTAGTGCCTCCTTCTCGCCGACCTCTAGGGCCGCCTCCTGGCCGCACCTCAGGCAGCGGACGATCCAGCCACGCGGGGTCAAGCCCTTCACCACCTCAGCCTTCCCCTCGTAGCACTCATGGTGGACCGCCCTCGCATCCCCGAGGAGATCCGAGAAGTGGAACTCCTCATACTTCCCTCTCTTCCTCACCTCGATCGTGAAGCCCATCTCACCCGACCTCCCTTCTCATTACCCTGCCAAAAGCGGGGGGCTTTTTCAAGCTCGGGCCGGCCTGAGCCTCCGAGCTCGTTCCTTGCTTGACGGCGGTTGGGGAGTTTTGTTATCATCAACCAATCCTGTGCCGTGATGGAATGATCGTGTGAGATACGGAGGTGATCCAGGATTCCCAACATCAAGTCCGCGGAGAAGCAGCTAAGGAGGAGCGAGCGGCGGCGGGCGAGGAACCGCCGGCGGGTGCTGGCCCTCAAGCGGGTGCTCAAGGAGCTCGAGGGCTATCTGGCTTTAGGAGAGAAGGAGAAGGTCCAGGCCCTCCTGCCGAAGTTGATGCAGGTGGCCGACCGTGCTGCAGCGAAGGGGCCATTCCACCGGAACAAGGTCGCGCGGATCAAGTCGAAGTGGACGAGGAAGGTGAACAGACTTGGCAGCGGGGCGAGAGTATAACATCGATTTCCTCAAGTATCGCAAGCTCTTCATCACCCTCTCCTCGGTGCTCGTCTTTCTCTCGATCGTCTCACTCGTCATCCACCATCCGCCTTTAAGGCCGGGGCTGGACTTCACCGGGGGGACGAGGCTCCGGGTCCAGTTCCCTGAGGATATCTCCACCGCGGAGGTCCGGAGCGCCCTGGGAGGGATCACGATCCCCGGGGTGGACCTCACCAAGTCCGTGGTCCAGGACTTCCCCGACCTCCGCCGCCAGGGGCAGTTCATCAAGACGATCACCTTCATGGCCTTCGAGGAGGACGAGGTCGACATGGTGATCAAGGCCCTGGAGGCGCGCTTCCCCGGGATCGAGGTGAAAGAGCGGGAGATGGTGAGCGGCCAGGTGAGCCGGGAGATCACCCGGAAGGCCTGGCAGGCGATCCTCGTCTCCTTGGTCGTGATGCTAGTCTACATCTCCTGGCGATTCCAGCTCCGCTATGCCGTTGGGGGCATCCTGGCCTTGGTCCACGACACGATAATTCCGCTCGGGATCTTCTCGCTCTTCCGGATCGAGGTCAACCTCTCGGTGATCGCGGCCCTCCTCACGATCATCGGCTACTCCATCAACGACACGATCATCATCTTCGACCGGGTCCGGGAGAACATGGGGGCGAGGAAGAGGAAGGCCGATTACTATGAGCTGATCAACAAGAGCACCAACCAGACCTTCTCACGGACGATCCAGACCTCTCTGACCACGATCATCCCGGTCCTGGTGGCCCTCTTCTTCGGCGGCTCGGTCCTCCGCCCCTTCTGTCTGGCCATGACCATCGGGCTGATCTCCGGGACCTACTCCACGATTTACATCGCCAACCCGATCGTCTACTACTGGTCCCTCAAGGCCGAGGCCCTCCGGGCCAAGGCCCGCGTCCGTGCCCGCTGACTGATGGCTCGATCTTCTGGATGGAGCTCCGTTCGCTCTTCACATCCCGGAGGTGGCAGCTCCCGCCCGCCGAGCCGGAGGAGGCCCCCCTACTCGCCCAGAAGCTCGGCTGCTCCCCGGCCTTAGCGAGGGTCCTCCTCAGGAGGAAAGGCCTTGAGCTGGAATCGAAGGTCAGTTCTCCCTGGGCTTTTGCGGAGATGGAGAAGGCTGTGGAGAGGCTCCTCCTCGCCAAAGAGAAGGGCGAGCCGGTCTTCCTCCACGGGGACTTCGATGTCGATGGGCTTACCGGGACGGCCCTCCTCTACCTCGGTCTCCGCAAGGTAGGCTTCCAAGGGCTGAAGGTCGAGCTGGAGGATCGCGAGCGAGGCCACGGGCTCAACCACGAGGTCGTGGCCCGCTTGATCCGAGAGGGCTTCAGGCTCCTGGTGACGATCGACTGCGGGACCTCCGATCCGGACCTCATCTCCGAGCTCGAGGCTGCCGGCGTGAATGTCATCGTCACCGACCATCACCAGCCTTTGAAGCGGCTCCTGCAGGCGGCTGCCTTCCTCAATCCCCGAGCGGATCAGGGCTATCCCAACCGGACCCTCGCCGGGGTCGGGGTGGCCTACCAACTCCTCCGCGGCCTCTATGAGCGGCTCGGCCTGACGGCCCAGGAGGCCGAGGGCTTCCTCGACCTGGTGATGCTCGGGACGGTGGCCGACCTCGTCCCGCTCGTGGCGGACGGGCAGGCGGAGAATAAGGCCCTCGTCGCCCGCGGATTGGAGCTCCTGGCCGCTGGCGGCGGGCGGCTCGGGCTGCGGACCTTGATCGAGAAGGTCGGGCTCGATCCAGCCCGGCTCACCGCGGGTGAGGTCAGCTACATCGTTGCTCCCAAGCTGAACGCCGCCAACCGCGTCGGCGATCCGCGGGTCGCCTTCCTCTTGCTCACCACCGAGAGCCGCCAGCGGGCGGAGTATCTCGCGGAAGTCCTGCTCGACTACAACCGGGACCGGCAGATCGCCCAGGATGACCTCCTCTTCCAAGCGGAGGAGCTGATCCGGGCCGGGGCGGCGGATCCCAAGAGGGATAAGATCATCATCCTCGAGGGGGCCTACTGGAACCCGGGGATCATCGGGCTGGTCGCCTCCGACCTGGTTGAACGCTACTATTGCCCGGCGATCCTCATCTCCCGGGGGGAGCGGACCAGCCGGGCGAGTGGCCGCTCGATCCCGGAGTTCGACCTCATCACCTCGTTCGAGCGGTTCGGCCACCTCCTCCTCCGCTACGGGGGCCATCAGTTGGCCGCGGGGTTCTCCATCGAGAACCGGAACATACCCCCGCTCCGAGAGGGGCTCGCCACCTATGCCAAGGAGCAGTTGGCCGGGCTGGAGGGCCCGACCTCGAAGATCGATACGACTCTAGCGGCTGAGGAGATCGATCTCGCGCTCTACGAGGAGGTCCAGCGGCTCGCCCCGTTCGGGATGGGGAATCCCGAGCCGCGCTTCCTCCTCCCCCGCGTCCGGCTCTCTTCCATCGAACTAGTAGGGAGCGGGGGCGACCACCTGCGGTGCCGTCTTTTGGCCGGGGAGCAGGAGTTTGAGGCCATCGGCTTCGGGATGGGGGCCTATGCCTCACGGCTCTGGGAGCTGGGCGAAGTCGGGGTGATCTTCAAGCTCGGAAGGGACGCCTGGCTCGGGCAAGTGAAGGTCCAATTAGAACTGGAGGATTTCGTCCCTCCCAGTTAGCCTCCCGGCTCGAGGAGGAGGACCCGGAGGAGGAAGGCCGGGATGGCTAAGGCCCTTCTCGCCCGCCAAGGCTGGCGCAGGATGCGGTAGAGCCATTCCAATCCGAGCCGCTGCAAGAGGACCGGGGCCCGGGGGAGCCGCCCGGAGAGGACATCGAAGCTCCCGCCCACGCCGATGAGGACCCTCGCCTTGAGCCTCTCTCTATGCTCCATCATCCATAGCTCCTGGCGGGGGACACCCAGTCCCACGAGGAGGATCTCCGCCCCGGAGGCATTGATCAGCTCGATCACCCTTTCATCATCATCGAAATAGCCGTGATGGGTCCCGACGATCCTGAGTCCGGGGAAGCGCTCTTCTAGCCTCCGGCGGGCCTCCTCGGCCACCCCAGGCCGGGCCCCGAGTAGGAAGAGCTTATACCCCCGAAGGGCGGCGCGGCGACAGACCTCCTCGGCCAGATCGATCCCCGTGACCCGTTCCGGTAGCGGCATCCCCAGGAGGCGAGAGGCCCAGACCAGCCCGATCCCATCGGGGGTGACGAGCTCGGCCCGTTGATAAACCTCCTTCAGGCGAGGGTCGTGCTGGGCCCGCCAGAACGCGGTCGTGTCCGGGGTGGTGACGACTGCCTGGCTCCCCTCGGCCAGTCGGCGCTCCAGGAGATCCACCGCTTCGCGGAGGCGGACTCGGACTAGAGGGATTCCTAGGAGGCGGAAGTGGTCGGCCGTAGCGGTCAATTCATTCTCTGGGATCGGCCTGCCCCAGCGCCAGAGGAGGACTCCCAAGGGGATGAATCCGCCGAGCAGGAAGAAGAGCTCCAAGCGGGCGGTCCGCCAGAGGACCAGCCCGAGGCTGAAGCAGCTAGCGATCAGGTAGAAGAGGAGGCCCGATCTTTGGAGGGTCCGGAGGAGGAAGGCCCGCTGGGCCGCGCCGTAGGCGATCGGGAGGGTCGTGGTCAT
>JBBIJD010000076.1:0-7975 GCA_037446135.1 Candidatus Fraserbacteria bacterium
TGGCCCGCGCGACTGTCACATAGTCCTGGCGGAGCGTCTCGAGCATGCTCGAGCGGGTGATCCGGAGGATCAGGGCCCAACTGACATATGAGAGAGTGATCACTGGGAGGATGATGTGCTTGAGGGCGTCCCAGAAGATATCGAGCCTCCCATTGAGGAGGGCATCGACCGTATTCATCCCGGTATAGCGGGTAAAGAGAGCGGGGTCATAGACGATCGTGCTGGCCCAGATGCTCAGCCGGCCCGGCGGGAACCAGTGGAACTTCCCATAGAAGATCATCAGCATGATCAAGCCGAAGACGAAGGTGGGGAAGGACCAGCCGGTGATGGCCATGATCCTGGTGAAGTGATCGATCGGCCTATTATGATGGACCGCGGAGATGACCCCCAGCCAGATGCCGATCAGCACCAGTGGGATTATAGCATAGATGGCTAACTCCACCGTCGCGGGGAAGTGGACGAATAAGGCCTTTGCCACGGGCATCTTCGCCGTCTCCGACCAGCCCAGATCGCCGCGAAAGACCTTGGCGAGCCAGCGGAAATACTGGATCGGGATCGGCTGGTCCAGCCCGTAGAGCTTGATCAATTTCTCCAAGATCTCGGGATTCTTCAGTTGGGCCGGATCGTTGATGTAGAGGCTGACCCGCTGATAGGGGCCGAGGAGTTGGAGCATCGCGAAGATGAGGATTGTGACCCCTAAGACGATCAGGGGCAACAGGAGCAACCGGCGTGCGATATAAGCGAACATTAGTCCTCAGCGCTCACCATTATAGGGAAGAGGCCATCCTTTTGCCAGTCCGACTTCAGTGTTATTAAATATTAAAAAGGAGGAAAGGGCCGAGGCCCCTTGTGGACCTCGGCCCTGCCTTATTTACTCGCACCACTCGTCCATCTGCACTGTAGGATAGACGGACTGGATCAGCTCGATCTGCGGCCTCCCATCGGCCTTCTTCCCCAAGATGTAGTAGTTCAGACCGGGCCACATCGGGTTGTAGGAGTAGCCGTCCACCCAGCAGCGCTGCCAGTTCCGGCCAAGAGAGTCGTCGAGGAAGATGTCGATCGCATCCTCGTAGGCCTTCTTCTGGAGCTCATAGTAGAGCGCCTGGCGCTTCGCCTCATTGACCTCCTTAGCCGCGGTCTCGATCAGCTCATCATAATTGGCGATCACGCTCAGCCTCTGGCGGTAAGCGAAGGCCCCATGGCTGTGCATATAGGGGTGGACGAAGTTATGGGGGTCGGGGAAGTCGGCCAGCCACCCGATGATGAAGATGGGTAGCCGGCGGCCACGGAAGTTGTCCAGATAGGTCGGCCAGGGCTCGCCCCGGACCTCGATGGAGAAGTTGGGGTTCAGGGACTCGATGCAGCCCTCGATGATCTCCGCGGCGACGCGGCGGGTCTCGTTCCCTGCGTTATAGAGCAGGGTGAACTTCATCCCCTTCTCCCAGAGCTGGCCGCCCCAGGCCTGCTTCAGCTCCGCTGCGGCCTGCTCAGGATCAAAGTGGTAGGTCTCCTGGGCGGGGTTGAAGTAAGGGAGGCTTGAGGGGATCGGGCCGTGGGACTGTGCAGCCTCGCCGAGGTAGACCTCATTGATGAAGCGGTCCCAGTCGAAGCAGTAGTTGAACCCCTTCCGGACATGGATGTCAGTGAAGAAGTCGCCCGGGATCCCTTGGCCATCGAGCTGGCCGCTCCCGATGTTCGGGTTCCCCTCCACGGGGATGGCATAGTTGAAGAAGGCCGCCTCGTTCACGAGCGCCGGGAGATACTTGATCGTCCGCACTCCGGGTGTCCCCTCGACTTCGTGGGTATACTGTCGCGGGACATAGATGATATCAGCATCGCCCTTCTCCAGCATCAGCTTCCGGGTGCTATACTCGTTCACGATCTGGCGGACGACGCGGCGGACCTTCTGGATCGCTCCGGCCCAATAGGTGTCATTGGCGACCAGGACGGTCTCGACCTCGGGGGTCCAGCGCTCGAGCTTGAAGGGGCCGGTCCCGTTGGCCTTAGTATGGAGTGGGAGGTTCTCCTTCTCCATATAGTAGTAGTCCCGCCAGTTGTCACAGGTCCCCGGCCAGCCGCCCTGAGCGATAACCCACTCTTTATCCTCGATCGCGCCCCAGGAGGCGCCGTGAGCGATCCGAGCGAGGAAGGTCGCCGAAGGGGCTGCCAGGTGGAAGATGACCTTGTCGCCCTCGACTGTCACAGCGTTCTGGACCATCTGGCAGATCTCAGCATCGCTCTTCCCCGCGTCGGCCAGCTCCTGGAGGTCATAGACCCCGAGCAAGTCCTCCAAGATGATCCAAGCCGGGCTATCAGGGTGGCTGTGGATCATGATCCGCTCGAAGGAATATTCGACATCCTCCGGAGTGAGGGTGCCGCCCTCGTGGAAGGTGACCCCGCTGCGGATAGTGAAGGTGTAGGTCATCCCATCGGGCGAGACGGTCCAGCTCGTGGCCAGCTCCGGCTCGAATTCCTTCAAGCTCGGGCCCTTATACCTGATGAGGTTCTCGTAGATCTGGAAGATGATCTCACCACTTGCCGTGTCGTAGGCATGGATCGGGTCCAAGGTGTCCGTATCCCCAGCGGTGGCCTCGATCAGCGTGTCCGGGTTGGGGACCTGCTGCGCGATCGCCGCGGGGATCCCCACCGCCAAAGCGATAAGGAACGCTAAAGCTAATCCTAATCTCCACCAACTCTTCATCTCTATAGCTTCCTCCTTTAGATTTCTTGGATCTGGGTTACCATCCCTTCCTTACAGTCTTCCACCACCTCCTTGATCCCTAGCCCGGCTATCGCCGAGATCGAGCCTTAAAATACGGCCCTAAAGTAACATAGCATACTCTCCTGGCTTTGTCAAGTCTCTTCACTGAGCCCTCTTGCTGAAATTATATCATGCCACGGCTTGCCCCTGACACCGTGGCCCTGAGTTCTGGGATCTGCTCCTCAACTCCGATGAAGATCGGCCTGAGCCACTCGAGCTCACGGAGCTCCTGGAGAGACTTGAGGATTTGCTCCTTAAACTCCAGGATCTTCCTGGAGAAGCCCTTGGTGGCCTCCTGTGCTTCGCTCGAGTCGCTGTAGTTGCTGGCCGCTTGGGCGGCGTAAGTGGCGGTGAGCCCAATCGTGTCCATATCATGCCTTATATCACCCAGTAGGCTGCAGAGCCGCTCATGGTCTTTCCCTAGCCCTTGAGGTGGGCGAACCTTCTTGCTGCAGATCTTGCCCCGCTGGAGGTCTATCGCGTCCCTCTGATCCTGAGCGACCTCGGCGAGATACTGCATCTCCGAGGCCATTCCGCAGTTATATTCAGCGCAGTAGAGGGAGTTAAACAGGGTCTTTATCGAGAGGACGAGCCCCGGGAGGGGGGGCCGGTCCTTCTCCGCGCCCTCGCCCTGAAGGGTTTTGATAACAAGGTCTTGATAAGCCTGGGGCGAGAGCGGCCGTGGGCCGCAGGAGGCCAAGTTCAGCAAGAGCACTAGCAGGAGGCAGAGCCAAAGCTCCCGTTTGAGCATCGCGTGGAGTTTAGCCGATCTTGCCCCGCTCGGGCAACCTGGCTATCCCCTTGTCGTGCTATGCTTGCCCTTCTCATGAAAGCAAGCTATACTGGCAAGCGCTAGGAGGGGAAGCTGTTCGCCGAGAGACTAGCGGATAAATTGATGGACGCGGCTAGTCTCACCTTTGGTGCTTTAGTGGTCGGCCAATTCCTGGCCGCTCGGGAATTTAGCTGGTCTCTAGCCGGGGCCGGACTCGGGATTTGGGGCTTCCTTTATGTCTTGAGCTACTTAGTAGTGCGATTTAGAGGGGGCGATTAAACTCATGCTGCCACTTTATGTAATGCTGGCCGGTTTGGCGCTCGGAGCACTTGCCCTTTCACTCCCCATCATTATCCGTGGGTGGCGAGAGAGCCGGGCCAAGCGCTAACCTTACTCATCCTAAAATTGCGCAAGGTGAGCTCCGCTCGCTGCGCATCTTGGAAGGATCAGCGGATCGGGGTCCTGATGGGCGGCCTCTCCGGTGAGCGGGAGGTCTCCCTAAGGTCGGGGGAGAATGTCTATCGGGCCTTAAGGGCCCGGGGATATAATGCGATCAAGCTCGAGCTCTCCTCCGCTGACGAGCTGATCCCCAAGCTCGCGGAGGTGGAGATCGTCTTCATCTGCCTCCACGGCGGGATCGGGGAGGACGGGACGGTCCAAGCCCTCTTAGATGTCTTGGGGAAGCCTTACACCGGCTCGGGGGCCCTGGCGAGTCGACTGGCCTTGGATAAGCTCTTGGCGAAGGAGGCCTTCCTCCGGGCTGGGCTCCCGACCCCACCTTACATCCATCCCGAGGGCGAAGACTGGCTGACGGCGGCGATAGAGGGCGCGGAGCGCTTGGGCTTTCCAGTAGTGGTCAAGCCCCGGGCTGAGGGTTCGAGCCTGGGAGTGAAGATCATCCCAGCTCGAGAGGGTTTAGAAGCGGCGCTCCGCGAGACGAAAGAGAGATTCAATGGTCTCTATCTGGAGCAGTTCATCCCTGGAAAGGAGGTCACCGCTGGGATCTTGAGGATCGCCGGGGAGGACCGCGCCTTGCCGCTGATCGAGCTCCGGCCGAAAGAAGGGTTCTACAACTATAAGGCCAAATACACCCCCGGGGCGACGGAGTTCATCATCCCTGCTGAACTCGAGTCCAAGGTGACCCGAAAGGCTCAAGAGCTGGCGCTCGCTGCCCATCGGGCCCTAGGCTGCTTCGGCTTCTCCCGGATCGACCTCCGGGTGACCGGGGCCGGGGAGGTCTATATCCTCGAGGTCAATACCATCCCGGGGATGACGGCCACGAGCGACCTGCCGAAGGCGGCCCAGGCGGCGGGCATCCCCTTTGAAGAGCTGGTAGAATATATGCTCATGACGGCCTTTAAGGAGGAGGAGGAAGATGCCCGAAGTCTCGACTAGAGCGGGACGAGTCCCGCCCTCACCGATCAGGAAGCTTGTGCCCCTAGCCGATGAGGCGAAGCGGGCCGGGAAGAAGGTCTATCACCTGAACATCGGCCAGCCGGATATCCCGACGCCGAAGGAGTTCCTCGCGGGCTTCCGGAATGCCCCGGAGATCCTGGCCTATAGTCCCTCACCGGGGCTGGAGGAGGCCCGCGCGGCCCTCGTCCAGTATTATCTTCGGTTCGGGATCGGGCTCGAGAAGGACCAGCTCATCATCACCGTCGGTGGGAGCGAGGCGGTGACTTTCGCCATGCTCATCGCCCTGGACCCCAGGGATGAGATCATCATCCCCGAGCCGTTCTATGGCCCCTACAGCGGCTACGCCGAGATCGCTAATGTCCGGATCGTCCCCCTCACGACCCATCTTGAGGAGGGCTTCCGGCTCCCCTCGAGGGACGAGATCGAGTCCAAAATTACGCCAAGGACGCGCGCGATCCTCATCACTAACCCTGGGAATCCCACCGGCGTGGTCTATACCCGAGAGGAGTTGGAACTCCTGCGAGAGCTCGCCCTGGAGCATGATCTCTTCCTCATTTCCGATGAGGTCTACCGGGAGTTCGTCTACGATGGCCTGGAGCATACGAGCATCTTGGAGCTCCCTGGCCTGGAGGAGCATGCGATCCTCGTAGACTCGATCTCCAAGCGGTTCAGCGCCTGCGGGGCGAGGATCGGGGCGCTCGCCAGCCGGAATAGGGATGTGATGAGCGCGGCGATGCGGCTGGCCCAGACGAGGCTCTCACCTCCGACGGCCGGCCAGCTCGGGCTGATCCATTACCTGAACTCCTCGGCCTACCCGCGGGAGACTGAAGAGATGATCGAGGAGTTCCGTCGGAGGCGGGACCTGCTCTACGAGCGGCTCTTGGAGATCCCCGGCGTCCGCTGCACTAAGCCCCAAGGGGCCTTCTACATCATGGCTCAGCTCCCGGTGAGCGATGCCGAGGAGTTTGCCGCCTGGCTCTTGACCGACTTCGAGCAGGATGGCGAGACGGTGATGCTCGCCCCCGGCGGGGGATTTTACAAGACTCCGGGGCTGGGGAAGAACGAGGTCCGGCTCGCCTATGTCCTCAACCGGGAGGAGCTCCGGCGGGCCCTCTGGCTCCTTGGGGAAGCCCTCGGGGAGTATGCTGCTCTTGAGGGGGTCACGAGTCGGCCATAAGGGGAGGAAGCGGCTCGATCTCCTTCTGGAAGAACGGGGCTTAGTGGGGAGCCGCTCCCAGGCCCGGGGCGAGATCCTGGCGGGGAATGTCCTCGTCGAGGGTGTAGTGGTCGATAAGCCCGGGGCCTTGGTCTCTGAAGGGGCTGAGCTCGAACTCCGCTCGGGCTTAAGGTATGTCAGCCGGGGCGGGCTCAAGCTGGAGAGGGCGCTCCAGGCTTTCGGGATAGATGTTTTGGATAAGGTGGCCCTCGATGTCGGGGCCTCGACCGGGGGGTTCACCGATTGCCTCCTCCAGCACGGCGCGAAGAGGGTCTATGCCATCGATGTCGGGAAAGGGCTGCTGGACTGGCGTCTCCGCCAGGACCGGCGAATCGTGGTCCTAGAAGGGCTTAATGCCCGCTACCTCAGGCCGGAGGATATCGGTGAACAGGTGGACCTGGCGACGATCGATGTCTCTTTCATCAGCTTGAAGCTGATCCTCCCGCCGCTTGTGGCCATCGTCAGAGAAGGCGGCGAGCTTATTCCCTTGGTGAAGCCCCAGTTCGAGGCCGGGCGAGCGCGGGTCAAGAAAGGGCTGGTCCGCGACCCGCGAGTGCACCTTGAGGTATTGGAGGAGCTCCGGCGGTTCGTCGTCGGTGAGCTGGGGCTCTCCCTGCTCGCGGCCACCTACTCCCCGATCAAGGGGCCGGAGGGAAACATCGAGTTCTTCTTCCATTTAAGGAATTCACCGGGGAAATCCGCCTGGATCGACCTGGAGGGGGTCGTGGCGGCCGCCCATGCCGAGTTAGACTGAATCGATGATGATCATCATCGGCCTGACCGGGGGGATCGCGAGCGGGAAGAGCCTGGTCGCGAGGGAATTGGCCAAGCTCCCGGGCTTCGTAGCCATCGATATTGACAAGATCGCCTGGGAGGTCTATCGCCCCGGCACGAAGGTTTATGGGAGGCTGATCGACCACTTTGGCCCTGGGATCTTAAAGGCCGACGGTGAGATCGACCGTCGGAGGCTCGGGGAGATCGTCTTTAGCGATTCCAAAGAGCTCCGCTTCTTGGACGAGGCTGTCCATCCCGAGGTCACCGCCCGCCTGCGGGAACTGATAGAGTTAGAGCGGCGACGGGGGACGAGGGTCCTGATCCTCGAGGCCGCGCTCCTCCTGGAGTCCCCCCATGTTGACCGCTCTCTCTTCGACTACATCGTGGCCCTCGGGGTCGGGCGGGAAGAGCGCCTCCGGCGGCTCCGGGAGAGGGACCGGCTCTCCTGGGAGGAGGCAGAGCGCCGGCTCGGGGCCCAGGACCCCAAGAGGCTTGAGGAGGCGGACTACATCATTGACGCCTCGGGCCCTCCGGAGGAGACAGTGGCTAAGGTTAGAGAGCTGATACTAGCGCTCAGTGAGGGGAGGTGAGGAGATTGGCCTTGCTCCATGAGCAAACTTGGAAGGGGGCCCGGGAGGAATTCCAGCAGACGAAGGTGGCCCTGATCCCCGTGGGGAGCATCGAGCAGCATGGGCCGCATCTCCCTTTAGGGACGGACTTCCTTGCGGCTAAGGCCCTAGCGGAGGCCGCGGCCCAGGAGACTAGGGCGATCTGCACTCCCGCGATCCCGGTCGGCCTCTCCGCGCATCATCGCCAATTCTGGGGGAGCCTCTGGGTCGAGCCGGAGCCCTTCCGCAGCTACATGGAAGGGCTGGGAAAGAGCCTCGCCTACCATGGCATTAAGAGGATCATCTATGTCAACGGCCATGGAGGGAACCTCGCCGGGCTCCAGGAGGTCTGCCGGAGGCTCCACTGCGAGGGGATCTATGCCCTGGTCTGGCAGTGGTGGCATGCGGTGGCCGAGCTCGCCGCGGAG
>JBBIJD010000077.1:0-6920 GCA_037446135.1 Candidatus Fraserbacteria bacterium
AGAGCGCGCGGCTCATGACCGTGAGGTTCAGGGTTCGACTCCCTGTCCCGCCACTAGCCCAGCCATAGCTGGGCCAAGACTCGGCTCAATGCCTCTCCTAATTCTTTGCTTGTCCCAGCCCGTGGTCCGAAGGCCCAAGTATATTGCGCGATCATGCGAAGCAACTCTGCTTCGCTCGGGCCCATCTCTATGAGCTTGGCCGTCAGGGCCGCGCCCGCCCCGGACCTTAGCTCCGTGCTCGGGCCGGAGGCCACCAGCTCGAGGAGCTCATCGTAGCTCAGTCCGGCCCAAAGCAGCCGCTTCCCCAAGGCCGCCCCCGCCGCCCGGCGGAGCTCGGGGGTCCCCCCGAAGGCGGCCCACTCCATGAGCGCCTCCAGTGGGACATCCGGAGCCCGGGTCACGCCCTTCTCGATCACTTGCGAGTCGCGCTTGACCGCGCTGATCGCCTCGCTCAGGCCAGAGAGGTCCCCTAGCGCGAGCGCTGCCCTCATCCTCTCCAAATTCCGGGCGACATTCTCTAGCCTTTGGGCTGCAGTGAACTCTCCCCCGACCTCGGCGGTGTGGATCAAGTTAGCCCTCTCGCGCTCGAACAGTTCCTGGAGCGTGGTGAGGACCTGGCCGGCCTGGGCTGGCTGGCCTTGAGCTTCTTTCAGGAGTTGATCCAGCAAAGCCCCGAGCTCCTGGAGGGCCGCGAGGGCCCTCCCCCGCTCAGCTAGGAAGATGAACTCTAGGGCTTCTCCCCCCGCGGCTCGGAACTCGGCCGTTAAGGAGAGGTCCGTAACCACAGCCAGCAGCTCGGCCAAGGGGTCCCTCAGGCGGTCGAGGAGCCCGTAGAATTTATAGATCCCAGCCAGGAGCTCGCTCGCCGCGGCCCGGATCTCCAAGATCTCCCCGTTCAATTCCACGCCTTTCACCTCGACCCGCTCGCCCCTTAGGACTGCCTCCACGAGCCCTTGGGCCCCGGGGGCGACGAGCTCGGCCCGGAGGAGGAGGAAGAGGGCCTCCGCCCTTGCCAGCCGGAGCTCGGGCGTGGCCCCTTCGGCTGCTATTGCCCTAGCGAGCTTCGGCAAGGAGAGCTCGCCCCGCCCGACGGCGGCGACAGTCGCCTGGACGAGCGCGGGGATCGCCGCACCCCTTAGCTCCGTGCTCGGGCCGGAGGCCAGCGCTTCTAGCTCTTCCAGGCCCAGTCCGGCCAGAAGGAGCCGCTCGCGCAGGGCCGCGCCCGCAGCCCCGCGGAGCTCGGGGGAGCGACCGACCACGGCCATCGACTCCAGCTCCGAATTCGTGAGAGGCGAATCGATCAGCAGCTTCCCTAAGGCCAGCCCCGCGCCGGCCCGGACCTCGGGGAGAGCGTCTTTCCCCGCCAAGTCGATCAGCTCATCAATAGACCTCGCCCAGCCTGCCTGGAAGGAGGCGGCAGAGAGGGCGAAGGCCAGGACCGGCAAGAGCGCAACTTTCCATCTCATCTTGACCTCCTTTATCTTCCCATTAGAGTTAAATGGTTAAGCGGGGATCGAGGGCATCCCGGAGCGCATCCCCCAAGAAATTGAACGCCAGGACCACCAGGACGAGGCAGGCCGCGGGGAGGAGGAGCCAGGGGTGGAATTGGAGCTGGAAGACCGATTGGGCCTCCTGGAGGAGCATCCCCCAACTGATCAGTGGCTCCTGGATCCCGAAATTGAAGAAGCTGAGCACGCTCTCCAGGATGATCAGTGTCGGGGCCGTCAGTGTGGCAGCGACGCTCAGGTAGCTGAAGGTGTTCGGCAAGATATGGCGGAAGACGATCCGCCCATCCCCGGAGCCGCTCGCCCGCGCAGCGAGGACGAACTCCTCCTCACGGTAGCTGAGGAACTGGCCGCGGATCACCCTTGCGAGCGGGGCCCAACTGACGAGGGCGAGGACGAGTGCGAGCCCCCAGAACCGGGCCGTCGGGGGGAGCTCGGGCGGGAGGGCCGCGGAGAGGGCCAAGAGGAGGGCCAGCTTGGGGATGGACATCACCACCTCGATCCCCCTCTGGAGGAGGGTATCGATCGCTCCGCCGTAGTAGCCGGAGAGCCCGCCGATGACGGTCCCAAAGAAGAGAGAGGTGAGCAATACGAGCAGCCCGAGGCCCAGTGAGATCTGGCCCCCGGCAAGGATCCGGGCGAGGAGGTCCCGGCCCAGCTTGTCCGTCCCGAGCAAGAAGAGTTGACCGGGGCTCTCTGCGGGCTCGCCCGTCCCGAACAGATGGATGTCGGCTCTGAAGAGCCCCAAGAGGCGATACTCCGGTCCGCGGACGAAGAAGCGGATCGGATAGATCTGGCTCCGATCCTCGCGGTAGACCCAGTCGAGGGTGAAGGGATCGCGGACCCTCTCCAGGCCGTAGATGAATGGCCGGAGATGGAAGCCCTCCTCATCCTGGAAGTGGAGCCGTCCCAGCATCGGCGGGACATAAGGGAACTGGCGATGCTGTGTCTGGGGATCGTAGGGGCTGAAGAGGCCGGCGCAGCCGACCAAGAGGGCCATTCCAGCAAGGCCGATCGCCCCGAAGAGGCCGAGCCGCTCCCTTCTGAACCTGTGAAAGAGGCTCATCCTCATCTCTCCAGCCTGATCCGCGGGTCGACCCACAAGAGGAGCAAGTCGGCCAAGAGGTTCCCGACCATTAAGATAGCACTGAAGAAGAGGAGCCCGGACATCGCCACATACTGGTCCTCTTGAGCGAGGGCCTGCCAGTAGGCCCCCTCGACGATCGGGAGTTGGAGCACCACGGCCGCGACGAGGGTCCCCTCGAACATCTGGGGGATCCAGAAGCCGAGCATGCTCACCAGTGGGGCGAGGGCATTCCGCACGCTATGCTTATAGATGATGATCCGCTCGTGGAGGCCCTTGGCTCGGGCCGCCTGGATGTAAGGCTGGCTCAGGACATTGAGGAGTTGGCCCCGCATGTAGCGGCTGAGCGCGGCAATATTCCCTGCCCCGATCACTAAGCTCGCCGGCCAGAGGTGCCAAACCAGGTTTTTCACCTTCGCCCAGCTCCAAGGGGCCTCAGCCCATTCAGGGTCGAAGAGGCCCCCGACCCCTAGGCCATAGCGCGGGCCGACTTGGAAGACCACCACCAGCAAAAAGAGGAGCACGAGGGCCAAGACGAAGCTGGGGATCGAGAGGCCGAGGAACCCGAGCAAGTTGGCGAACCGATCCCCGAGGGAGTTCCGGCGGGTGGCGGAGTAGATCCCGAGCGGGAGGGCAAAGAGCCAACTGCAGGCCATGGTGAGCACGGCGATGGCGAGGGTCCAGGTGAGCTTCCCTCCGGAGAAGAGCGCCTGGAGGGCCGGCTGGCGCGTGGCGAAGGAGTAGCCGAAGTCAAGGCGGGTGACGATCCCATTGATCCAGCGCCAATACTGGACCCAGAGGGGCGCGTCCAGGCCGTAGCGCTCGCGCATCTCTTGGAGCAGTTCCTTTGGATAACTCAGCTCATACTTGGTGAGGAAGTCCCCTGGGTTCAGCTTGATCACCCCGAAGGCGATCACCGAGATAAAGAAGAGCGTCGGGACCATGTAGAGGACCCGGCGCAGGATGTAGCCCCACATCTGGATCAGGTGCGACGGAAGAGGAGCTCAGGCCGGACTAAAGTCACGCTCAGCGTCGTCCCGCTGAAGTTCCCCACCCTGTCCTCACGGTAGGCCTCAAGCCCTTGGGCATTGTAGAGGAAGATCAAGGGCTGGTTCTCGGCCACGAGGACTTGGAACTCACTGAGCAGCTCGAACCGCTTATTCATGTCGGCGGCGATCGCCTGCTCTTCGAGGAGCCGATCGACCTCCTTCTGCCAGTCGGGGAGATCCTGGCCCAGCCCATCGGAGAACTTCCAGAAGTGGAGCTCGCCTTGAGAGGAGTAGATCTCGCGGAGGAAGTTGGGGTCCCCTCCCCCGCCGAGGGAGATCCGCGCGACCTGATAATCTGGGGGCCGGCTCCCGATCAGCCGATCCACTAGCGTATTGAAGTTCACCGGCGTGACCGTGACCTTGAGCCCTAACTTCCCCAGATCGGCGCTATAGATCAGGGCGTCGCTGGTGAGGATGGACGAGCCCTGGACGGTAAGGATATTGAACTGGACCGGCACGCCGGGGTTGGGGAATCCGGCAGGGAACTCCCGGACCCCGTCCCCATCGGTGTCCTTCAGGCCCAGCTCATCGAGGAGGCTTGCGGCCTTCCCTAGGTCGAAGGCGAAGCTGGGGAAGCCGGGCTGGTCCCCGATCCAATATGTGGGGTCGATCCCCGGGCCGTAGCGTGGCTCGCCGAGCCCGTTGAGGTTCGTGGAGATCATCGCCTCCCGATCGGCAGCGTAGGCCATGGCCCGCCGGAAGCGCACCTCTCGGAAGAGCTGCCGGAGATTGGGGTCCGCTGCATCCTGGTTGAAGGCGAAGACATTGATATCGCTCGTCCCGGCCGGGCTTACCAGGACCCGGAAGCCCTCGCTGGTCCTGGCCTGGATCAGCGGGAGGTCTTCGGCCCGCGGGGGATAGATGTCGGTCTGGCCATTGATGAACCGGAGCAGACGGACATTGTCGTCAGAGACGATGGGGAGGACGATCCGGTCAAGATAGGGGAGCTGGGTCCCATTCGGGTCGACCTTCCAGTAGAAGGGGTTCCGCTCGAGGACCACCTGCTGTCCGGGGGTATAGCTCTCGAGCCTGAAGGGGCCGAGGCCGGCGATCCTCTCCGGCGGGGTATCGATCCCCCAGGCGCGGTTGAACTCCCCGGCCCCCACGGCATCGGCCAGGAGGTGCTTCGGGAGGATCGGGACGGAGGCGATCAGGCTCAGGAGGCCCGGGACTGGGGCTGGGGTGGTGATCCGCACGGTCCGCTCATCGAGTGCCTCGACCTTGGGGAACCTACCTGAGATGAGCCAGGAGGCCTTGTTGCTCTGGACAACGGGGTTGAAGAGGACCTCGTTGAAGGTGAAGACGACATCGGCGGCGGTCACGGCCACGCCGTCGGAGAACCTGAGCCCTTCGCGCAGGATGAAAGTGATCGTCCGCTCATCGGCCGAGATCTCATAAGATTCGGCGACCGCGGGGCTCCCATCGGGCTCGATGAGCGGGGCGTTCAAGAGCGCGGTGACGGCGTTCGAGCTGTTCTCCTGCTCGACGATCGGGTTAAAGGTCTTCGGGCTGTCGATGTTATCGATCGTCACCGTCCCGCCGCGCTGCCCCGGCCCGTCGGGGAGATTCTCCAAGGGCACGACCAGGAAGTTGGTGGCCTGCTGGGCGGGGAGACTGAGACCCAGCCCCACGAGCGCGAGTCCCAAGATCAGCAAGAAGGCGAGCTTGCGCATCTTTCCCTCCTTCTTTCTAGCTTTCTAGCGGCCCGGGCCGGGCTGGAACCTCGGCCGCCCGCCACCGCCGAGCGGGCCGGCCGGGAGCTTGAAGGTGAGCCCGCCCAGCTCGGTCTTGGCCAAGCTGACCGCGGAGCCAGTGGCCAGGGTGGCTCGAATCTTTCCGTCCCCGTCGGGAGTCACGCTCCCCGAGACTCGATCTCCGATCCTCAGGACGACCACATCTGGATCATCGAAGATGATCTGGGCGAGGTCGGCCACCGCGAGGGTATGGCTCCCGAAGAGGGGGGATTCTAAAGTGAAGGCCTTGTTCTCGATGGACCCGCTGAGGACCTGCCCGTTGGGGAAGACGAGCAGGTCGAACTTCTGGAGCCCCTCGAGGATGGCCTGGAGGAGCGCACTCCCCTGTAGCCCGCTGAAGAGCGGGAAGAGCGTGCTCTGGGCCCGACGGAGCTGCTCCTGGCTCGGTGGGGTCCCCTCCTCCGAAGGGGACGGGAGCTCGACCTTGAAGATGATCCCCCGGAGTTGCGGGATCGGGAGGCTCAGCTCCTCCCCCGTCGGGAGCTCCTCAGTGATGCTGCTCGTCTGGAGGACCCCTTGGACTTGAGTCCCATCCTTCAGGTAGACCTGAGCGGGGCCCGACCCCGCCGCTCCTCCCGCAGGCCAGGTGATCAAGAGGATCTTATCCCGGGGGATGATCTTACTACCGATCGTGAACTCCTGTTGCTGGACCGTCCCGCTCAGTAGGCCCCCATTCTGCAGGAGGACTAGGTCCCCGGCCTGGAGTGAGCGGAACAATTCCATGAAGGGCCCGCGCGAGCCGACCACTATGAAGGGCTGGGCACTGGCAGCTTCCGTCTGGCCCAGCATCAGGCCGCTGCTGAGGGCCCCCAATAGCGCTACTGCCGTGAGAAGCACCATCATCTCCTTGAACATCTTCATCTTCCTCCTCTCCGGAGTCCTTTCGATCATCTTGCCTCACTCCTTATCTCTGGGGCCGATCTACCAATCGGCCTGATTTCATGAGCGCCGACTACTGCGATTCCCAGGCCATCTCCGCGGTGAAGGAGAACCGCTTCGGCCGACTCCGCTGGCCTCGGCGGTCGACGAGGGTCAGTTCGAGTGTGACCCGCTGCGGGAGGTAAGTGAAGATCACAAAGGGGAAGCTCCCCTCCTTCTGGCCCGCGACCTCCGGGTCGAAGCTGAAGGGCTCGAAGGCACTGGCCTCGACGACCTTGAACTCGGCCAGGACGATGTCGCCGTCCCGATCGCGGAACCTGACCGTCCCCAGGACTTCGCTCCCGTCGACAGGGATCCTCTGGGGGAACTCGATCGCCAGGATCTCCGGGCGAGTCGAGGCCGAAGAGGCCGCGACCACCACGATGAGGGCCGCGAGGAGCAGGCCGAGCGCGACTAACCCGATGGTAGAGTTCATGCCATCCTCTCCTTGGCAGTGATACTATCAGCCCGATGTGGAGAATTTATGGGGAGGATGCGAAGGGCCGGTGAAACCGGGGTTGACTCCCCACACAGGTTCGGCTACAATGATGCTCGCGGGGATGTAGCTCAGTTGGGAGAGCGCTGCC
This sequence comes from Candidatus Fraserbacteria bacterium, assembly GCA_037446135.1. GTDB lineage: Bacteria > Bipolaricaulota > Bipolaricaulia > RBG-16-55-9 > JANLFV01 > JANLFV01. The sequence continues at coordinate 6,898 of JBBIJD010000077.1, forward strand.
TTCGCACGGCAGAGGTCGGCGGT
>JBBIJD010000078.1:0-6851 GCA_037446135.1 Candidatus Fraserbacteria bacterium
GACAGAGATCGGTTCGACATCACCGAGGTGACCGAGAGCCAGGACCGGCCGGCGGATGCAGTCGGGCCAGGCTTCGGTCCAGCCGGCGCTGCGGCGGCCGTGCGGGCCCGGTTCGAGGAGGCCGGGGGCCACATCGATATGTCCCCTCTCTCGGTGCTGGAGGAGCGAGAGGTCGAACTCGAGCCGAACCAGAGCTACCTCCTCCCCGACGGGGCGATCCTCAAGACTGAGGAGCGGACCAAGATCGCGGGGATCGAGGTGATCATGGCCATCTATACCCATCCAGGCTTTCCCACTCAGCGGGTCCTATTCGCCTATGTGGTGGATGAGGAGCTCGCCAAGCTCCTCGTCTATCCCCCGCTCATGATAACGGAGCTTGAGGGCGAGGTGGTCACCAGGACTGAGCTGATCGAGTTCAGCCATACCAAGTAGGGGTGGTCGGCGGTGATCAGGCTACAGGATGTCGTCCGAACATATCCGATGGGCAAGACCGAGGTCCGGGCCCTCCGGGGCCTGGATCTAGAGGTCCGGGAGGGGGAGTTTCTGGCGATCATGGGCCCCTCCGGGTCGGGGAAGTCCACCTTGATGCACCTCATTGGGGCCTTGGACCTTCCTGACGGGGGGAAGGTCCTGTTGGGAGACCTGGACATATCCCAGCAGGACGGCAACTTCTTGGCCGAACTGCGGGGGAAGAAGATCGGGTTCGTCTTCCAGAGCTTCAACCTCATCCCAACGCTCACGGCCCTGGAGAATGTCGAGCTCCCGATGATCTTCCAGCGAGTCCCGCGCAGGGAGAGGCGGAAGCGAGCCCAGAAGCTGCTGGAGCAGGTCGGCCTCGGAGAGCGATTGCATCACAAGCCGACGGAGCTCTCCGGCGGGGAACAACAGCGGGTCGCGATCGCTCGGGCCCTGGTGAACGATCCCGAGATCCTCTTAGCCGACGAGCCCACAGGTAATGTCGACTCGGAGACCGGGGCCCAGATCATGCAGCTCTTAAAGCAACTGAACGAGGAGCGGGGGATGACCGTGGTCGTGGTGACTCACGATCCGGAGGTCGCCCGCTATGCTCATCGGATCGTCAGGCTCAGGGACGGCCAAATCCAAGATACTTCGAAAGGGGGCGAATAGAGGATGTTCTTGGATTACATGAAGCTCTCCTTGCATAGCATCCGGAGCCGGAGTCTGCGCTCCTGGCTGACCATCCTCGGCATAGTAATTGGAGTTACTGCGGTGGTGGCTCTCATCGCCGTCGGCCAGGGAATGCAACAATCAGTGAAGAAGCAGTTCGAGGTGATCGGTTACGACACGATTATGGTCTTCCCCGGGTTCGCTGCCCCGGCAGGTCAAGGCCAAGAGCAGCGACCGCCGATGATGGGTATGTTCGGGGGAGGAGCTCCGCCGGTGGCCCTCGACTTGGGCGTCCTCGAGCGCCTCCCCCAGGTGGAGAAGTTCGGCTATCTCCGCACAGAGACGGCGATCGTGAAGTCGGAAAAGATGCAGGGCTTCCTGAGGCTGACCGGCCTCAGTCCGGGGATCACGGAGAAGTTCGGCGGCTACTTTAATAAGTTCCCCTTAGCTGAAGGCCGAAACTTCCAGGAGGACGAGCAGTTCGCAGTGATCTTAGGCCATCAGGTCGCGGCCAACTTGGGCGTCGGCCTCGGGGATGAGATCACCATTGAGGACCGGCCCTTCCAGGTCGTCGGGGTCCTGGCGGAGATGGAGGCGCGCGGCGGGGCGATCGGCTTCCGCGGCATGGAGAACGCTCTCTTCGTCCCGATTCAAGCACTGGAGGCACTCTACGGGAAGGAGGGGACGATCTCCATGGCCCTGGTCAAGGCGGCCGAGGGGGCCGATATGACCAAGGTGGCCGAGCAGGTCAAGCTGATCTTGGGCCAGCAGGGGAGCCCGGTGAGCACCGTCACGGCCGAGGAGATCAGCAAGCAGATCAGTGGTGTTTTAGGGACCATGCAGATGACCCTGGCGACCATTGCGGCCATCTCCCTTTTGGTCGGCGGGGTCGGGGTGATGAATACCATGTATACCTCGATCCTAGAGCGGACGCGAGAGATCGGGATCATGAAGGCCGTGGGGGCCAAGGATCGGCATGTGCTGAACCTTTTCCTGATCGAATCCGGGCTGATGGGGATCATCGGCGGGGCGCTCGGGACCCTCTTTGGGATAGCAGTAAGCAGCGTAGCAGGCCGGTTCATGGGCAGAGCCCTCGCCTTCGGCCCGATGATGGAGGGAAACTCTTTCACCGCCGCGTTCAGCCCGGGGCTGATCATCGGGGCCCTGGCCTTCTCCCTTGCCCTCGGTGCGCTCTCCGGAGCCATGCCCGCTCGCCGAGCAGCCAAGCTCTGCCCGGTGGAGGCTTTGAGATATGAGTAAAGGAGAGAGCTAAAGCAACGCAAAAATCGAGGAGGGAGGTCAATCCAGGTGATCAAAAAACCCTTAGCGGTGGTATTGATCCTGGTCCTCGGGGCTGGGGTGAGCGGATGGGGAAGGGTGATCGGCAATTGGAGCGCGGATTTGGCGCTCCGGCCGCAGACGACCGCGGTCGAGGCCACACCGCTAGAGTTTACCGGCTCCTCAACGCTGATCGTCGGCTACTTCGAGGGCGCCCTGGCCGAATCGCCGAGCCGGGCGTTGTCCAGGCTGTTCCTGACCGATCCATCCTTCACCGGCCTGGGCTCCGCCCTCCAGTTCGTCCTCACACTGCCCTTCCTCGAGGGGCCTCAGAGTGGGACCGTCTTCCACCTGGAGGGCTACCATAAGCAGAAGTTGATCATCGATTACCCCGTCGGGACGGTGGGGGTGAGGTTCGATCTGGCCCTCTCTCCGGAGGAGTCCATGAGATACCTCTGGAAAGAGGTCTTCGTCAGCTATGGCGGGGTCTCCTTCACCGGGAGGCTCTCGCTGATGCCTCTCGCCTCAGGGCTCGCCTCGGGGATGGGATTGAAACTGAGGGGGAACACCTTCGGCGGGGCGAGCGTCGGAGTGGATAGCCAGTTCGGCATGACTACTGAGATCGAAGAGATCCGGGAAGGCAAGGGCCCCCTCGCCCTCCCCTCTTTCACCCAGTGGAAGAGCACCGAGCTGAGCCTGGCCGGCCTGAGGCTGGACTGGCTCCACTTCGACAGCAGCGCGAAGGTCAGCAGGGAGAACGGCTATGAATACACTAAACTTGACTTCCAGCTCGAGCCGAGGGACTGGCTGAGCCTCGACCTGGAAGCCAAGTTCGCGCCCCAGACCCACTCGGTCAGGATCAAGTCCACTGTGGACCTCGAAGGGCTCGGACTCCCTCTAGACGGGGTGCTCTACCTCTACTACCGGGGGCTGGAGCTGAGGGGCTTTAGTCTCCCCTATCTGGAGGTCGATGAGGCGACCCTGAGCGCCACCGTCGCGCTGAAGGGCAACCTATATCGATCTGGCAAGAGCGATATCGGGCTCAGGGCAATCAACTACTATGTGGATGCGGCTCTCGAGGAGCCCTCGCAGTATCAGAGGACGGATTACATCGCGGTATTCTCCCTGGAGAAGAGCTTCGGGACCGCCGAGCTGGGCCTCAGCTTCGCTGGGGACATCTATTTCGAGAGGGCGGGCGAGCATTCGTTCGAGGTCGGGCTCCTGACCGGCGAGATCACCTATGATGTCGGGCTGAGCAAGCAGCTCGCTTTCAGTGGCGGGATCGCTATAGACCCTAAGGCCGGCCTCCAGGAACTGGACCTGGGAATCGAGACCTGGTTCTACTGGTATTGATTTGATGGGCCGGCTCGAAGGTAATGGTATAATCGAGTCCGAGGAGGTGAGGATGCTCAAGAGGTTTGCGATGCTGCTGGAGCTCTTGACTATCCTGTTAGGGCTCTCTCTTGTCCTCGGCCACCCCGGCGGATTCGTCCTGGGGGACAGCGCCCCATCCTGCGATCAGGACAGCGACGGGGATGGGATACCGGACTGCCTCGATCCCTGCCCCTATGATCCCTGGAATACCTGCCTCCCTTGGATCGAATGGCAGTGGAGGACGGACGCCCTCGAAAATGGCCTCATCCGGGCCGAGGTGGGCCAAACCATCCTGCTTGAGTTGATCCTGGTCCGGGCCCCCACCGGCCTGGAGGAGTATGGCTTCCACTTCCAGGTCGGCGACTCCCGCGGGGAGGGGCAGCTCGCGGTGATCAGGGGGGTGAAGAGCCTCGCTATCGATCCCGAGTTCTGCCGCTCCGTCATCTCACCCGATCCGGAATGGCAGGGATTCTGGCTCGACTTCTCCTGCAAGGACAGGAAGGACCGGGTGAGGAGCCACGCCCGGAACCTGAGGATGGCCGCCCTCGAGCTGGAGGCCCTGGAGGAGGGGAGCACCTACTTATGGTTCCGGATCGAGGCCCTGGACGACGACCGGCTCCCGGTCATCAATCGGCTCCTTCCGCCGTTCGCGTTCAAGCTCGAGGTCCAGTCCATGCATGAGTGAAGGGGCGCGAAGGCCGCCCCTTTGAGGTCAGAATCCACAGGAGGCCCAGATTGGGCTCAGTTGCTCAGCGCCCTGGGCCTCAAAGGCCCTTCACTTAACTTCATAAGTCCTTCACATTTCCCCCTTATGATAAACCCGGGACGATGGGATGAGGCGGACGATCCTTGTGGTGGACGACGACCAGAAGCTGGTGGAGCTGATCAAGCTCTACCTGGAGCGGGATGGCTACCGCGTCCTGACGGCCTACGACGGCCGGGAGGCCCTCGAGCTGGCAAGGAGCAAGTGCCCGAACTTGATCATCCTGGATCTAATGCTCCCGGGAGTCGATGGGCTCGATGTCTGTGAGATCCTCCGCCGAGAATCGAAGGTCCCGATCATCATGCTCACCGCCAGGGCGACCGAACAGGACCGGATCACCGGCCTGGATCTAGGGGCCGACGATTACATCACAAAGCCGTTCAGCTTGGGGGAGCTCCTCGCCCGGGTCCGGGCGGTCCTCCGCCGCGCTGAGGGGGAGGAGGGCCCGGAGGAGCTCGCCTTCACTGGGCTCAAGATCGACTTCCGTCGCCACGAGGTCCTCCGCGGCGAGAGGCCGGTGAGCCTCACTCCTACGGAGTTCAAGCTCCTCGCGGCACTGGCTCGCGAGCCCGGACGGGTCTTTACCCGAGTGCAACTAATCCACGCGGCCCTGGGCTACGATTTCAAGGGGTTCGAGCGGACGATCGACACTCACATCAAGAACCTAAGGAAGAAGCTCGAACCGGACCCCCGAAACCCGCGCTACATCAAGACCGTCTTCGGCATCGGCTACAAGTTCGCCCCCGAGGAGAGCTGAGGTGTTCCACAGCCTGCGCGCCCGCCTGCTGCTGGCCTTTGCGATCATCGCGGCGTTGGTCATCGCTTCCGTAGCTATCTTCGCGAGCTACACCACTACGAGCAGATTTCAACGTTACTGGATAGGCGGTCGAGCGATGTTACATGACCGGCTGGTCCTCGGCCTGGCCGACTACTATCTCCGGGCCCGCGGTTGGGCCGGGGTCCAGCCGCTGATCGAGCAGCTCGGACAGGTCACCGACGAGCGGGTGATCTTGGCTGATGAGGAGGGGCTCGTGGTCGGCGACTCCCGAGGGGAGCTCCTGGGGGAGCCACTGAGAAGGAGCCCCACGAGGAATGCCCTTCCCATCCTCACTCCCTGGGGGCAGGTGGGGACACTCTACCTCGACCTCCCCCGACGAGGTTCATTCGAGGAGGCCTTCCTCTCCTCGGTGAGGAGGTCCGTCATCTGGGCGGCCCTGCTCGCCGCCGGAGCGGGGATAGCATTAACCTTTTGGCTGTCTCGCCGGATACTCCGGCCCATCCAGGCCCTGACCGCCGCTGCCAGGAAGATGCAGGAAGGCGATCTCGACCAGCGGGTGACCGTCTCCGCCAAGGACGAGATCGGCGAGCTGGCCCGGGCCTTCAACGCCATGGCCTCAGGACTGAAACGGCAGGAGGAACTCCGCCGCCAGATGGTGACCGATGTGGCCCATGAGCTGCGGACACCCCTCGCCAACATCAGCGCCTATTTGGAGGCCCTGCGCGATGGGCTCGTTAAGCCCACGCCCTCCACGATCAGCTCGCTCTATGAAGAAGCTCAGTTGCTCAAGAGGCTGGTCGATGATCTGCAGGACCTGGGCCTGGCCGAGGCCAGGCAACTGACCCTGCGGCGCCAGCCGGTGGCGCTCCAGGACCTCGTGCAGACGGCGGCCAACTCCATCCGCTCCCAAGCCGAAGCGAAGGGCCTGAACCTCAAGATCGCCCTGGAGGATGGGCTCCCCCTGGTAGAGGTCGATCCCCAAAGGATCAGACAGGTATTGATCAACCTCCTGAAGAACGCTGTGAATCATACTCCCAAGGGTGGAGAGATCGCCGTCTCCGCAACGAGGCAGGAGCGGTGGATTAAGGTCAAGGTGCGCGACACCGGCGAGGGGATCCCTCCTGAGGACCTCCCTTACATCTTCGAGCGGTTCTATCGGGCCGATCGCTCCCGGTCTCGAGCCACTGGTGGGGCCGGGCTCGGGCTGACGATCGCCAGGCATCTGGTCGAGGCCCACGGGGGACAGATCTGGGCCGAGAGCGCCCCAGGCAAGGGGACGACCATCCACTTTACGATCCCTGTGGCCTGTGAGGCCGACTCCTGACCTGGGATAAGAGGGCTTAGATCGTTCAGCTCCAGCTGCGCATGTTTAGGAGCCCATCGAAAAATTTGATAAAATTTGAGATCGAGCTCGAGAAGGATTCGCAATTGGGGGATACCCCTCGATGGGGCAGGAATACGATTACGATGTGACCGTGATCGGCGGCGGGCCGGCGGGGGCGGTAGCCGCGGCGACGGCAGCCCGACGCG
>JBBIJD010000079.1:0-6508 GCA_037446135.1 Candidatus Fraserbacteria bacterium
GCAGGCTTATAGCTCCCCGCTTGCTCCGCAGTGATCACCCAATCGAACTCAACCTCCAGATGCCTCGCCGAGGCGGCGAAGAGGTCGTCATCCACATTGGAGATGATGGCCAGCTTGAACCTCCTCTTCAGGGCTCGCAGCGCCTCGACGGTGTCGGGGAATGGACGCCAGTTAGGAAGCGAGTCGGCCAGGGAATCGAGCTCATCTAGGGTGGGGACGAAATCGAACCTCGCCCCGAACTGTCGCACGACTTCTCGCAGGACATCATGATATCTGGGCTTGGGCCGGCCCTCTTCCCCTCGTTCCACGCGCGATTCCATCTCAGCGTAGAGCTCAAGAATCTCTTCGTCTCGCAGGGCCAGCCCATGGCCTTTGAGGATCGGCTGCAGTGCTGCCAAGATCCCGCTCTCCCAGTCGATGAGCGTCCCATAACAGTCGAAACTCAGGGCCTCATATCGCCGAAAGTCGAGCATCTCATCGCCTCCGAATCTAGTCTAACCGGCCTCGGTTTGCGCTGTCCAACCTTGAGTCCTGGGCGGGCGTGACCACTAAGGCAGGGGAGGATCACTATTGATCGATCCCTGTCCGCAAGGGAAACGCGAACATGACCTCATTCAGGCGGATAAGAGATTACCCCATGAAACCCCTTTCGAAGGGCGGCAGCTTATTCTTGACAGCGTTCCGTTTCTTGTTGTATACTTATACTCAAATCAGGAGGTGGAAGCATGGGCAAAGAGATTTTCGAGCAGTTCCAGAGAGGGCGCATTACCCGGCGGGACTTCCTGAAGGGATTGGGGCTCGGGGTCGGAACGATCGCCCTGAGCGGGCTGGTCGGCTTCCGTAGCTTTGGCAAGCCACCGGTCACTAAGGTCGGGGCGACCTTCCCCTTCACCGGGACGGGAGGCGAGTTCGGGCCGGTCTACCGGAACACAGCCGAGCTGTGCGTCAAACAGATCAACGAGGCGGCGAACGAGGTCTTCGGCGGGCCGATCATGGAGATCATCATCGAGGATGACGCGACCACCCCCTCGATCGGGGTGGACCGGGCTCGCAAGCTCGTCGAGGTCGACGGCGTCCCGGTCCTGATCTCCACCTGGTCCAGCGGGGTGACCATTGCCATCGCCGAGTCCGTGACCATGCCGGCGAAGATCCTCCACATCGTCCCGATCGCCACTTCCCCTCTGATCGCCGTCCTCCCCGCTGATACGGACGACCTCCTCTTCCGGACCGACGGCTCCGATGCCCTCCAGGGCGTGGTCGCGGCCCAACTGGCGGCAGGGGAGATCATCCCCGGCTACAAGTTCAAGACCGCCGCAACCATCTATGTCAATAACCCCTACGGCCAGGGGCTCTCCAATGTCTTCTCCCGCTCCTTCCAGCTCCGGGGCGGGATCGTCACCGCTCAGGTCCCCATCCCCGATGAGCCTAAGCCGACTTACACCTCGGAGCTGGCCCTGGCCCTGAAGGACAAGCCTGAGGTCCTTTTGCCCATGGTCTATCCAGGGCACGGGACGGTCCTCCTCTCGGAGTCGCGCGACATCTTCGGTTACACGAGCTGGCAGTTCTGCGACGCCCTGAAGTCACTGGAGGTCTTCAATGCGCTCGGAGGGGCGCTGCTGGACGGGAAATTGGGGACCGTGCAGGCCGCGGATTATGAGCGGGCCAGCTTCCAGAGGTTCGCGGAGGACTACAAGGCCGCCTACGGCGCGCCCCCGCCATACCCTTACATGGACACGACCTATGATGCCGTCGCTGCTGCTGGGCTGGCCATCGCTAAGGCCATCGCCGATGGGGTGGCAATCACGCCGTTCAATCTCCGCGATCGGCTAAGGCCGACTTGCAATCCGCCGGGGGAGGTCGTGGGAGTCGGCGAGTTCCTCAAGGCCTTCCAGATGATGAAAGCTGGTGTGGACATCAACTTCTCCGGCGCGGCCGGGGAGGTGGACTTCGACCAGTTCGGCGAGGTTGTCACCCCCATCGAGATCTGGAAGTTCACCAAGACGGGGATCGAGCGGGTCACCCTCCGCCGGGCAGACGAGATCCCGACAGAGTAGAGTAAGGCACGGACTGGACGGAAAAGGTGAGCGGGAGCCCTGCAACGCGGCTCCCGCTCCTCATTTTTTAGGGTCGACCGCCGCTTTAGAGCCCTAGTCCTCTTCGATGAGCTGAGAGACGACCTTCTCCTCCCCCAGGAGCCCCTGGGGGCGGAAGAGGAGGATCAGCTCCAGGAGGACGGCGATCAGGAGGTAGCGGATGTAGGGGCTCCGTGCGGGCAGCGCCGGGGAGATCGCCGCGAGGAGTGGTTTCATCCAGTCGGTGAGGAAGGTGCTCCCTAGCCAGACGCCCCAGATGACGAACGCTCCAAGGATTGCCCCTTTGTTGTTCCCGCTCCCACCGAGCATCAGCATCACCCAGATGATGAAGGTGGCATATAAGGGATCGAAATGGGAATAGTCGATCGAGACCATGTAGTGGGCGTAGAGCGCTCCGCCGATCCCCATGATCATCGCCCCGATCACGAGTGACTGCATCTTGAAGGCGAAGATGTTCTTCCCGCTCATCGCTGTAGAGGCCTCCTCCTCCCGGATCGCCCGGAGGACCCGCCCCCAGGGCGAGCGGATCGCCCGCTCAATTGCCAGGTAGACGAAGACGACGAAGAGGACCACGATCACCAGGTAGAAGTAGATATAATCCCGCGGCTGAAGTGGGGAGAGGAAGGCCCGGAGCGGGCCGGGGAGCCAACCGCAGGAGGGGTTCTCGACCAGGCAGTGCAGGGGCTGGGGGATCCCCCGCAGCGGCTGGGGGCCATTGGCCAGCCAGCGCTCATTCTGGAAGATCAGGCGGATGATCTCCGCGATCCCGATGGTGGCGATCGCGAGGTAATCCTCGCGGAGCCTGAGGGTGGGGATCCCGATAAGGAAGGCGATCAACCCTGAGGCGACCGCCGCCGCGAGGACCCCCAGGAGGAAAGGCATCTCCAGCCCGAAGGCCTGCTGGGCATAGGCGGCGATCGGGCCACTGGGCATCGCCGTGGTGAATAGGGCAGAGATGAAAGCCCCGATCGCGAAGAAACCCGAGATCCCGATGTTGAAGAGCCCTGTATAGCCCCACTGGATATTGAGCCCCAGGGCGTGGATGGCGAAGATAGAGGCCATAATGGAGAAGGAGACCAGATAAGCTAGGAAGCCTGAGGGGACAAATAGGCAGAGGAGGAGGGCTAAGGCCCATCCGCCGATCGGCCCGAGAAGGAGGCGCCAGCCTCGCCGCAGGGGGAGGAGTCCCCCTAAGAGGATCGTCAGTGGGATCGCAAGGAGGAGGGTCTTTGCCCAGAGCCCTTCCATCTTGAGTTAGCCCCCTGACCTCCCACCAAAGATCCCCTGGGGCCGGACCAAAAGGACAATGATCATGATGAGGAAGGAGACCCCCGGGGCATAGGCGGGGTTGAGGAAGGCCGTAGAGACCTGCTGGATTATCCCGATGATCAGGCCCCCCACGAGCGCCCCATAGGGGTTGCCGATCCCGCCGAGGATCACCGCAGCGAAGAGCGGGAGGAGGAGCCACCAGCCCATCATCGGGCTCAATTGAGCGTTCAGGCCCAAGAGGACTCCACCGGCCGCGGCCAGGGCCCCCCCGATCAGCCAGGTCCAGAGGATCACCTTCTCGGTGTTGATCCCGCTCACTCTCGCCAGCTCGGGATTGTCGGCGGTGGCCCGCATCGCCTTACCGATCTTCGTCCGCTCCAGGAGGAGATAGAGCAAGAAGACCAAGAGGAGGGCTACCCCGAGGATGAAGAACTGGTCGGGACGGACGCGAATCCCCAAAGGGAGGTGGAGTGCGGGGCGCTCCCGGCCCACATAATAGAAGCGGAAGTCAGCCCCCCAGCCGAGGTAGACGATACTGCGCACGAAGAAGGCCATCCCCAGTGAGGCCATTGCTAGGATGACCGCCGAGCTCCGCCGCGCCCGCAAGGGGCGATAGATCAGTCGGTCGATCCCAAAGGCGCCCAAGCCGATGATGGGCACAGTCAGGATCAGTGCAACGAGGAACTCCCAGCCGAAGGAGAAGGGCTTAAGCGGCACCCCCCGAGGGAGGAGGGGAAGCAGTGCGAAGGTCACATAGGCCCCAATGGTCATGAGGTCCCCATGGGCGAAGTTGGCGAATCGGAGGACACCGTAGACCAGTGAGATGCCGATTCCACCAAGGGCGATGATGCCCCCCAGCATCACCCCCCAGACGCCAAGAGAGAGGAGGTGCTCGAGGCTGACCTCCTTGAATTGAGTGGTCAGGATGAGGAAGACCACTAGACCGATTAAGATGACGAGCGCGAGAGCCCTCCTCGCCCTCCCGAGGCTGACTAGAGGGCGCGCCCGGCGCTCGACGCGGGTGGCAGGAGGATCTCTATCCATTCGGGGCTCATTCATTCAACCCTTAGCCTCCCGGCCAGGTAGAGGCGACCGGTCTCCGCGGGGCCGCTCTCAGCCCCCGATAGCGACATACTGCCCTCCCAGATAGGCCTCAAGCACCCGCTTGTCTTGCTGCACCTCCGCCGGGGTCCCCTCCATCAACTTGCAGCCCTCGCTCATCACGATCACCGGGTTGCACAATCTCATCACTAGGTTCATATCATGCTCGATGAGGAGGAAAGTGATCCCCTTCTCCTTGCAAAGGCGTTCGAGGTATTTCACCAATTGCTTCATCAATGTCGGGTTCACTCCCGCTCCGGGCTCGTCCAGTAGGACCAACTCCGGATCAGCCATCATCGTCCGGGCCAGCTCGAGGAGCTTCTTCTGCCCCCCGGAGAGGTTCCCGGCATACTCCCCCTTTAAGTGGGCGAGATTCACGAATTCTAGGATCTGGATGGCCTTGTCGCGGAGCGCCCTCTCCTGGCGCCGGACGGCCCAGGGACGGAACCAGGGGTTCCAAAGCCGTTCCCCCAGCTGGCCCGGCGGGACGAGCATCAGGTTCTCCAGGACGGTCATCTGCTTGTGCTCCTTGGTGATCTGGAAGGTCCGGCAGATCCCCTTGTGGAAGATGCGGTAGGGCGGGAGGCCGGTGATATCCTCCCCCTTGAAGAAGATCTTCCCCGAATCGGGCCGATAGAAGCCGGTGATCAGATTGAAGACGGTAGTCTTACCCGCACCGTTCGGCCCGATCAGGCCGGTGATCGTCCCCCTCTTCACAGTGAAAGAGCAACAGTTGACTGCCCGCAGGCCCCCGAAGTTCTTGACCAGGTCCTCGACCTTTAATAAAGCCTCCATCTCCAACCCCATGCTCTCGAGAGGGCCAAGGAGACGGCACTGCCCTCCGGAGCCTATTTATATTTGTTTCTGCCCAGTGAGTATAGCATAGCTCCCAGAGGGGGGCAAATATCCAGAAGGCCGCCAGCTAGAATACATTCACCCCTTCCCCTAACCCGGGCTCGATCGCCCTCCCAGAGGCCGGGGGCCATTCAGCAGGGGGATCCTCAGGATCGATGATGGAACATTCGAGTATGGGCCTCGCCCCCCGCAGGCAGATCCCGGCCCCTGCTAGCCTCGAGCGAGGGCCGAGTCTGCACCCTGACTGACCTTCAGAACGACTGGTGCTCCGTCCGGGCGATGATCTCGTTCTGGAGCGCCTCGGTCAGGTTGCAGAAGTAGTCGCTATAGCCGGCGACGCGGACGATGAGATCCCGGTATTTCTCCGGCTCGCGCTGGGCTGCACGCAAGGTCGCCGCATCGATGACATTGAACTGGACATGGTGGCCGTCCATCCTGAAATAAGAGCGAACCAGATGGACAAACTGCTCCAGGCCCTCCTCGTCCTTCAAGAGCTGTGGCGTGAGCTTTTGATTGAGCAGGGTCCCCCCAGTCCGGAGGTGGTCCATCTTGGCCACGGACTTGAGCACGGCGGTCGGGCCGCGTCGGTCGGCCCCTTGGACCGGCGAGACCCCTTCGGAGATCGGTTCCCCGGCCCGCCGGCCATCTGGTGTTGCTCCGAGGACCGCCCCGAAGTAGATGTGGACCGTAGTCGGCAGGAGGTTGATGTGATACTTTCCTCCTTTGGTGTTCGGCCGGCCATCGATGGCCGCGAAGTAGGCCTCGAAGCAGGCCCTCATCACTTCATCAGCGTAGTCATCGTCATTGCCATATTTGGGCGTCCGATTGAGCAGGGTCTGCCGGAGCCTCTCATAGCCTACGAAATTGGCCCGGAGCGCCAGGAGCAGCTCCTCCATTGTCAGGTCTTGTTCATCGAAGATGTGATACTTGAGCGCGACCAAGGAGTCAGTTACCGTCCCCAGCCCGGCCCCTTGGATGTAGGTGGTGTTGTAGCGTGCTCCGCCGTCATGGTAGTCCTTCCCCTTCTTGATACAATCGTCGATCAAGAGGGAAAGGAACGGTGCGGGCATGTAGGCCGCGAAGAGCCGTTCGATCACATTGTTCCCGCGGATCTTAACATCTATAAAGTAATTGAGCTGCCGCTTATAGGCCACGAATAGCTCTTCAAAGCTCTTGAACTCGCGGGGATC
>JBBIJD010000080.1:0-6464 GCA_037446135.1 Candidatus Fraserbacteria bacterium
GAGTTCGGCCTCCCTGGAGTTCCATTGATCGGATTCCCCTTGGCATCGAGGCCGTTGCGGATCTGGCCATTGTTCGTCCCCCAGTTATTGTCGGCATCGGGCTTGGTAGCATCGATCCGCTCCATCGAGGCATAGGGCGGCTCGCCTCGGGAAGCGGTCCCGGCCGGCCACTCCCCGCCGTCGCCGTTGGCCGTATCGATGATATTCCCTTTAGCATCCCTGAGGATGAGCGTCCCCCCGGCGTTGTCGAGGGCCCCCTTGTAGAGCAGGTCAGCGTCGATGTCGCTGATGGTGGCGTCATCGGTCCGCTCGAGGATGTAGAACCCCCGAGCGGGAATGATCGAGCGGCGGACCTCGAGGGTATTCCCCTTAACCTCGGAGAGGTAGACCGTCTCCTCGCCCTCGGCCCAGGTGAGAACCCAGCCGGTGAGATCGATATCCTCGTCGGTAGCGTTGTAGAGCTCAATCCATTCATCTGCCCAGCTCGCTGCTGTCCCGCCCCAAGCGATTTCGTTGATCACGACCGTCGGCTTCCAGGCCTCCTGGGCCTCGCCTAAGAAAAGCCCGACGGCGAGCATCAGCGTCAGGACGAGCAATCGTTCCAGCCTCATTATTTTCACCCCTTTCCTCTTGGGTAAACCCGCCTCGATTATAATTGCGGAGGCAGCCCCAGTCAAGCCCCTCCCTCCTTGTGCGGTCGTATCCCAGAATCTTGACAAGTGCTAGTGAGGCCGTTTAAGATATAGTTCACCAACTCGCTGTGGAAGGAGCCCATATGGACAGATTCGCGAAGATCCTGACATTCAGCCTCTTAGCTCTCCTCTTTCTCTTGAGCTCGAGCCAGGTCGGCTCAGCCGCCACGCTCGAGCAGGCGGTCGATCAGAATGGAAACTGCATCATCGAGGATCAAGAGATCCTCCGAGCCGTGGAGTATTGGGTCACCGGCGAGCCGGTCCCTGGGACTGGGGGATTGACCATCAGCGATGCCAAGATCCTGCAGTTGATGGCCCTCTGGATCAGTGGTGAGTCGATCTGTGCCACGCCTATTGAGCATAGGCCGCAGGTGGTGGAGCTAGATATCGATCCGGACCCGGCCCTGGCCTCGGACCATGCCCACGGGGTTTACAACTACTTCGATCTCCTCATCCAGTTTCATGACCCTCAGAGGGACATCGTCCAAGCCTTGATCCATGTGGTCTGGCCCGGTGGGGATGTGGATGACTACTCTGAGCCCTTCCCCGCCCAGGGCAGCACAAGTGGGGTCTTCCGCTCTGAGGGCTATTGGACTGATAGCCCTGGGGCGATCACCTTCACCGTGGTGCTCGTGGACCGTGCCGGGAACCGCAGTGAGCCCTACACCCGATCCTTTTCGGTCATAAGCGGCAGCCCGACCCCCACCGACCACCCACCGCAGATCCTAGATCTGAGCATCGACCCCGATCCGGCGATAGCCTCAGACTGCGATCGCGAGATCTATAACTACTTCGATGTATTCGTGCAGTTCAGGGATGAGGAACGGGATGTGACTCAAGCATTGATCCATACAATATGGACGAACGGCGAGAGTGAGGACGATACCTGGGCCATCACGGCCCAAGATAACGCGAGCGGGACTGCGAAGCTTTGGTATGACTGGTGGTCTTGTGTTACCGGCACGATGACCTTAACGGTAGTCTTAGTGGACCGGGCAGGGAACCACAGCCAGTCGTTCACTAAGGCATTCTCGGTCGTGACCGGTGGGCCTATTCCTACTGACCATACCCCGGCCATCACCGGGATCAGCTGTCCCAGCGAGATCCCAGTCGGCCAGACCGCCACCTGCAGCATCGGCTTCTCTGACTCCAGAGGCGATATCATCGAGGCCCGCTTCGTCAAGGTCGCGGGGAGCCCGGGCTCGACGAGCTTCGATCCCCGGGTCTATGGCCAGACGAGCGGGAGCTTCTCGTTCAGCATCGAATGCTCCGGCCCGACCCCGCAGCAGACGATGGAGGTGACACTCGCCGACGAGGCGGGGAACCGGAGCGGGCCCGCTTATTTCAGCTACACCTGTGTCGAGGCCGGCCCTCAGGATGTGGCGACGGCCTTCCTGGCGATCATCAATCAGTATCGGAGCCAGAGCGGCCAATGCTTTGACTTGATGGCCGATGCTTGGGTCTCCTGGCCGGCCTCGGCCTCACGGAATCTGGCCCTCTCTTCAGCGCTGAACGGTGCCTCAGTCTACCACAGCCAGTTCATGGCCGACCATGACTGCTTCGCCCATGTCTGCCCTGGAGAGGCCGATCTCCAGACCAGGATCGAGAGCTTCGGCTACACCGGCTGGACCTCCTACGGGGAGAACATCTATAAGGCCACGCAGGGGCTAGAGACCCCCGAGGCGGCCTTCGAGGCCTGGCGGAACTCCCCGGGCCATAACCGAAACATGCTCACCTGCCAGTTCAAGGAGATCGGCGTCGGGCGGGTCTACGACGCCGATTCAGGGTATTGGTATTGGACCACCGACTTCGGGAGCCGTTAAGGCCCGAGATGGATGAGCTCCTCCCCGAGGTGGAACTCCTCGGCCTTGTAGTAATCGGGGAACTGGGCGAGCAGCTCGGCTTCGCCCGCGAGCAGCTCATAGTGCCCGTGCTCCATCTTGCTGAGATAGGCCAAGAGGGCCTTTCCTGAGGGCTCCTTGGTCCGGGAGGCCATCTCTCGGTAGAACTGTTCCGACTGGCGCTCGGCCTCCATCGCCAGGTTGAAGAGCTCCGGGACGGTGATCCCCTCGCGCATGACGAGCTCGAGTGGGACGAGGGACTTCTCCGGGAGGGCCAGCTCGATCTCGGGGAAGTTCTTCCGGTAGAGCTCCTCCAGCAGGCGGAGGTGCTTCTCCTCCTCGGCTTTGAGGAATTGGAGCCGCTCACGCAAGGCACGGTTCCTTACCATCCCGAACAGCTTCTCGTAGACCTCAGCGGCGTGGATCTCGGACTTGATCGCGATCCCGAGGGCCTCGAGCGCAGTCCAGTTGGGGTCGATCATCTCGGTCGGGCCTCCTCTCCTCTATGCTGGGCTGAGGATACTCGATCTCCCGCGGCTTTGCGAGCCCATGGGCTTTGACCGGTCATCTCGGCCCATCTATACTCTTTCCCGACTTCTTCGGCAGACTGGAGCATCATGGAGAGATTTTTCATCTCACTTGTGGGACAGAGCCCGATCCTCCAAGGGCTCCTCGGCGGGCTGGTGATCACCCTCCTCAATACCCTCGGGGCACTGCTCGTCCTCGTCTGGCGGAGGCCCTCGGAGCAGTTCCTCGACGGCGCCTTGGGCTTCGCCGCGGGGGTGATGCTCACCGCCAGCTTCACCAGCCTGATCCTCCCAGGGATCGAGCATGGCGGCCTCGGGTCGGTCCTCCTCGGGCTGGCGATCGGGGCACTCATCCTCGACCTGGTGGACCACCTCCTCCCTCACCTCCACCCGGCCAAGGGGCCTGAAGGGGTCGGGACCACCCGGATCAGGGCCGTCTGGCTCTTCATCATCGCCATCACTATCCACAACATGCCCGAGGGGCTGGCCGTAGGGGTCGGGTTCGGCTCGGGCGACCTCCCCGGGGCCACGAAGCTGATGCTCGCGATCGGGCTCCAGAACATCCCCGAAGGGCTGGCGGTCGCGGTCTCGGCCCTCGGGGCGGGGATGGGGGCCTACTTCTACGCCAGCCTCGTCGGAGTCCGAGCTGGACTGATCGAGATCCCACTCGCGGTCCTCGGGGCCTGGGCCGTCGGGCTGGCTCAGCCACTCTTGCCTTATGCCATGGGCTTTGCTGCCGGGGCGATGCTCTATGTGATCAGCGACGAGATCGTCCCCGAGACTCACCGGAAGGGGCACGAAAGGACAGCGACCCTGGGGACCCTCCTCGGCGCAGCGGTGATGCTCTACCTGGATGTGGCCCTCCGTTGAGAGACGCGCCTTATCAGTCAGATCAGGAGTTGCCGGGGCTCTTCTCAACCGTTATAATGGTTAGCAGAGTTAAATATCCCGAGGAGTGGGGATGGAACAGGAGCGGATCTATCTGGACAATGCCGCGAGCACGCGTGTGGCCCCGGAGGTGGTCGAGGCGATGCTCCCTTATTTCACAGAACACTATGCCGTGGCCTCCTCTCAATTCAGTCATACTCCGGGGATCTTGGTGAAGGAGGCTCTCGACCGGGCGCGATCGACAATCGCCTCCAAGATCGGGGCCAAGCCCGAGGAATTTATCTTCACCTCCGGCGGGACGGAGGCGAATAACCTGGCGATCAAGGGCGCGGCCTATGCTAACCGCAAGAAAGGGGACCACATCATCACTTCCAAGATCGAGCAGCTCTCGATCCTCCAGCCCTGTCGCTCTCTAGAGAAGGAGGGCTTCTCCGTCACTTATCTTGATGTCGACCGAGAGGGGTTCGTCGATCCGGAGGAACTCGAGGCCGCGATCAGGCCGGAGACGATCCTAGTGAGCATCCAGACGGTCAATCAAGAGGTGGGGACGATCCAGAACATCAAGGAGCTCGGGCGGATCTGCCGCGAGCGAGGGGTCCTCTTCCATACCGATGCCGAGCTGGCCTTAGGCTGGCTCAACTTCGATGTTAAGGAGGCCAACATCGACCTCGCCAGCTTCTCCGGCCACAAGCTCCACGGCCCGAAGGGGATCGGGGGCCTCTTCGTCCGCGAGGGGGTCAAGCTGAGGAGGCTCCTCGATGGGGGCTACAACGAGTTCGAGCTCCGGGCCGGGACGGAGAATGTCCCCGGAGCGGTGGGGTTCGCCAAGGCCGTCGAGCTATTCAAGCCCGAAGATTCGCGTTATGTCCAAGGGCTGCGGGATTACCTCCTGGAGGCACTCCTTCAGGTCGAGGGGGCCGCACTCAATGGCCCGCAGGGTGAGCGCCGCCACCCCGGGAATGTGAACATCTCCTTCGCCTTCGCCGAGGGGGAGTCCATAGTGCTGCACCTAGACATGAAGGGGATTGCGGTGATCACCGGGAGCGCCTGCTTCTCCCGGGCCCTCGAGCCGAGCCATGTCCTTCTGGCGATGGGCTACACTCATGAGCGGGCTCACTCATCGATCAGGTATTCATTATCGCGCTACAACACCCGGGAGGAGCTGGATCGGACTGTGGAGGCCACAAGGGAGGTCGTGGAGCAATTGCGCCGGATCAGCCCACTGAAGCAAGTGAGAGGAGGCTAGATAAAGATGCCCCTGCCATATTCGGAGAAGGTCCTGGAGCACTTCATGCATCCGAGGAATATCGGGAGGATCGAGGACCCCGATGCCACAGCCACGATGGGGAACCCCGCCTGCGGGGACATGATCAAGCTCTACCTGAAGGTCGATGGCCAAGAGAAGAGGATCACGGACATCAAGTTCGAGTCCTACGGCTGTGCCTCGAACATCGCCACCGGCTCGATCGTCACCGAACTGGCCAAGGGGAAGACCCTGGAGGAGGCCAAGCGGATCGGCTGGAAGGAGGCCGATGCCGAGTTGGGCGGCCTCCCGCCGGTGAAGGTCCACTGTGCCGTCCTGGCGGTCGATGCCCTCCACATGGCGATCGAGAACTATGAGCACCAGCATGGCCTCTTGAAGGAGAAGGTCCCCACCGACGAGAAGGTCGTGCTGAAGCGACTAAAGCATGTGATCAACCCCAAGACCGGGCGGGAGATCCTCCAGGCCAATCTGGTGAAGTCCGTGGCCGTCGACAGCGGCCTGGTCCGGGTCGAGCTGGCCCTCCCGCCGGACTATCAATTCGCCAAGGCCCTGGAGGAGGAGATCCGCGAGCGGCTCGAGCCGCTCTGGGATGTTAAGAGGGTAGAGGTCATCTTCGCCGGGGGAGCGGACTAATTTTTGATGGAAGAGCTGGCCGATCTCCGGAGGGTCCTCGAAGTCCCTGAAGCGCGGCTCGCCCTCGTCCTCCTCCGCCTCTACCAGGGGGTTGAGGCACTAATGCGCCGCCTCGGTGAGGCCGAGGGGCTCTCACCGACCCAGGTCCAGGTCCTCTCCTTCCTCCCTCGGGCCCATCCGGCCTACCGTGGGGTCAACGCCATCGCCAAGAGGTTCTCCATCGCCCCAGCCACTGCCAGCCGGGTGATCGACAACCTCGAGGAGAAGGGGCTGGTCAGGCGCCTCCATGACCGAGAGGATCGCCGCCGGGTCCAGGTCGAGCTGACGGCGAAGGGGAGGAAGGTTGTGGCCCGGCTCGGGGCCCTCTCTGCCAAATTGGAGGGGTATATCAGGGGACTTCCCGAGGGCGAGCTGGCCGCGCTCGACCGGGGCCTGGTGGGCCTCTTGCGCTCCTTCTATCAGGAGGGCTACCTGGCCATCTCCTCCGTCTGCCGTGCCTGCCCCTATCTCGAGGAGAATGCCTTCCCTGGCACTGACAAGCCTCATCTCTGCCGGCTCACTGAGGAGCGGCTGAGCGAGGAGGAGAGCTACCTCGAGCGGTTGGAGGAGGTCCCCGCTT
>JBBIJD010000081.1:0-6195 GCA_037446135.1 Candidatus Fraserbacteria bacterium
GGTGGCAGGCTAGTCTAGTGAAGCGAGGGTGATGGCGATGCAGAAGGAGTATCTGACGATCGCGGAGGTGGCGGGCCCGATCATGGTGGTCGAGGCGGTCAGGGATGTGGCCTACGCCGAGCTGGTGGAGATCGAGCTCCCCAACGGCGAGCTCCGGCGGGGGCAGGTCCTGGAGGTGGACCGGGATAAGGCGATCGTCCAGCTCTTCGAGGGGGCCTCCGGCTTAAATCTGTATAAGAGCCGGGTCCGATTCCTCGGGAGGGTGATGGAGCTCGGGGTCTCTTTGGACATGCTCGGGCGGGTCTTCTCCGGGGCCGGGCGGCCCAGGGACGGCGGCCCGGAGATCATCCCTGAGAAGAGGGTGAGCGTCCTCGGGGAGCCGATCAATCCCTACTCGCGGGACTATCCCAGCGAGTTCATCCAGACCGGGATCTCCGCGATCGACGGCTTGAACACGCTGGTCCGTGGCCAGAAGCTCCCGATCTTCTCCGGCGCAGGGCTCCCGCACCACCGGATCGCCGCCCAGATCGCCCGCCAGGCCAAGGTCCTAGGGAAGGAGGAGCAGTTCGCCATCGTCTTCGGGGCGATGGGGATCACCTTCGAGGAGGCCGACTTCTTCCAGACCGACCTGAGGAACACCGGTGCACTCGAGCGGGCCGTCCTGTTCATCAACTTAGCCGATGAGCCGGTGGTCGAGCGGATCCTCACCCCGCGGGTGGTCCTGACGACAGCCGAGTTCCTGGCCTTTGAGAAGGGGATGCATGTGCTGGTGATCTTGATTGATATGACCAATTATGCGGAAGCGCTCCGGGAGGTCTCGGCCGCAAGGAAGGAGGTCCCAGGCCGCCGAGGCTATCCGGGGTATATGTATAGTGTAGATGGAAGTCGTAGGGTGGTCGTGAAAGACCCGATAGGCAATGTATACATTATTCGTCTTGCGGACTTATTCCGGAAACTATCGGCATCTAGTGAGGTTCAAACCTCTGCGGACGGACTGATAGAGCGCATTCCGACCCCAGGCTGGCAGGCCTTGAGTGTGGATGGGCAAGGCCGGAGCCAGTGGGGGCCGCTCAAGCAGATCTTACGCCACCGATATAATGGGAAACTTATCAAAATCACCTCTCAAGCGGGTGAAACGATTGTCACGCCAAACCATAGTGTCTTTACGGTGGTTGATGACATGATTGTGCCAGCGTCGGCCCAAGAACTCAAGGTAGGTGATCTACTCGCCCATGTAAACCGCATTCCGCCCAACACTCCAACAAGCACAATTACACCCTCTCTCGCTGCATTAGCAGGCTATTACGTCTCCGAGGGCCATGCACTTCGCTATCTCAATGAAGAAAAAGGGGTTTGGTGCCACTATGTGCGTATCGATAATAACAACACCGCACTTATTGAGGATATCCGGGAGAAGTTCAAAGAGGTATTTCACAAGTACCCCTCTACTTTCACCTCCGATAAACGCTCAGGCACCATCCGTTCATCTCTTGGGGGAAAGGCTTGCTATGACATGCTGGTCAATATCTTGGGTTGCGGCACAAACTCGCGGACAAAACGTGTGCCTTCACAGTTGTTTACAGCGCCGCTTGAGGTCCAAGAGGCATTTTGGGAAGCCTACTACAAAGGTGATGGGAAGGCGCAAGATCCGCGCTATGTGATCCGACAATATGACATGGTTACGATCAGCGACGGCTTGAGAGATGATCTAATGATGCTGTCCAAAGCTATATTCCCGGACAGGATTCCAACATTCTATAAATGGAGGGGCAGAAATGCTTGGAAGGTATATCTTTCCACGCACTTGAAGGGTAGATTTAAGCAAATCGCTGATGTTATTGGGGCAGAGATCAAGAGTATAGAATGGGTAGAGCCCACAGAACCCTATGTTTACGATTTAAGCGTTGAAGGCGCCCAGAACTTTGTCGATGCATGTGGAGGCGTTTTGTTACATAACACAGACCTCGCGACGATTTATGAGCGAGCTGGACGAATCAAGGGGAAGAAGGGGAGCATCACCCAGTTCCCGATCCTCACCATGCCCCAGGACGATAAGACCCATCCGATCCCGGACCTCACCGGCTACATCACCGAGGGGCAGCTCTTCCTCTCCAGGGAGCTCCATCGGAAGGGGATCTATCCCCCGTTCGATGTCCTCCCTTGCCTCTCCCGGCTCAAGGATAAGGGGATCGGCGAGGGGAAGACGAGGGAGGACCACGCCGGTGTGCTGAACCAGCTCTATTCTGCTTATGCCCGTGGGCTCGATGTCCGGGAGATGGCGGAGATCCTGGGGGAGGCGGCCCTCTCCAAGCTCGATAAGATCTACCTCAATTTCGCCGAGGAGTTCGAGAAGAGGTTCATCCAGCAGGGGGAGTATGAGGACCGCCCGATCGAGCAGACCCTTGATATCGGCTGGGAGCTGTTGGCCCTCCTCCCGCGGGCCGAACTGAAGCGGGTGAAGGAGGAGCATATCGCGAAGTATCTCCCGAAGGAGAAGGAGGTGGCCGCCCCGGCCCCGGTGGGCTCGTGAGGCGAGGTGAGTGCGCGATGGCTGAAGTCCGAGTGAATGCGACCCGGATGGAGCTCCTCAAGCAGAAGAAGAGGCTGGCGATGGCCCAGCGGGGGCACCGCCTCTTGAAGCAGAAGCGAGATGAGCTAATGCACCGGTTCATGGAGCTGGTGGAGGAGAGCCGTGGGCTACGCGAGCGGGTCGAGGAGGCCCTGATCCGTGGCTTCCGGAGCTTCCTTTTGGCCCGGGCGGAGATGTCCAAAGAAGTCCTCTACGAGGCCCTCATGACCGGCAGCCTCGCTGCCGACGGCCGAGAGGCGATCCTCTCGGTTAGGCTCGATACCGTCATGAATGTCCAAGTCCCGCGCTTTGCGCTCCAAGATAGTCGTGAGCCCTACGCCTATGGCCTTGCCACCACCTCGGCTGAGCTCGATCGGGCCATCACGACCTTCGCGGAGGTCCTCCCCGAGCTGATCAAGCTGGCGGAGATCGAGAAGGCCATGGAGCTTTTGGCCGAGGAGATCGAGACGACCCGCCGCCGGGTCAATGCCCTGGAGCAGATCCTGATCCCTCAGCTCGAGCAGAATATCCGGTTCATCTATATGGCCCTCGACGAGATGGAGCGCTCCTCCCGGGCCCAGCTCCTCCGGATCAAGGACATCATCCGCGGGGTCGCGGCCTGAGCTGGCCGCTCCCTCGGTCGGGCCCGGCTCATGGCATGGTTGAGAGCCTTCTCAAGCTGAAGCCGGCCCTGCAGCAGGGGGCCCTCGCCCTCTTCCTCGGCGGGGTCGATACCGGCAAGTCGACGCTCATCAGGAGATTGCACCAGGAGCTGGGGGGCGAGGTCCTCGACGCCGACTTAGGCCAGAGCGAGCTCGGCCCGCCGGCCTGCGTCTCCCGGGGGGATTACAACCATGTCGAGGAGAGCTACTTCGTAGGGGACATCTCGCCCCGGGGGAATTTCATCCAGCTATTGAGCGCGGTCCAGGCCGCCCTCCGCGGGGCGAAGCGACCCTGCTTGATCGACACCGATGGCTACATCGAGGGCGAGGCCGCGAGGAGCCTCAAGGGTGAGCTGATCAACCTCGTCCAGCCGGACGTCTTGGTCCTCTTGCAGCGCCGGGATGAGCTCGAGTATTTCAAGCTCTTTGCTCGGAAAGGAATTGAGGTCGTAGAACTCCGGGTCACTCATCAGGGCTCCAAATCCCGGGAGGAGCGGATCCGTGCGCGAGAGGAGGCCTTCCGCCGCTACTTCCAGGGGGCCGCGCTCCGGCGCTGGCCACTGAAGGAGCTACAGTTCGAGCGCTCCCCGATCGGCCACGGCGAGCCGGTCGAGCCCGGCCTGCTCGAGAAGCTCTTGGGCTGCCAGGTCCTGGGGGCTTGGCGGGCCGGGGCGGAGCTGACGGCGGTCGTGGCCGGCTATGCCCAGTCGATCGGCGCGGCCAAAGAGCTCCTCCAGGTCGAGTATATCCATCTGATCAATCTCCATGAGCTCAAGAACCTCCTGGTCGGCTGCCTCTTTGGGGGGCGGCTGGCCGGGCTGGGGATCATCAAGGGCTTAGAGGGGGAATGGCTCGAGGTCCTCACCCCGGCCGAGGAGGCGACCCTTCTCCAGGCCGGCAAGCTCATCCTGAGCGAGGACGGCCGCCACCGCCGCCTCTGTGGGCCGGGGAATCAAAGCCGAAGCCAAGGCCCTTGAGGAGAGCGTATCCTGTCAAGCCCGCTTTGGTGTGAAGCCCGAGCTTCGCCATCAAGCTCGCCCGGTGGGTCGAGACCGTCTTGGGGCTGAGTCCCAACTCTTGGGCAATCTCGCTGTTCTTGAGCCCTCTGGCGATTAAGGCGAGGACTTCCCGCTCCCGCGGGGTGAGGAGTCCTCTCTTCGTCCCCCTTGAGATGAGGCGGTCCAGCCGCTCATCGGCGATCCTCCGACTTAGGTAGAATCGGCCAGACCCGGCCGCACGGATGGCCTCGAGGAGCTCATCCACTGGGCTGTCCTTCAGGAGATAGCCGGCCGCTCCGCCCCAAGCAGCCCTCAAGATATACTCCTCATCGGCGAACATCGAGAGGAGCAGCACCTTCGTCTTTGGGCTGGCCTGGCGGATCCCTTCCAGGGCCTCCAGTCCGTTCACTCCGGGCATGGCGAGGTCGAGGAGCACGATCTCTGGCCTGAGCTCCGCGACCAATTCGACCGCGGCCCGGCCGTCCCCGGCCTCAGCGATGACCTCGAAGCCTGGCTCCCGCTCCAGCAGGGCCCGCAGGCCCTCGCGGACCAGCCGATGATCATCGGCCAAGAGGAGGCGGATCATCCTTCATCCAGGGGGAGCTCGAGGGTCACCCTGGTCCCTCTCCCCGCCTTGGACTCGATGCGGAGCGAGCCGCCGGCCAGGATCGCCTGTTCTCGCATCCCCTGGAGGCCGAGCCCGCCCCCACCCTGAAAGACCGCCCGAGGGTCGAACCCCCGCCCGTCGTCCTTCACCTCTAATCGGAGCCGGCCTTTTGCCCTCTCTAGCCGGAGGATCACCCTCCTTGCTTGGGCGTGCTTCGCGGCATTGGTGAGGGCCTCTTGAGCCGCCCGATAGATCAGGCCCTCCACCTCCGGGGGGAGCCGGCCTGGTTCCTCCAGCTCCAGCTCGACCTCAAACTCCCCGGCCTCAGCGAACCGCTCCCCGAGGGCTCGGAGGGCCGGGCCGAGCCCCAGTTCCTCCAGTAGTGGTGGCCGGAGGCTATGAGAGAGCTCGCGGGCCTGGGCGAGCACTTCCCCCAGAAGGCGGGCATTCTCGCGGAGACGGGGCTGGAGCCCCTCTGATGAGGCCTCTCGAGCCAAGAGTTCCAGGTCCATCTTAACTGCAGTGAGAGCCCCACCGAGCTCGTCGTGGAGCCGGTGAGCGATCCGCCGCCGCTCCTCCTCCTGGGCCGAGACCAGCTTTGCGGCGAGGGCCGCGAGCTCCCGTCCCTTCCGGCGGTAGATCTCGGCGAAGATCCGGATGGTGTAGGCTAGGACGGCATAGATCCCCACCCCGCCGGCGAGGATGGTAGTCAGGACATAACTGAGCGAGCGGTAGTCCCGAGCGAGAAAGAGTGTGCGGTGGGGGATCAGCCCGGCCCACTCCAAGAGGACAAGCGCGGCGTAGAAGAGGATCGCCAGGGCGGTGATGAGGTAGCCTTGGAGCTCGGGGAGGAAGAAGTTGGCGTAGATGATGGTGAAGATATAGAAGATCAGGCCGAGCCATTCGGCCCCCTGGAGGAAGTGGATCAAGTAAGTGATGATCCCGAGTTCGAGGATGAAGAACCCGGCATGGGCCCAGTGGAGGCCCTGCTCACCGCGTTGGGCCTCGATGAGGGCCTTAAAGGGATAGGTCATGATGAGCCAGAAAAGCGGGACGAAGAGCAAGGGGAGAGGGAAGCGCAGCCCCAGGGCGAGGCGGACCACCACCGCCACAGCGAAGAAGCTCCCCAGGGTGATCCGCCGGACCCGGATCGTTCGACGGATGATCTCCTTCAACTCACCGAGCTCGGCCTCGGCCTGGGCCACCTCAAGCCTCCTAGCTTGCCAGCTTACTCCTCTTCAGGCCGGCCTGCAAGATAGGCGGTGAGATTCCGCACCGCTTCCAGGCCGCTCCGGACTGCCCCCTCCATCGTCGAGGGCCAGCCGGTATCGGTCCAGTCCCCCGCCAAAAATAGGTTCG
>JBBIJD010000082.1:0-6117 GCA_037446135.1 Candidatus Fraserbacteria bacterium
CCCAGCTCCTCCAGGGCTTTTCGGATCTCCTCGACGCTCGCGCCGTCCTCGATCGTCGAGAGGTCGCCCAGCTCCCTCTCCTCGCAGATCGCTCTCAAGACCCGGCGCATCACCTTTCCTGATCTTGTCTTAGGGAGTTGGGCCACGACATTGAGGACCTTGGGGGTGGCGATTGCCCCGATCTTCTCCCGGATCAAGTTGATGAACTCCTGCTTGAGAGCCTCGCTCTCATCGGCTCCCTTCTTCAGGACCACGAAGACCGCCAGGGCCTCGCCCTTCACCTCATCGGCCACGCCGATCGCCGAGACCTCGGCCACCTGAGGATGGCTGGAGACGATCTCCTCGACCTCCCGCGTCCCGAGCCGGTGGCTTGCGACATTGATCACCTCATCGGCCCGGCCGAGGAGCCGGAAGTAGCCGTCCCCATCCTTGATGGCATAGTCTCCAGTGAGGTAAAGCTCCTTCCCGAACTGGCGGAACCGGCTCCAATAGCTCTCGAGATACTTCTCATCGCTCCCCCAAACGGTCATGAGCGCCCCCGGAGGGAGCGGCGGGAGGGCCACGAGATACCCTCTCGTCCCTCGAGGGACCGGCTCCCCCTGCTCATTGACCACCTCGAGCTTCCAGCCCATCGCCTCTTTAGTGGGGGAGCCGGGCTTGATCGGGAGCGGCTCGAGCCCCATATGGTTTGTAATCATCGGCCAGCCGCTCTCCGTCTGCCAGTAGTGGTCGATGACTGGCTTCTTGAGGGTCTCGTAGGCCCAGTAATAGGTCGGCTCATCGAGCGGCTCCCCGGCAAGGAAGAGATACCGCAGGCTCGAGAGGTCATGCTCCTCAATCCAGTGGGCGGGGAATTTCCTCAGCATCCTCAGGGCCGTCGGGGCGGAGAACATCACCGTCACCTTGTGCTTCTCCACGACTTCCCACCAGATCCCCGGGTTGGGGCTGTCAGGGGTCCCCTCATAGACGACGGTTGGGATCCCGAAGAGCAGCGGGCCGTAGATGATGTAGCTATGGCCGACGACCCAGCCGATGTCCGAGGTGGACCAGTAGATGTCCCCCGGCCCGCAGCCGTAGATCTGCCACATCGAGGCATGGAGGGCCACCATATAACCACCGGTATCGCGGACCACCCCCTTCGGCTTGGCCGTGGTCCCCGAGGTATAAAGGATGTAGCTCGGCTCGGTCGAGAGAAGCCGCTCCGGCTCGACATGGGCCTCACCGACTCTTTCCAGCTCCTCCTCCCAGCTCAAGTCCCGCCCCGGGGCGGTCCGCCAATCCTCCAAGCCGCGGTCGAGGACGATGACATAGGGGACCTTCACTTTGGCCAGCTCTAAGGCCCGGTCGACGATCCTCTTCAAGGGGACGGTCTTCCCCTTCCGGACACCCCCGTCGGCGCAGATCAGGAGCTTCGGCCCGCAGTCATCGATCCGGTCCGCGAGGGCCTCATAGGAGAACCCGGCGAAGACCACCGAATGGATCGCCCCGATCCGCGCACAAGCTAGGACGGCCACGAGCGCCTCGGGGACCATCGGCATGTAGATCAGGACCCGGTCGCCCTTCTTCACCCCTCTTTCCTTGAGGACCGCGGCGAAGTGGTTGACCAGCCGGTAGAGCTCGCGAAAGGAGATGATCCGGCTCCCGCCGGTCTCCGGGCTCTCCCAGATGATCGCCGGCTTCTCGCCCCGCGGCCCGAGGGCGTGCCGGTCGACGGCGTTGTAACACAGGTTCGTCTCCCCGCCGGGGAACCAGCGGAAGAATGGGCTCTTTGAGTCGTCCAGGACCTTATCCCAGCGCTTGAACCAGTGGAGTTTCTCCGCCTCCGCGGCCCAGAACCGTTCCGGATCTTCGATCGAGAGCCGATAGAGTTCCTCATAGCGATGGGCCATGACTGGATCGCCCTCCTTTAGCTCGAGGTGGTGCTCGAATAATTCTCCAAAACCGGGCCCGACCCTGCAAGTCCGGGCTAGATGAGCCTTAGTTCATACCTGATGGTATAGCCCTTGAGGAGCTCGCCCGCCCGCCGGTCGAGCCTCTCCCGGGTGAGGCCCGGCCCGGGCTTGACCAGGACCTCCGCTAGGGTCCCATAGACCCGGTGCTCGCCCACCCTCACTTGGACTTCCTCGGCCAGCCCTTCGGCCTTGAGAGCTGCAAGCTCTCTCTCATAGACCCGCCGGACGGCATCCCATCTCAGCTCGGGCTTGAAGATCTTCCCCACCTGGGTCATGGGCATCCTCTCCAAGAAGATGATCTCTTTCGGGACGGCCATCGGCTCGCCGATCTCACAGCGACAGTATTCGAGCAATTCCTCTTCCGTCGCTTGGGCCCCCTCCTTGAGGACGATGTAGGCCATCGGGACCTCTCCGGCGTAGGGGTCTGGCCTTCCGACGGCCGCGGCCAGGGCGACCGCCGGATGGCGATAGAGCGGCTCCTCAATCGTGGCCGGATCGATGTTGTGCCCTCCGCGGATGATCAGGTCCTTCGTCCGCCCGGTGAGCCAGAAGTAGCCGTCCTTATCTTGCCTCCCCAGGTCCCCGGTGTTGAGCCAGCCCGGCGCGACCCAGATCCCGCGGTTATGCTCCTCCTGGAGGTAGCCGGGGAAGACATTCGGCCCTTTGATGACCACTACTCCGATCTCGTCGGTCCGGCAGTCCCGGAGATACCTCCCCTGATCATCGACGATCACGGTCTTCATCTCCTGGTAGGGGAGCCTGATCCCGATCGAGCCGACCCGCCTCTCTCCGTCACGGGGGTTGACCGAGCTGGCGCAAGCCCCTTCAGTCAGGCCATAGCCCTCTAGAATCTTTACCCCGGTCCGGCGCTCGAATTCTCTGAACAGTTCAACCGGCATCGGGGCCGCGCCGCAGATGGCATACCTCAGGGAACTCAAGTCCTCCCCGGCTAAGGGGACCTGCAAGAGCGCGGCGTAGACTGTGGGGACGGCGCTGAAGAATGTGGCCCGATACCGCTCGATGATCTTAAAGAAGTTCTGGATGATCGCCTTATCGCGGTAGCCCGCGGGGGAGAGCAAGACGACGGTCGCACCGAAGGCGAACGGCGTGAGGCCGGTGATGATCACGCCGTTGACATGGAAGAGCGGGAGGCCGCAGAGGAGGACCTCCTTCTCGGAGAAGTCGCCCATCACGGCGATCGCCCAGGCGTCGTGGATCTCATTCATATGGGTATGCTTCGCCAATTTGGGCAGTCCGGTCGTCCCACCGGTGTGGAAGAGCGAGGCGAGCTCATCGGGAGAGATCTCCCGGCCACTCACCAGCCTTGTAGGATCATACTTGCCCAGCAGCTCATCGAAGCTGTAAATCCCCTCTTTCTCCTCCCCCGGCCCGCCGACCTGCAAGATGGCCGAGAGCTTGAGCTCCTTCCGGATCTGCTCGACCTTCTCCCAGATATTGACCCCAGGGTAAGGGCCGAGGGCCACGAGGAGCTTGGCCTTGGCCGTCCGCATGATCTCCTTGATCTGGTCAGCCCCGAGGAAGGGATTGATCGGGTTGGCGACCCCAGCGGCCTCGCCGCCCCAGAGGGCAAAATGGGTCTGGGGCAGGTTCGGCAGTAAGATGGAGACCGTCTCTCCCGGGCGGAGGCCCAGATCATGGAAGAGGTTGGCGGTCTGATTGATCCTCCCCCAGAGCTGCTCATAGCTGATCGCTAGAGGCTTATCGTAGTCCTCGCCCCGGGGGATGAAGTAGAGCGCCACCTTCTTCGGGTCGAGCATCGCCCCCTGACGGATCAGCTCATAGGTGTTCTGAGCCGGGAGCCGCTCCGCGAGCGGGACCTCCTCGATCTTCGCGATGTCCGCAACCCCTCTGATCGGGAATCTCTCGTTCATCTCGCCCTCCTTAAGCTTTTGTCCATCTTGGCATGGGCGGGCTCAACGAGGCAACTCGGAAGGAATGAGAAGCCCCCGCTCGCGGCGGGGGCTTGGGAATGCCTAAGAGAGTTCTCACCCGCAGGATAGCGCCGGGGCTGCGCCGCGGCGAGAACGATCGTGCCCGAGGGCGGAGAACCGCATCACCCTGGGCCGGGTAAGGGATGACTTCCATGGAGCCCGGCTCTCCCCTTGACTTGGGGCCCACGCTTGCCTTGCGACGCACCATCTGAATCTGATATAACGGCTCTGATGCCGGAGAAGGTCGTCGTCCGGGAGCTGCGCAAGAGCTACGGGGAGGTCGAGGCCCTCAAGGGCGTGAGCTTCGCGATCGGTGAGGGCGAGATCTTCGGCCTTCTGGGGCCGAACGGGGCGGGGAAGACCACCACGGTCGAGATCATCGAGGGGCTGAGAAAGCCCGACGGCGGGGAGGTCCTCATCGACGGCCGGCCGGTCCGCCCCGGCCTCGATGGTGAATTGAAAGAGCGGATCGGGGTCCAGCTCCAAGAGGCCCAGTTCTACGATAAGATCAGGGTCTGGGAGCTGCTCGACCTCTTCGGGAGCTATCATCGTCGGTCACTCCCGGTGAGAGAGCTGCTCGAGCTGGTCGGGCTTGAAGATAAGGCGAGAAGCTATGTGGAGAAGCTCTCCGGCGGCCAGAAGCGAAGGCTCTCACTGGCCGTGGCCTTAGTGAACGACCCTGAGCTGGTCTTCCTCGATGAGCCGACCACGGGGCTCGATCCTCAGGCCCGCAGGCGGCTGTGGGAGTTGATCAAGGAGATGAAAGCTCGGAAGCGGACGGTCCTCCTGACGACGCACTACATCGAGGAGGCCGAATCCCTCTGCGATCGGGTGGGGATCATCGACCTGGGGGAGTTGATCGCGCTCGATACCCCGGAGAATTTGATCAAGAATTCGGGCCTGGAGAGCGCCGTAACCCTGGGCTATGCTGGCGAGCTGGACCTCGAGGGCCTGAGGGCATTGGCGGGGGTCCGGGCCCTCAAGGCTTCTGACCGGCAGCGGATGCGGGTCGAGACCGCGGATGTCAACCTCTTCCTGAAGGAGCTATTCCAGCGATTTGACAATCTCTCGATCGAGCGGCTCGAGCGGCCGAACCTCGAGGATGTCTTCCTAGCCCTCACCGGGAAGGAGCTGCGAGAATGAGGAGGCTCAGCCTCTTCTCAAAACAGGTCTGGGTCAACCTGAAGCTCCACCTCCGCGACCGGATGGCCGTCTTCTGGGAGTTCGTCTTCCCCCTAGTGCTGATGTTCCTCTTTCTATCGGTCTTCGGGGGCGAGGAGGGCGGGGTGAGCCTCAAGGTCGGGCTGGTCGATCTAGACGGCTCGGATCTCTCGAGGGCGATGGTCCAGGCCTTCCGCGAGGTCCCGATCCTCAAGCTGAAGGAGGGCACCGAGGAGGCCCTCCGGGCCGACCTGGAGGCCGGAAAGCTCGACGGGCTGGTCATCATCCCCCAAGGGCTCCAGGCCTCCCTCGGCCAGGGCGGGGCCCAACTCAGGCTCCTGATCTACGGGGGGATGAACCCCCAGTTCAAGGGGATCATCCCGGCCACGGTCCAGCAGTTGATCGCTGAATTCAACGCCCAACTCCAGCGGCCGCCGCTCACGCTCGTCCAGGAGACGGTCGCCCCGAGCGCGAAGGCGACCGAGGAGATCAGCTATGTCGATTTCGCCCTCCCCGGCTACCTGGCGACGGCAGTCCTGGCGACCGCGCTCGTCTCGGGGGCGATCGATCTAGCCTTCGAGCGGAAGTGGCAGCTCTTCAAGCTCCTCAGCACGATGCCCTTGCACCCGGTGACCTTCTTCTCCGCCCGGGCGGTCCAGCAGTTCATCGTCACCGTGCTCCAGGGGGTTGTGGTCGTGGGCCTGGCGGTGGCGTTCTTGGGAGCCAAGCTCCAGGGGGGCTATCTCGCTCTCGGGCTGCTCTTCACCATTGCCTCGTTCTCTTTTATCCTGATGGGGTTCGCCATCGCCGCCTTCTCCAAGACCCCCGAGGCGGCGATCGGGCTGGCCCAGATCTTCTATATGCCGATGGTCTTCCTCTCCGGGGCCTTCTTCCCCCTGGGGGCAATGCCTTCTTGGCTCCAGCCCATTTCGCAAGTCCTGCCTCTGCGGTTCTTTCTGGACGGCTTCCGCGAGGTCACGATCCGCGGGGCCGGCCTGGCCGAGATCGCGCTAAATCTCGGGGTCCTGGCCGGCTGGGGGCTGATCTGCCTC
>JBBIJD010000083.1:0-5895 GCA_037446135.1 Candidatus Fraserbacteria bacterium
GGAAAGCGCTCTGGCTCCAGCTGGAACCCCAAGATGAGGGATATAGGCAAGACCGCAACGGGAGGCTTCTAGCCTGGGTCTTCCTCGGCCCCGAGCCTGTGCAGACCCCCTCAGCGAGCGTCGCGGTCCTCCTCGCCGCTCATGGCCTCGCCCGGCTCGATGTTAGGGATCCCAATGACACGCAGATTCGGGGAGGCAACGACTTCGATGTCCAGCATGCCGATTGGATCATCGAGGCGCAGCTAGAGGCCGCCGGAGGCCGTGCAGGCTGGTGGGGGGAGTGCGATCCCTACAAAGATGCGGACCTAGCCATCGCGGCCATCAAGCAGTGGGGAGATGATGAGACGGTCTATATCGTAAACCGGGGAGAGGAGCCCATCGATCTTGCACGAGGCTGGTCCCTCGAGGACCGGGCGAAGAACCAGCTCGTCTTCGCTGAATACCTCATCGATGAATGCCTCCTGCCTCCCGGCGGGGTCCTCCGGGTCCATTCAGGACCTATTGCCACAGGCCGGGGAGGGGAGCACACCCCTTGTGGTGGGATGGAGATCGACTGGTATTGGACCGGGAGGAAGATATGGGATAATCCAGCCGATGAGGCCTGGCTGCGCAAATCCGAAGCTGAGGAGGAGCCGCAGACGATTTACTATTACTCGTATCCGCTCAGCGACTGGGACTAGCGATGATGTCAGCCTTGTCCGTCCCCATCTGGTGTTACCGGGCAGGGGAGGATGGGCGAACTCGGCGGGAGCGTGAGGCCTCGAGGATGGCAACCCCCACCAGGCGGTTTCCACGATAGTCTAACACGATCCCATCGTCGCGCATTTCGCTGTGGGTGGAGTTCGGGTGCTCCTCGAAATGGATGTATAAGACATCGGCTTCCTCATCATAGTCAGCCCGGATATGCTTCTTGGGGAGCTGCACCAGGTGTGAGGCAGCTTCAATCAGGTGCTCTAAGCTCTTCTCTGCTAAGCACTCTTTGGCCATATGATCCTATCCTCATTCACTTTGCGTCCGATAAAGCTTGTGATCACAAAGCCGTCATCTTTGCTGACTTCGCCATATAGGGTTTATTCCGGACAATATGGGCCCATCGCTCCTCCGTGAGGCGAATGGGCACGCCATTGACCGAATGTGGCAAATGCACATTCAAACATTTTACACATCTCTATGCCGCTCGGCCAACGTCCCGGATGCCTTCGCCATCCCCTTCCTGGACGCAAGACTCAGCCTGAGCCCACGGAGTCCGGCCCGAGAGGGTTCAACAGATCGCAGACCGCTTGGCGCGCCACGCTGCCTGGCTCGGCCGCTGAAGATGGTATGTTGAGCAGCTGACAACCCTCAAGAACGGGGAGGGAGAACCGAGGGTGAGCAATGGAATCTGACCGGCTTCTAGCCCTGATCCTGGTGGCGCTCCTAGTTTTAGGGGTCTGGGTTGGTCTTTCAGTCTATCGAGGAGATACTTATGTCCATCTTCTGACAGGGAAGGAAGAGTCGGTTGCGCTAACCCTCGGGATGCAGATCAGCCTCGGTGAAGATCTGGCAGCGGATTTCGAGCAACAGCTCGGCGGCCTCTTCGACGATCCTCAAGCCCAGGGGCAGGTTAACAGGATAGGACTCAGACTTATCCAGGCGCTGACCAAGATGGAGAATATGAAGCAACCTCAGAGCGCGACGAGATTGAACTGGGCGGTCTTCAATCTCCAATTCAAGGTGCTCAACTCGGACAAGCTCAACGCCTTCGCCCTCCCGAACGGCTCTCTATATATCACCAAAGGGCTGCTCGAAAGCCTGGGGAGCGATGATCAGGTGGCGGCCGTGTTCGCACATGAGATCGGACATGTGGTGTTAAGGCATGCTGCTAAGGATCTCGCCGCCAGGCTCAAGGGGAATGTCCTCCTCTTAGCCCTCCAGATGCTCTTGGGCAAGGATATCGCCCGCTTGGTCGGCGGCGCGGCTTACCTGCTGGAGTTGTCGTATTCGAGAGAGCAGGAACTGGAGGCCGATCATGCGGGTTATCTGCTCTCCTGCTTTGCCGGTTATCGTCCGCAGGCGATGATCGAGGTATTCGAGTTCTTCAAGGCCCAAGAAGGGAATCCCGAGCTGGAGCTCTTGCGGACCCATCCGCTGCCTCAGACACGCATCGACTACCTGGAGAAGTTCTCGTGCGCTCTCCCAGGGTGGTGATTGAGGTGATGAAAGGGGATTAAGAGATGGCCTGCAGAAGGTGCGGTGGCACTGGAAAGATCGAGTGCCCTCATTGCAATGGCAGTGGCTATGAGCCTCCGAGCACTGATACATCCCTAGCTGGCTAGGTCGAGGCAGCAATTGAAGCAGCAGAGTCGGTAGTGTTTGGGCCAGAAGAGTGCCATGTATGCCATGGAGACAAGGAAATTGACCGTCCCGGATGCAGTGGGACTGACCAGGTTAAAGCGCCATGGGAGGGGGAAGTCCTTCATTTCATATGAATTCTCTGGTGTCATCAAGTAGTGGCTTATATGCCAGATTTGGCCTCTTCCAGAAGGGGGGATTTGCCCTCCGCAGCCCTGAGTGGGGCCTATTTATATGCCCCGGGGTCGAGCAGGGAGATGGCCTATCCCAGCCGCTCACTGACCTTTACTCTATATCCTCGGACAAGGTCGAGGCCGCTCATCCGGCGCTTCCCTTCGGGCTGGACCTCGAGGAGTTCGAGGGCCCCATCCCCGGCCTTGACGATGAGACCGGATTTTACATCGACGATCTCCCCGGGGCTCCCGGGGAAATCGCCGGGAATGACCCGGCTCCGGTGGACCTTCAGCCGCAGGCCCCTGAAGAAGGTGAAGGCCCCCGGATCGGGGTTCAGCCCGCGGATCAGGTTGAAGAGCTCCAAGCTCGGCTTAGTCCAGTCGAGCTGGCCCAGCTCCTTCTTGATCTTCGGGGCATAGGTGGCCTGGGAGTGGTCCTGCGCCCGCGGCTTGAGAGTCCCTTTCTCCAAACCCTCCAAAGTAGCGAGCATCACTTCCGCCCCGAGCTGGGCGAGCTTGGAGTAGAGCGAGCCGGCGGTGTCCTCCTCTTCGATCGGGATCGCCCGCTGGAGGAGGATCTCTCCGGTATCCATCCCCTCGTCCATGAGGAAGGTGGTGATCCCCGTCTCCTTCTCCCCGCGGATGATCGCCCACTGGATCGGGGCCGCGCCGCGGTATTTCGGGAGGAGCGAGGCATGGAGGTTGATGGCCCCGCGTTTGGGGATGCCCAAGAGCTCCTTCGAGAGGATCTCGCCATAGGCGGCAACAATTATGAACTCCGGCCCGAGCTCTCTGATGAGCTCGAGGCTCTCCGGGGATTTGACGCTCTCCGGCTGGTAGAGCGGAAGGCCCAGCTCTAGAGCAACTTCTTTGATCGGGGTCGGCTGGGGCCGCTGCCCTCGCCCGGCGGGCCGGTCGGGCCGGGTGAAGACCCCAAGGACTTCGTGGGCTTGGGCAAGCCCTTTCAGCGTCGGAACGCCAATCTCCCCAGAGCCCATGAAGACAATTCTCATGATTGGTCATTGCTCCTTGTTGAGCCCAGCTTATGCATTATATTATGGCTCAGATGGAAGGGCAAGCGCGGGCCGAGTTGCTCGCTCGGCTGGGAAAGGTTCTCCAGCTGGAGGAGAGAGAAGGCTATAAGGACCAAGCCGTCCTCGGGGGCCTGGAGGGGTTCATCGCGCATGCCGCCTCGGAGCTGGATTCCGCGGATGCGGAGCTAGCGGCCGCGCTCCGGGCCAAGGCCCATGGCTACGCTGAGATGCCCTTCCTGAAGAGGCGAGAGGCGATCCGCGAGTTAGAAGACCTCCTCCGAGCTGTGGAGGTCGGGGCAGCTCTCCCCAAGTCCGGGGAGCGGAAGCCAAAAGGGGGCTTACCCCCTCTAGCCTCGCCCGTCCGCTATGCCAAGGGTGTGGGGGAGCGGCGGGAGAAGCTATTGAACAGGTTGGGGATCGAGACGATCGAGGACCTCTTGTTATATTTCCCTCGGAGGATCGAGGACCGCTCGCAAGTGAAGCGGATCGCCTCTTTAAGGCATGGCGAGCGGGCCACGATTCAGGGCCGGATCAGCGCGATCGACACGATCCGTCCGAGGAAGGACCTGGAGATCCTCAAGGTCGCGGTCCAGGACATAAGCGGGGTGGCCTACGCCGTCTGGTTCAACCAGCCCTGGCTGAAGAAGCAGTTCACCAAGGGCGAGAAGGTCGCGCTCTTCGGTGAAGTCGAGCGGGCCTTCGGGACGGTCCAGCTCACTAACCCCATCTGGGAGCCAGCCGGGGAGAATTTTCTGACTGGTCGGCTCGTCCCGGTCTACCCCGCGACCGAGGGGCTCCCTCAGGGGACGCTCCTCCGGCTGATCCGGGAGAACCTCGCGCTCTACCAGGATGAGATCCTCGAGCTCATCCCGGAGGAGGTCCGCCTCCGGTTGGGCCTACTCCCTCGAAGCGAGGCCTTCTTCAAGATCCACTTCCCCCAAAGCCTCGAGGAGTTCGAGCTCGCCAGGAAGAGCCTGGCCTTCGAGGAGCTCTTCCTCTTCCAGATCGGGGTGGCCCTCGAGCGCCGGCGTGTGCGGGACCGGCCGGGGCGGAGCCTCAAGATCGAGGATGAGCAGTTAGAGGAGTTCATCGCCGCGCTCCCCTTCCGGCTCACTCCGGCCCAGCGGCGGGCGATCGCCGAGATCCGGAGAGATCTGGCCGCACCGAGGCCGATGCACCGCCTCCTCCAAGGGGATGTCGGGAGCGGGAAGACCGTGGTGGCCCTGATCGCCTGCCTCATCGCCCATGCGAGCGGCTACCAGGCGGCGATGATGGCCCCGACCGAGATCCTGGCCGAGCAGCACTATCGCGTGATCAGCGAGCTGGTCGAGCGGGCCGGGCTACCCCTACGCGTGGGGCTTCTCATCGGGAGCAAGAGCGAGCGGGAGAAGAGCGACTTACGCCGCCAGATCGAGCGGGGCGAGCTCGACCTCGTGCTCGGGACCCATGCCCTGATCGAGGATGAGGTCCGCTTCAAGCGGCTCGGCCTGGTGGTGATCGACGAGCAGCACCGCTTCGGGGTGATCCAGCGGGCCGAGCTGGAGAAGAAGGGCGAGAACCTCGATGTCCTGGTGATGAGCGCCACCCCGATCCCGAGGACGATCACTCTCATCCTTTACGGCCAGTTCGAGATCTCGATCCTCGATGAGCTCCCCTGTGAGCGGCGGATCAAGACTTATTGGGTGGCGGAGGAGCGCCGCGAGGAGGTCTATCAGCTCATCCGGTCAAGGCTGGCGGAGGGCGAGCAGGCCTTCATCATCTACCCTCTGATCGAGGAGTCGGAGGAACTGGACCTCCGTGCGGCCACAGAGATGGCGGAGGAGCTGGCGAGCGGCCCATTCCGGGAGTTCCGGGTCGGCCTCCTCCACGGCCGGGTGAGCGAGGCCGCAAAGAGGGAGGTCCTCGAGGCCTTCCGGCGGAAGGAGCTGAATGTCCTGGTCGCCACGACGATCGTGGAGGTCGGGATCGATGTCCCCGACGCCTCGATCATGGTCATCGAGCATGCCGATCGGTTCGGCCTGGCGCAGTTACACCAGTTGCGGGGCCGGATCGGCCGGGCCGGCCAGGAGGCCCTCTGCTTCGCCCTCGCCAGCCCCAAGACCGAGGAGGCGAGGCTCCGCCTCACCGCCTTTCGGGAGATCGCCGATGGCTTCAGGATCGCGGAGGAGGACCTCAAGATCCGCGGCCCGGGCGAGCTCTTAGGCCCGGCCCAGCATGGCCTGGACACGACCTTCAAGGCCGCGGACCTCTTCCGTGACCTCGAGCTATTGAAGCTCGCAAGAGAGGAGGCCTTCAAGCTGATCGAGCAAGAGCCGGACCATCCGCTCGTGGCGGAGTTCGCCAGGCGGTTCGGCGGG
>JBBIJD010000084.1:0-5697 GCA_037446135.1 Candidatus Fraserbacteria bacterium
GGCTGCGGGGTCTGCGCCTTCATCTGTCCGGCGGGGGCGATCGAGCTTAGGCCCCGCCTCTCCGGCCATGTCTATGTCTCTTCGACGAGGTTCGGGCCGCTCGTCTACGGCCAGCTCGAGCCGGGAGAGGGGACTTCAGGGAAGCTGGTCAGCCTAGTGAAGCAGCGGGCGACGGAGCTGGCGCAGCTGGAGGGGAAGAAGCTGATCATCGTCGATGGTGCGCCCGGGATCGGCTGTCCGGTGATCGCCTCCCTCGGCGGTGCGACCGCGGCGCTCATCGTGACCGAGCCGACCCTCTCAGGGCTCCACGACCTGGAGAGGGTGCTGGGAGTGGCTCAACACTTCCGGACTAGAGCCCTGATCTGCATCAACAAGTATGACCTGAACAAGGAGATCGCCCATCAGATCGAGGCCTTCGCCCAGGGGGAGGGCCTCGAAGTGGTCGGCAAGATCCCTTACGATGAGATCGTCACGGAGGCGCTGGCCCACCGGAAGAGCGTTATAGAGTATTCTAATGGCCCGGTCTCGCGCGAGATCGAGAGGATGTGGGCCAGACTCGGGGGTGCACTCCAATGATAATCGATGAACTGCTGCACACTGTGGCGGGGGACTTACGCAAGAGGACGGTCAAGGATATCAGGATCGGCCTGGGGTATACGGCAGTGAAGCTGGATGACGGGAGCTGCGGCCTGGCCGCGACGATGAGGGACGAGCTCTCGCCCTGCTGCACAGTGTTAGAGAGGGCCGGAACGCTCGCCGATCAGCGGGCTGACTCCCTGGCCGAGCTGGCCCTCTCTGCTGATAGCCTCGAAGCGACTCTAGGAGTCGCGACTATCAACGCGATCTTAGGCAGTAGAGCCCTGGAAGGGGAGAGCACAGAGAGCGATATCGTGAGGGATCTCGCCATTACCGAGGGCGATTCGGTCGGGATGATCGGCTATTTCGGGCCCTTGGTCGGGTTGATCCGGAAGAGCTGCCGAGAGCTCTACATCTTCGAGCGGCGGCTCCCGGCGTTCGAGGCCGCCATCGGCAGGGGCATGCCGGGGGATGCGCTGCGGATCTACCCCGATTGGGCCGTAGAATTGCTTCTCCCCAGATGCGATGTCGTCCTCATCTCCGGCACGACCGTGATCAACAAGACATTGGACCATCTGCTCGACCTCTCCCGAGGCAGGGGCAGGGTAGCGCTCGTCGGGCCGACGACGCCTCTCTCGGAGGTCTTCGCCAGATACGGGGTCTCATTCCTCTTCGGCTCGAGAGTGCGCGATGTTGAGCGAGTGCTGAGGATCGTCTCCGAGGGCGGGGGGACGACGACCTT
Source organism: Candidatus Fraserbacteria bacterium (assembly GCA_037446135.1). Lineage (GTDB taxonomy): Bacteria > Bipolaricaulota > Bipolaricaulia > RBG-16-55-9 > JANLFV01 > JANLFV01. The sequence continues at coordinate 1,319 of JBBIJD010000084.1, forward strand.
CGGCTCGGCCGTCTCCAAGGTCACAGTAAGGCTCAGGAGGTAAGGGAATGCAGAACCATCAGGCGCGACTGAAGCTAGCCGAGGAACAAGAGCGGAAGATCAGGAAGAACCTCGAAGGAGTCAAGCATAAGTTGGTCGTCTTCAGCGGGAAGGGCGGGGTGGGGAAGACGATGGTCGCCGTCAACTTGGCCTATGCCCTGGCCAAGCGGGGAAAGAAGGTCGGACTCCTCGATGCCGACCTCACCGGTCCGAATGTCCCCCAGATGGTCGGGCTCCACAAGCCTCCGGAGGTGAGCGAAGAAGAACGCTTGCTCCCTTCGGAGAGGGACGGCGTGAGGGTCATCTCCTTGGCCCAGCTCATCCCGCCGGGCTCGCCGGTGATCTGGCGCGGGCCGATGCGCTCGAAGGCGCTCGAGCAGTTCTTGGGCGATGTGGCCTGGGGTGAGCTGGACTTCTTGGTGGCCGACCTCCCGCCGGGGACGGGCGATGAGGTCATGACCATCGCTCAGAAGATGGGGCCGGAGATGGCCGTGATTGTGACTACACCGCAGGAGGTCTCCCTGATCGACAGCCGAAGGGCGATCAACATGGCCAAGAGGATGGGCATCCCCAAGATCGGGGTGGTAGAGAACATGGCCGGCTTCAAGTGCCCCAACTGCGGTTACGAGATCGAGCTATTCGGGAGCGGCGGCGGAGAGCAGGCGGCCCTGGACCTGGGCGTCCACTTCCTAGGAAGGATCCCCTTCAATCTCAAGGCTCGCCAGGGTGCAGACTGCGGCAGGCCGATCATCCTCGAGGATGAGGAGGCGGACATCTCCATAGCGTTGGAGCAAATCGCCGATAGGGTCGAGGAACTCTTGCTCGTAGAGCGTGCGGAGCCTCAGTAGATCCTCCGGCCGAAGCCACCTTCCCTCACTGAGTTATCGTAGATCTCATCGATAGAGAAGACATAGGCAGGGCGGGTAGCCCAGCTTCCCCGATCGGGGTAGTGGTAGACATCATGCTGGGCATTGATCAGCAGATGGTAGAGGCTCCCCTCCTCATGGATCTCGGCTTTCCCGCGGACTTCATAGCTGAGATTCGGCGGCTGATAGAAGAGCAGCGTCACCTCGGGGTTGGCCCGGAGGTTCTCGAAGGAGTGGCCGCGTGCGAGCTCCAGTGAGCCGAGCTTGGTGAAGTCGAGCCGCTCCTCGGAGCCTTCGCCGTAAATGAAGCGGACCAGGAGCCGAAGCCCCTCCTCGCGGTAGCCGTCCCGCCAGCCCCGGTCGATGTGCTCCAAATAGGCAGCGAGGGTCGCCTTTAGATACTCCGGCTTGGGGAGGAAGCCCACCCCTTTGATCGCGGCATTGAGCCCTGCCGGGCCATAAGAGACCACAGCCGGGGTATGGCGGCTGAAGCCGAGGAGGAGCTCATGAGGTTGAACCTCCTCCCCGCGGGCCTGGCGGCGGACCAGTTCTGCCCGACCGCGGTAGGCCCATTCGAGGAACGCCTCAGGAAGCATGGTCTAGCCTAGCTAGCCCTTCCCCAGCCGACGGACTTCTTCCTTGATGAACTCCACGATTTCGCTCAAGGGTGTCCCCGGCCCGAAGAGCCCCTTGACCCCTAGCTTCCTTAGTGCTTCCTTATCCTCATCGGGGATGATCCCCCCGCCGAGGAGGAGGACATCCTTTAGGCCGTGCTCGTCCATCAGCCGGCGGACCTTAGGGAAGATCGCCATGTGGGCCCCGGAGAGGAGACTGATCCCGATTACATCAACATCCTCCTGCAGGGCCGCCCGGACGACTTCCTCGGGGGTGTTGTGCAGGCCGGTGTAGATCACTTCCATCCCCGCATCGCGGAGGGCGTTGCAGATCACCTTTACCCCGCGATCATGGCCATCTAGTCCGACCTTGGCCATCAGGACCCGAATCTTTCCCATCTCTCCTCCTGGACTAGAACAGCGCCGGCTCGCGGTATTGGCCGTAGACTGCCCGGAAGACATCCATGATCTCCTGCAGGGTGGCATAGGCCTTGACCGCCTCGAGGATGTAGGGCATCCGGTTCTCTCCACGCTCACAGGCCTTTCGTAAGCCGGCGAGCACGGCCTGAACTTTGGTATTGTCCCTCTCTCTTTTGACCTGGTTCAGCCGCTCGATCTGCCGCCGCTGAACTTCCGGATCGACCCGCAGGATGTGGGGCTTGTGGTCCTCCTCGATCTGGTATTTATTGACCCCGACGATCACCTGCTCCCCGGCCTCGACCTGCTTCTGGTATTCATAGGCCGCGCGGGCGATCTCCCTCTGGAAGAACCCCTCCTCGATCCCTCGTAAGACCCCTCTGAGGATCGAGCCACCGCCCAGTCTCTCGATCCGCACGATGTAGTCTAGTGCCTTCCGCTCGATCTCGTTTGTCAGGCTCTCCACGAAGTAGCTCCCGGCCAAGGGATCGATCGTATCGGCCACGCCGCTCTCATAGGCGATGATCTGCTGAGTCCTCAAGGCGATCCGGACCGCCTCCTCCGAAGGCAAGGCCAGGGCCTCATCGTAAGAGTTCGTATGGAGGCTCTGGGTCCCGCCGAGGACGGCCGCGAGGGCCTGAAGTGTGACCCTGATGATGTTGTTCAAGGGCTGCTGCTCGGTGAGGGTGCAGCCGGCCGTCTGGGTGTGGAACCGCAACCGCCAGGCCTCCGGCCGCTTCGCGCCATAATGCTCGCGCATCCTCTTGGCCCAGATGCGGCGGGCTGCCCTGAACTTGGCGATCTCCTCGAAGAAGGAGTTATGGGAGTTGAAGAAGAAGGAGAGTTGCGGCGCGAAGCGATCGATCTCGAGTCCACGCTCCATTCCGGCCTCGACATAGGCGAACCCATCGGCCAGGGTGAAGGCCAGCTCCTGGACCGCGGTCGCACCGGCCTCACGGATGTGATAGCCGGAGATCGAGATCAAGTTGAACTTCGGGGTCTCGTTGATCCCGAACTCGAAGATATCAACGATCAGGTCGAGCGCCGGCTTCGGGGGGATCACCCACTCCTTCTGGGCGATGAATTCCTTCAGCATATCGTTCTGGATCGTCCCGCGGATCTCTGTCCTAGGAACGCCCTGCTGGTCCGCGATCGCAATATACATCGCATAGATCACGGCGGCCGTGGGGTTGATGGTGAAGGAGGTGCTCACCTTGTCCAAAGGAATGCCGTCGAAGAGGATCTCGAAGTCCCGAAGGGTGCTCACGGCCACGCCCTCGACCCCGACCTCCCCATCTGAGAGGGGATGGTCTGGATCATAGCCCATGAGGGTCGGCATATCGAAGGCTGTAGAGAGGCCGGTCTCCCCCTCCTTCAGCAAGTATTTGAACCGGCGGTTGGTCTCCTCTGCCCCGCCGTAGCCTGAGAATTGGCGCATCGTCCACAGCCGGCCACGATACATCGTGGGATAGGCTCCCCGGGTGAAGGGATACTCCCCGGGGTAGCCGAGGTCCCGGTCGTAGTCCAACTCTGCGATATCTTCCGGGGTATAGAGCCGGTTGATCTCCTCGTTCGAAGCGGTGATGAACCGCTCTTTCCGCTCGCCGTGCTCCTTAAGGTGCGGCTCGAGGACCTCCTTCTCCCAGCGCTCCCGCATGCCCTTCAATGTCAACTCCTTCATTATTGCCCCTCCTTTGCCTTGTGCCACCATGCCCATTATAGTTTAGCGGCTCTGGTCACTCGAGCAAACTGGAGGAGGGATGCCGGAATTACCGGAGGTCGAGACGATCCGTCGTGGGGTGGAGAAGGAATTTCTCGATGCCCGACTCTCGAAGATCGAGGTCCGCGATCGGCGGCTGTTGCGAGATTGTTCGATCTCCGAGCTGGGAAAGCTGCGAGGAAGTAGCTTGAAAGGGGTCGCCCGCCGGGGAAAGTTTTTGATCCTAGAGTTTGATGGCCGAGCCCTGGTGCTCCACCTCCGGATGACGGGGCGACTCCTGCCCCAGGAAGAGAACCACACGCGCTTGGTCTTGCAATTCTCCAACGGAAGGCAATTGGTCCTCGACGACCCCCGGAGATTCGCCACCCTCCATTGCATCGAGGCCAATAAGCTGGAGGAACTCGAGCCGCTCCGAAGGCTAGGGCTCGAGCCGTTCACTCCGAGCTATACTTTCGAGAACTTTCGAGAGATCTTGAGGACGAAGCAGGAGATCAAACGGCTCCTCCTCGATCAAGGGAAGCTCGCCGGGTTAGGGAACATTTATGCCAGTGAGGCCCTCTTCCGGGCAAGGATTCACCCAAAGCGACAGGCCGATTCGCTCTCCCTTGAGGAAGCCAAGCGCCTATTTGAGGTGATTCCCGAACTCTTGGAGGAGGCGATCGCTCTTCAGGGGACGACCATATCTGACTATCGGACGGCCTCGGGCAATCCGGGGAGTTTCCA
>JBBIJD010000085.1:0-5492 GCA_037446135.1 Candidatus Fraserbacteria bacterium
AGGTCATCGTAGGTGAAGATCCGCTTGATCATCTCCACATCCTCCTCCTCGAGGAGGCCCCGCTCCCGGCTGATCTCGATCAGGTATTTGATCTGCTCTTCGCTCACCCCAGGCTGCTCCCGCCCCTGGAGGGAGCGCGGGAGGAGCCTGATCAGGGCTCCGGCGAGCTGCCGGAAGAGACGGACCAGCGGCCCGAGGAGGCGGCTGAGGAGGTAGACCGGCCTGATCATGGCCAGGGTGAACCGCTCGGGATGGTTCTTGGCCAGGCTCTTGGGGGTGATCTCGCCGAGGGCTAGAAGGTAAAGGGTGACGAGGACGGTCGCCACCAGCCCGGCCTGGGCGGGGGAGAGATAGGGCCGGAGGAGCTGGAGTGAGAGGATCGTGGCGATCGAGGAGGCCAGCAGATTGATGAAGTTATTGGCGATCAAGAGGGCGGTGATCAGGGTATTCGGGTCGTCATGCAAGGCCCGGAGGGCCTTCCCTTTCCGCGGATGGGCCTTGATGAGATACTCCAAGCGCGCCCGCCCCATCGATGTGAGGGCCGTCTCGGAGGCGGAGAAGAAGGCTGAGAGGACCACGAGCAAAAGGAGGAGGACGATCCCCCAAGTGAGGCTCATCGGCTTAACACCTCGAAAATGATTATAACACCTGGACGGGCTGATGCAACCGTGCGCGGGGGTTGACGCTCCTCCCGATTTTTCCTAGAATCCCCAGCGATGCTCGATTCACTGGCCCAGCGGCTGACGGAGGTCCTGACCAAGCTCCGCCGGAAGGGGCGGCTCACCCGAGCTGATGTGGAAGAGGGCCTCCGTGAGGTCCGCCGGGTCCTCCTGGAGGCCGATGTCAACTACAAGGTCGCCAAGGGCTTCATCGAGCGGGTGGGGGAGAAGGCCCTCGGCCAGGAGGTCTTGGAGAGCCTCACTCCCGGCCAGCAGTTGATCAAGATCATCAAGGACGAGCTGACCGCGACCATGGGGGGGCAAGGGGCGGAGCTCGACCTCGCCGCTAAGCCGGCGGTGGTGATGCTCGTCGGACTCCAGGGCTCGGGGAAGACGACCACAGCGGGGAAGCTGGCCCGCTACCTGGTGAGGAAGGGGCGGGCCAAGCGCCCGCTGCTCGTCTGTGTCGACCCCTACCGCCCCGCGGCGGGTGAGCAGCTCCGGCAGATCGCGGAGCGCCTCGGCTATGCCTCCTATCATGGGGATGGCTCGCCCTCCTCCCCGCTGGCGATCGCGAGGAGCGCGCTCGAGCGGGCGAGGGCCGAGGGGTTCGACCTTGTCCTCCTCGACACCGCCGGGCGGCTCCAGATCGATGAGCCCCTGATGGAGGAGCTCGAGGAGCTCAAGCGGGAGCTCAAGCCTCAGGAGATCCTCTTGGTCGCCGATGCCATGACCGGCCAGGAGGCGGTCGCGATCGCCGGGGAGTTCCACCGCCGCTTGGGCCTCACGGGGCTCATCCTGACGAAGATGGACGGGGATGCTCGCGGCGGGGCGGCCCTCTCGATGGTCGAGGTCACCGGCCTCCCGATCAAGCTCATCGGGACCGGAGAGGGGCTGGAGGAGCTCGAGCCGTTCCATCCCGAGCGACTGGCCGGGCGGATCTTGGGGATGGGCGACCTCCTCTCCTTGATCGAGGAGGCCGAGGAGCGGCTCGACCGGAAGAGGGCCGAAGAGCTGGCCGAGCGGCTGGTGAAGGAGGAGTTCACCCTCCAGGACTTCTTAGACCAATTGAGGCAGGTCCGGCGGATGGGGCCACTCGAGCGGCTCCTGGAGAGGCTCCCCGGGGGCGGGCGGCTCCAGATCGAGGATAAGGAGCTGGATAAGGTCGAGGCGATCATCAACTCCATGACCAGGGAGGAGCGGCTGAACCCCCAGATCATCGACGGCTCAAGGAAGCGACGGATCGCCCGTGGGAGCGGGACCCATGTCAGCGAGGTCAATCGGCTCCTCAAGCGGTTCAACGAGGCAAAAAGGCTGATGAGGCAGTTGGGGAAGCTGGGGAGGAAGGGGAAGCTCCCCCTGGAGGAGTTACCATTCTAAATCTAAGTGCACGCACACATCCATTCGAGGAGGATCGATGGCAGCGAAGATCAGACTGAAGCGGATCGGGCGGCGGGGCCAGCCGAGCTACCGCCTGGTGGTGATCGAGGAGGCCCATCCCCGCGGCGGGGAGGTCCTCGAGGACCTCGGCTTCTTCAATCCGATCGGGGACCAGTTGAACATCGATAAGGCCCGGGCCTTGGAGTGGCTGCTGCGCGGGGCCCAACCGAGCGAGACGGCCAGGACGATCCTCTCCCGCCTCGGGGTGATGGAGGAGTGGCACAAGAGGAGAATCGGCAAGTTAGCATAGCATGCGGCTAGCTCGCCTACGCGATGTTAAAGGAACTCCTGCAATACCTCGTCTCCGGGGTCGTCGAACGCCCGGAACAGGTGAAGATTGACCACATCTCGACCCCCAAGGTCGAGCTCTTCTACCTCTCCGTCTCCAAGCGGGACCTGGGGAGGCTCCTGGGGCGGGAGGGGCGGACCGTCGAGGCGATCCGGGCCGTGATGAACCATGTGGCGGCCAAGCTCGGCAAAGAGACGGTCATCGATGTGTTATAGCCTAGGATGCGGATTGACATCCTGACGATCTTCCCGGAGATGCTCGAGGGGTTCTTCTCCTCGGGGATCATCGGACAGGCCCGCGAGAGAGGGCTGATCGAGATCAATTTGCATAACCTCCGGGACTTCACCACCGATAAGCACCGGACGGTCGATGATCGGCCCTACGGCGGCGGGCCGGGGATGGTCCTCAAGCCGGAGCCGTTCTTCCGCGGGGTCGAGGTGATCCGCTCCCAGCTCCCGACCGCAAGGCCCAGGGTGATCCTCCTCGCGGCGAGCGGGAAGCTCTTCACCCAGGAGTTGGCTAAGGAGTTAGCTGGGGAAGAGTGGCTGATCCTCCTCTGCGGCCGCTACGAGGGGGTGGACGAGCGGGTCCTGGAGATCTGCACCGATGAGCTCTCGATCGGTGACTTCGTCCTCTCCGGGGGGGAATTGGCCGCGGCGGTCGTGGCCGAGGCGGTCGCAAGGCTCGTCCCCGGGGTGGTCGGGGACTACGAGTCGGTCAAAGACGATGCCTTCTATGACGAAAATTTGGTCGGCCCGCCCCAGTGGACCCGGCCGCCGGTCTTCCGCGGCCTGAAGGTCCCGGAGGTCCTGCTCACCGGGGATCATCGCGAGATCGCGGAGTTCCGCCGCCAGAAGAGGCTGGAGAAGACGGCCCGGAACCGGCCGGATCTGTTAAAACAAAGTTCGCAGGCTCACAGGTTCAAAGGCTCAAAAGGAGCCTGTTGATCGGCGGACCTGGGAACCACTTCGATGGGGAACCTATACATCGGGCTCATCCACTACCCGGTCCTGAACCAGCGCGGGGAGGTCGCGACCGCGGCCCTCACCGGGATCGATGTCCACGACATCGCCCGCGCGGCCAAAACTTATGATGTCAAGCGCTACTTCATCATCACGCCTATCCCGGCCCAGCAGGGGATCGCCGCCCGGATCCGGCGCTACTGGCTCGAGACCAAGATCGGCCATAATCGCGGCGAGGCCCTCGAACTAGTGGAGATCCTGGGGAGCTACGAGGAGAGCCTGGAGTGGATCACCCGCGAGGAGGGCGGGGTGAGGCCCCTCCTTATCGGGACCTCGGCCCGGAGGCTCCAGCTCGGGCAGTTAACCTATGAGGAGTTGCGGGCCCGCCTTGAAAGTTCGCCCCAGCCGGTGTATATTCTCTTCGGCACCGGCTGGGGGCTGGCCGAGCCGCTCGTCGAGCGGCTCGACTATCTCCTGCCCCCGATCCTCGGGCCGGGCGAGTGGAACCACCTCTCGGTCCGCACCGCGGCGGCGATCGTCCTCGATCGCTTGAGAGGGAGAAGGAGTTAGAGTCAAGAAAGATGATGGAAGAGCTACTGAAGGCGGCACAGGGGACCTGCGACGGCGAGCGGGAGGACCCTGACTTCCGGCCCGGCGACCTCATCCGGGTCCATGAGCGGCTGACCGAGGCCGGGAGACGAGAGGGCCGGGCGGAGCGGGTCCAGGTCTTCGAAGGGGTAGTCCTGAAGAAGTCGGGGAGCGGGAGCTCGAAGATGTTCACTGTCCGGAAGATCTCCGCCGGGATCGGGGTCGAGAAGACCTATCCCCTCTACTCCCCGAAGATCGTGAAGATCGAGCTGGTCAAGCCCGGGAGAGTCCGCCGGGCCCGGCCCTTTTACCTGAGGAGGCGCCAAGATGTCCATCGAGGATGAGAAGCTCGAGGGCCAGGGCGAGGGAAAGGGTAAAAAAGAGGGGGCGAACCCCCAAGCCAAAGCCGAGGCTGAGGCCAGTGTGAGCCCAGGCCCGGCAGCCGCGCCCGCGGCCCCGGCTATGGCTATGCGGAAGAAGCCCTTCCTGGCCAAGCTCCTCAACCGCCTGGGGATCAAGACGGGCGAGACGGCCGAGTGGGCCCTCGACTGGCTCCAGGTGATCGTGGTCGCTGGGCTCCTCGCCTACCTGGTGATGACCTTCGTCCTGGTCCGGATGCGGGTCCCGACCGGCTCGATGATCCCGACGATCGAGGAGGGGGATAGCTTCTTCGTCGATAAGATCTCCTACTACTTCCGGAAGCCTGTCCCCGGGGATATCATCGTCTTCTGGCACTACGAGCGAGGCCAGAAGGTCCGCTATGTCAAGAGATTGATCGCCGTCGCGGGCCAGACGGTCCAGATCAAGGGATGCGACCGCTTCACCGCGAGTGAGTGCGGCCTCTATGTGAACGGGAAGAGGCTCGAGGGGCCGCTCTTCGACCGGCCATACTACAACAGCGGCTACTTCGACTTCTGCCAGATCGGGGCCGCCCAAGGCGACCACTGCACCTTCGCCGACCCTGAGACGGTCGTGACCGTCCCGGAGGGCCACTACTTCGTCCTGGGGGATAACTCGAGGAACAGCCTCGACAGCCGATTCTGGGGGTTCGCCCGCGAGGAGGACTTCATCGGCGAGCCCTTCTTGCGGGTCTGGCCGCCCTCCAGATTCGGGTTCATGAATGGTTATCTCGGGAGTAAACGCTGACAGCCACCGGCAACAAGGGTGCTCGCCCTCGCCCCAGTCCAGGTCAACCGGGCAGAGAGGAAGAGAAGGATGGCCCAATTAGAGGAGAGGGTGGCCAACATCGAGGGCACTCTAAGCCAGATGAACGAGCGGCTCAACCACCTCGAGTCGAGGTTTAGCCAGCTCGAGACGAGGCTTGAGGCGAGGTTCGGTCAGGTCGAGACAAGGTTTAACCACCTCGAGACGAGGCTCAACCAGTTATTCTATGCCCTTATCACCAGTTGGGTGACGATCATCGCTGCGGTCATCGCTTCCCTTTTGGTCGCTGTCCTCAAGAAGTAGCTCGCAAAAGCCCCCTGATTGGCTGACCCGCGCCGGCGGGACAAACTTCCCCTCCTCAGGGCGTAATTTCCGTTACACTCGGGCCGC
>JBBIJD010000086.1:0-5472 GCA_037446135.1 Candidatus Fraserbacteria bacterium
AGCGTCCGGACACCCGGGGGAGGGGGCTATGGGAGCCCCTCATCGAGGCCGAAGGGGCTTGTTCTCAAGGACTACCGCGAGGGGCGGATCTCCGCGGAATATGCTGTCAAGCACTACGGCCTAGATCCCGGAGCCGGAGAGAGGTCACTGCCGCGGAGTTGAGCGAGCTGGCTGAGTGAGCGGAAGAGGCGATCTGGCTCCTAGCAGATGCTCAGGTTGACCTCATCGTGTATGGCTGCACCACAGGGGGCCTGATTGGAGGGGAGGGCTATGCCCTGAGGGCAAGAAGGCTCGGCAGGATCGCCGTTGGCATGTGTTGTGCGAGAGGGGCATATCTTCGGAAAACTTAGAGGAGGTCAGCCCCGGAGCAACGGAGGGCGGTCCAGAGCTTCTCCCACGGGCTGAGCGAGATCCGGCCAGCGAAGACATCATAGCCGCGGGCCTCGATCCGGTCGAGAAGCCGCTCATAGATCCCGGCCAGGACCGCCGGGCAGGGCCGGGAACGGCGTGGAAGGTAGGCCAAGAGCCTCCGGGCTCGGGCGAAGTATCCTCGAGCGCGGGCGACCTCGAAGGCCATCAGTTCCCTAAAGCTATCGTTGATGATCCCTCCCCGGAGCTCGGCCTCGGAGTAGCCGAAGCGCTCGAGCTCCTCTTGGGGGAGGTAAATGCGGTCCCGCGCGAGATCTTCCCTGATATCCCGGAGGATGTTTGTAAGCTGCATGGCGATCCCGAGCTCGACGGCATGGTCCTTTGCCTTGGGATCGCAGTAGCCGAAGATCTCGAGCGAGATCAGCCCGACCGCCCCGGCCACGCCGTAGCAGTATTCCCAAAGCTCGGGGAAGGTCCGATACCGTCTCTTTTGGAGGTCGAGCTCGATCCCGGCGAGGACCTCCTCGAAGTAGTGGCGAGGGATCCGATACCGGCGGACGGCATCCCCGACCGCGAGGAGGAGGGGATCATGATGCAAGTCCGGATCCATGGCGTAAAGCATCCGGAGTAGCTCCCGCTGCTCCTCCAACTCCAGATGCTTCTCCTCCACCGGCGCGGCGGAATCGATGAGGTCGTCCCAGCGGCGGAGGAGGGCGTAGATGGCGTAGATCGCCGCCCGCTTCATCCCGGGGAGGGTGATGAAGGCCCAGTAGAAGTTCTTGGCCTTGGCGTGCGTCTCGGCCCGGCAGCGGCGATAGGCGGCCCGGAGCGTGGCGCGCCACGCGGCGGCGCTCTCGGCAGTCCACCCTGCGGGTGCAGGATCAACTTCCATGGTGTTCTAGTAGCGCTCGGAGGAAGAGCCCTAGCTGCTCACGCTTCGAGAGCCACGGCCTGCAGCGGAAGATGTCGTAGTCGGCCTTCTCGATCTTTTCCAGGATCGCCAGCCCCCCGCGGGAGAAGAGCTCGACCCCCAAGCCCAGTCGGCCGTCGAGGAGCTCGACCAGCTTGAATCCTTCCTGGAAGAGGGCCTTTGTCCGGGCCGACTCGAACTCCATCAGCCTGCGGAAGCGGTCGTTGGCCTTATGCTCTTTGAGCTCCTCCTCGGAGTAGCCAAAGTGGGCCATATCCTCTTGAGGGATGTAGATCCGGTCCTTCTCCAGGTCGATCGGGATGTCCTGCCAGAAGTTCGTGAGCTGCAAGGCGGTGCAGGTCTTATCCGCGAGCCTTTGCCTCTCCTCGTCTCGGTAGCCGAAGAGGTGGAGGAAGAGCCTCCCCACGGGATTGGCCGAGCGATCGCAATAGTGGAGCAACTCCTCATAGGTCCGGTAGCGCCTCTTCCGCTGGTCGAGCCGGTTGGCCTCGATCAGCTTGAGGAACGGCTCCTTAGGGAGATGGAACTCGCGGATCGTCTCAGCCAAGGCCACCATGATCGGATGGCTCGGCTCCCCATGGCTATGGTAGCACCGCTCGAGCTCCTCCTCCCAGCGGTCCAATGCAAGGAGGCGTGCCTCCCGGTCGCCCACAGCCTCATCTCCCAGGTCGTCGACATAGCGGCAGAAGGCGTAGAGGGCATAGATATGCCTTCGCATCCTCCGCGGGATGAGGAGGCTCGCGACCGGGAAGTTCTCGTAGTGCGAGCGGGCGAGCCCGGCGCATTGGCGGTAGGCCGCAGCAAGGCTAGTTAGGCTCATTCTCCCAGGATCTGGACGAGGACCTCGCGAGTTCGGGGCCGATCGAGCTCGATGAGGAAGACCCGCTGCCACCGGCCGAGCTGGAGTCGGCCATTAAGGATCGGGATCGCCTCCGAGGCCCCTAGGAGGAGGTGCTGGCAGTGGGCATGGCCGTTGGGGCACTCATCCTCGGTCATGTTCGCCGTCCGGATTGAGAAGTCATTGTGCCTATAAGCGCAGTCGCGGGGCGCGACCCGCTCGAGGAACTCAGCCATATCTCGGAGGAGGAGCGGCTCGGCCTCATTGATCCTGATTGCGGCGGTCGTATGCCTTGAATAGATGAGGGCAAACCCCTCGGTCACGCCCGACTCCGCCACGGCCCGTTCGACCCCCTCCGTGATGTCGATGAACTGCGGGGCTTGCTCCGTCTCGATCGTGATGAGCCGCGCATAAGCTGAAATCCTTAGCATGCCATCACCTCCCGGCCAGCCAACTCCTCCAGTCTCCGGATCACGGCCGCGATCGCGCTGTCCGGGGTCGAGGCCCCCGCGGTCAGGCCGACCCTCTCCCTGGCGATGAGCCACTGGGGCTCGATCTCGCTAGAATCCTCGATGAGATGGGTCTCGACCCCCATCCTGGCACAGGTCTCGGCCAGCCTCCGAGTATTGGCTGAATTCCTCCCACCGACGACGAGGACCACCTCGGCCCACCGGGAGAGCTCCTTCGCCGCCTCATACCTCCTTCCCGTCTCCGGGCAGGTGGTATTGATGATCCTGAGCTCTTCTAGCTCCAAGAGGTGGTGCTCCAGGAACCGACCGATGAATTGGGCAAACAATTCGGACCCCTTGGTCGTCTGGGAGAGGAGGGCCACCCGCCGGGGGAGCTTAAGTGGCACAGTCGGGTCCAAGATCGCCACCCCGCTCCCTCTAGTCCAGCCGAGGAGCCCCCGGACCTCGGGATGATCGGCCTCCCCGAAGATGATGGCCTTGTATCCCTCCTTGGCGAGTGAGGCGGCCGCCCGCTGGGCCCTCGAGACGATCGGGCAGGTGGTGTCTATCAACTTCAGCCCGAGGGCCTCGATCTTGTGGTAGACCTCCTCGCCCACGCCATGCGCAGTGATCGCCACCCGGCCGGAGCGAGCCTCCTCGAGGGAGCGGACCACCCTGGCCCCGCGGCGCTCTAGATCCACCACGACATGGGGGTTATGGACTACCGCTCCCAGAGTCTCGAGCGGCCCTTGCTCCAACTCCTCCTCGATCATCCGGACCGCGCGGCGGACACCGGCACAGAAGCCCAAGACCTCGGCCTTCCGAAGCTCCATCATCTTTCCCTCTCTTGGCTCGCTCCTCCAATCAATGCTCGGCGATACCTCCCCAAGGCCATGAGCGGAAAATAGAGACGGTAAAGGTGGTAGTTAATCATGAAGTCCCCAGGGAAGCCGGTCCCGGTGAATTGGGGCTCCTCCCAGGAGCCATCAGCTCGCTGGGCCCGGATCAGATACTCGATCCCACGCGCGGTCGCTTCGTCATCGACCTCACCGGCTGCGAGCAGCCCTAAGATGGCCCAGGCGGTCTGAGAGGTGGTCGATGGGCCCTGGCCGCGGAGGCTAGAATCTCTATAGCTTTCGGGGGTCTCGCCCCAGCCGCCGTCCTCGTTCTGGTGGGCTATCAGCCACTCAACGGCCCGACGGATAGAGGGCTGGCTCATATCCTCTCCCAAAGCCGCCAGTGCCGGGAGGACCGCTCCGGTCCCATAGATGTAGTTCACGCCCCAGCGGCCGAACCAGCATCCATCGGGCTCTTGTTCCCTCTTGATATAGGCCAGTGCCCGGCGGATTGGCCGGAAGCCCCGATCATAGTCGAGCCGGCCCAATAGCTCGAGGATGTGGGCCGTGACATCTGCGCTCGGGGGATCGAGGAGGGCCCCGAAGTCAGCGAACGGGATCTGGGCCAAGAAGAGCTTAGTGTTGTCTTTATCGAAGGCCCCCCAGCCGCCGTTCCTGCTCTGCATTGCTAGAAGCCACTCAAGCCCGTGGTCGAGCGCCCTCTGCTTCTCCTGCTCGGGGAGCCCCGACCGCAAAAGCGCCAGCATCACGATGGCTGTATCATCGGTGTCCGGATACAGATCATTCTCGAACTCGAAGGCCCATCCTCCCGGAAGAGCGCGCTTGACCTTGATCTGCCAGTCCCCGCCGCTATGGAGGATCTGCTCCTCGAGGAGCCATCTCCCGGCCCGGAGGAGGGCCGGATGGTCCGGAGGAAGGCCCGCATCCAGGAGGGCGAGCATCGCCAGGGCCGTGTCCCAGACGGGGGAGACGCAAGATTGGAGTCGCCAGGAGGCGCGCCTCGTTGTCCCGCCCTCCTCGATGGCGAAGTTCTCGAAGCCCTGGAGCCCCTTCTGGATCACCGGATGATCCACCTCATAGCCCAGGGCCTTCAGGGCGATCAGAGAGTAGACCCACGGGGGTTGGATCCCGCCCCAACTCCCGTCGGCCTCCTGGTGGGAGAGGATCCACCGCTCGGCCTCCCTAAGAGCGCGAGATCGGAGCGGCTTCCATGGGCATCTCTCATAGAGCCTTAAAGCTCGGTCAAGCCCGGAGAAGAGGCTCCCCCAGAGGCCCCGCTTCCTCCGGAGGGGATAGTGGCCCTTTCGCGACTGGGGATAGAGCTCCTCGAGCCTGGCAGATTCAGGGATTGGAACCACAGGCCGAAGTGTGAGCACGATCGTTAAGGGGATGATCGTCCCCCTCGCCCAGGAGGCGAATTCATAGATGTTCACCGGGAACCAAGTGGGGAGGAGGACCAACTCCGGGGGCATCATCGGGAGATCTTCATAGCGCCACTGGCCGAAGAGGGCGAGCCAGATCTTAGTGAAGATTCGGGCGTTGGGGAGCCCGCCCTGGCTTAGGATAAACTCCCTGGCCCACTCCATCTCCGGCCTTTGGGGGTCCATACCCGCGAGCTTTAAGGCGAAATAGGCCTCGATCGTGGTGGAGAGGTCACCCGGGCCGCCGAACCAGTTCGCCCAGGTCCCGTCCCCCCGTTGCTGCTCCAGCAAGTAGTTGGCGATCTTCTCCCAGCGATTCGCATCCCTTGTCCCGAGGAAGTGGGTCAAGAGGAGGTATTCGGCGGTGATCGTGACATTGCTCTCCAGCTCGCCCCACCAATAGCCTTCAGGGTATTGCGCGCTTAGAAGGCGCTCTTTCGCCCGCTCGATCGCCCGGTCCAGCTCTGTAAGCGAAATCTGCCCTGTCGTCTCTAGCATCGGAGGATCGCTCCTCACGGTCCACCTCCTACGGAGGTCCGCCACTCGCCACCTCAATGGCGAAGGCCTTGACCAGGGCCTCCAAGGCAAGAGCGAGCTGACGAGAGGC
>JBBIJD010000087.1:0-5375 GCA_037446135.1 Candidatus Fraserbacteria bacterium
CCTCTCAGGCCATGGTCGAAGCACTATTGAGCTCAACTCGACGCTCGAGCCGCGAGAGGCCTCATTCGCGGGTTATCTTGTCCGATATATCGACCTTGAGCCTTATCCGAAGAGCACTCAGCAGATCGATCCCCAGGCCTACCGCCTGACCTTGGTCGCCTCACGCGATTAGCCAGCGCCTACGGCTGAAAGAGCGTCTCTGGCTCGAAGCGGACCTCCCGGACGCCGGGGAACTGCTTGGCTGTCTTGATGATCTGGGCTGCCAGAAGCCCCGTCCGACAGGAACCGCCGCTCGCGAAGCCCGTGGGATCGGCGAACTTGAGCGTGAGAACCCCATTCTTTAGGCTGGCCCCGAGGAGCTTGAAGTCCGGGTGGGGGAACTCCGTGGAGAAGCCTTCGGCCCGCTCTTGGGCCGTCAGCTCGCCCTCGAGGAGCAACCTGATCGTATCTTGGATCGGGGTCTTCGTGTAAGGGATCTCTCGCTCGACCGGCAGGACCGCTTCAGGGCTGCAGGAGATGGCCCCGGTCAGCTCCTTATCCCTTGTCTCATTGTAATAGTAGAGCTGGACCTTGAGCGGCATGGGCGCGGGGGCCTTCCCCGGCCCAGGCTCTAGCCCTGGCTCCGGGACCTCCTCCCGCAGCGACCTCTGCCAGAGGTAGAGGCTGACTCCGCCCCCGACCGCTATGGCCCCGATGATCGCTAGAACTAGAAAAAGCACCCGCTTCCCCGCCATCGCCACCGTTCTCCACTTCATGGGCTCTGACCAATTATAGCAAGGACTATCTTGTAGAGCGCCTCTTCCGGCTCGGCCTCACCGCGTTTGATGAGCGCATCCTCGCGATGGAGGAGGTGGATCAGCCCGATCAGCTCCTCTTCAGAGAAGTTCTGGGCCTGGACCAAGCGGCGCTTGACCAGCCAGGGGTATTGCCCCGTCGTGGCGGTGATCTCTTGCAAGCTCTTGCCCGCGGCGGCCAGGGCCTTTACGGCGAGTAAGGCCCGGACCTCATTTGTGATCATGAAGAAGAGCCGATCCGGCTCCTCGCCCTCCGCCAAGATCTCCCGGAGGCTCGCGAGAGCCTGGGGCCGGCGCGAGCTGAGCTCCTCGAGGAAGGGGAAGAGCCCGGCCCCGCGCCCACCAAAGATCAGCCCCTTCAAGTCCTCGACCCCGAGGGGGCCCTCGTGCGGATAGATCGAGAGCTTCTCGATCTCATTGGCCAGATGGTGTAGCTCCGGCTCGATCATCTCCAAGAGGAAGCGGAAGGCCTCCGGCGTCAATTCAACCCCCCGCTCGCGGAGGAGGTCCTTGACGAACTTGGGGAGGCTCCGGCGATCCGGCTTCGGGAAGTCCTCGATCTCGCCCTGCTGGGCAATTAATGAATACAACTTGCTCCGCTGATCCAGCTTCTCCGCGCTGAGCAGGACAGAGATCCCGGGTGGCAGACCCCGCTCGAGCAACTTCAGCAAGCCAGCCCCATCGGAGAGCTTCTCGACCCTGCGGATGAGGATCAACTTCCCTGGGGCAAAGAGCGAGGAGGTGAACAACTCCTCTAGAAGCTTCTCGTTGTCGAGCCCCTCGCCGTCGAGGTGGACCTCGTCGATCTCCGGTGAGCCGGCCTTGAGCTCAGCGATCTTCCGCCGGATCGCTCGCTCACGGAGGTAGTCGTCGCCAGTAAAGAGGAATAGGTTCTTCAAAGCCCGAGCTGAGCAGCGATCCCCTGCATCGCCGCTAGGACGAAACCGATGTGCTCGTCGAGGCCCACCCCAAGCTCCGCCGCCCCTTTGACCAGGTCCTCGCGATTCACCCCGCGGGCAAAGGACTTATCCTTCATCTTCTTCCGGATCGAGCTTGGCTTCACTTCAGCCAGAGTCTTATTGGGCTGGACCAAGGCCGCAGCCACGATGAACCCGGTCAGCTCATCGACGGCGAAGAGGGCCCGATCCAGGAGGCTCTCCCGCTTGATCCCGGTGAAGTCGGCATGGGCCCGAACGGCATGGACCAGCTCCTGAGGGTAGCCGAGCTCCTCCAGGAGCTTCGCTCCTCTTAGTGGATGCTCTTGGGGATACCTCTCGTAATCGAAGTCATGGAGCAGGCCGGTGAGCCCCCAAAGTTCCTCATCTTCCCCGAACCGCCGGGCATAGGCCCGCATCGCCGCTTCCACCGCCAGGGCATGCTTTACCAGGTTCTCATTCTTCGTGTATTCCCGCAGGAGCGAGAGCGCCTCTTCCCGATCCATTGACCCTCCTTCATAGCCCGAGCTCCATCTGCTGGCCGCCCTTCTTCGCTTTCGGCTGCCCGACCTGGGCCTTCGCTGCCGCCGAGCAGAGCTCATGGGCCAGGCGGATCGGCTCGGGGAGCCGATGGGGCTGGGAGCCAGCGAAGGCCAGGGTCAGCTCAATCGCCCCCTCCAGGTCGATCCCGCTCCCCGGGGAGATGAAGATCGGCTGGGCCCGCTCAGTCAATCTCGTCGCTGCCCCGACCCGCTCACCATCGAGCAGGACATATCTGACCTCGCGGACCCCAAGCCCTCCGAGTTCGACCCGGCCACAGAGCAGGGACTTGGTGATCCCGATCGTGGGGATGTTCAATAAGACCCCGAGATGGGAGGCGATCCCGGCGTGCCGGGGATGCAAGATTCCGTTCCCATCGACCATCACCACCTCGGCCAATCCGCCCGCACCGCGGACTCGCCCTAATAGTTCCAGGAGGAGCGGCAACTCCCGGAAGGCGAGGTAGGTCGGGATATAAGGGAAAGCGACCTCCTGTTCGATCGTCTCCTGGCCGATGAGCCGCCCCTGAAGGTCGAGGAGGGCATAAGCGGCCACGGCCCGGAGGCGCGCCTCCTCTTGCTCTCCCTGACTGTAGGCCACATCGACTCCGGCGATGGTCTTTGGCTCCTGCGGCAAAGGCTGGAGCGAGATCGTCGCGCTTAGCTCCTCCTGGAGCTCGCGGAGCCGTCTTAAAGGTCGAGAGCTCTTGAAATCAGTGAAGAGATGTTTATGCAAATCCACGATCCGTCCGTCTTGGACCGGGAGCCCTTCAGCTCGGAGTTTGGCGATCTTCGCCGCTGGCCCGCCGGGTGCGGAGTAGGCTCCCACTTCGCCGCTGGAGTGGACGACCTTATAGCAAGGATACTTGTCCGGCTGATCATTCCCGGCCAGGATCTGCCCGACAGCTCGGGCTGCGACCTCATCCCCTAAGGCCACAGCCAGGGCATGATAGGTCGTGACCTTCCCCTTGGGGATCTGGAGGAGCAGCTCCAGCACCTCCTTGCGCAGGTCTGGGACCTCGAGCTCTAGCACCTCGATCGCGCCTCCTTATCTCCAATCCTCGGTGGATTCTATCCCTGTCCCCCGATTTAATCAAGCCTGCCTCTGGGCTGAGCGGCGGCGTTACAGCTCCTGGACGCCAGTCCTAACTCTCTACCGCAGTGGGGGTTGACAGGCGGGGGGGTAGAGTATAATAACAAGCCGAAAGATGGGGTTAGAAAGTTACTTAACACAGCACGAGGAGACAAGAGGAGGAGGAACCATGGGGTTCCCGATCCAGCGGTTCCTCGTCCGGTTCGTTCTCCCTCAGTGGAAGTTAGGGCTTGGGCTTCTTAGTGTGATGCTCTTTACTACTGCCCTCGCCTTTCCTGTCCCTCTCTTTTTCCGGCTTATCATCGACGAGCTCATCCCCCAGGGGAGGTTCGGGGAGCTCGTCTGGGTTGGGCTCGGCCTCGTCTTTATTGTTATGTTGCGCGGGCTTTTTGCCTACCTGGAACAATACCTCACAGTAGTGGCTGAAGAGACCTTAGTAGCAGATGTGGAGAACGCAATGGTCCGGCATCTTCTGACCCTCCCCTCAACATTCCTCCAAGAGCGGGAGGTGGGCTACCTTATGGCGCGGGTCCGGAGCGATCCTACAGTAGCCAAGGCCTTTTTCCTTGGCTTCCTGAACGTCTTCAATAACGCAGTGTTTCTTGGCATGGGTGCTGGGCTCCTCTTTTGGCTGGACTGGAAACTGGCCTTGGTGGCTGCGGCCGTCCTCCCCGCCCTGGCCTTTGCCTCCCGAACCTTCAACCGGCGCTTGCAGGCCCTTTCCCAACAAATTCAGGAAGGTGATGCCTTGGTGTCGAAAGAGCTTGGGGAGGGGCTCGCCTCTGCCCTCACCACCAAGCTCTTAGAGCTTTCTGCTTGGGTAGAGGGGAAGATTGCTCAGGCTATCGCCCGCCTCAAGGAGGCAAACGTCCGGACGAACACGGTGGGAGCTATGGCAGGAGGGGTGCTCACCTTCATCGTCGAGGTAGGACCAGTGCTCCTCCTATGTCTTGGGGCCTGGCGCATTGCACAGGGTGAGCTCTCCCTGGGGACGGTGATCGCCTTCGTGTCCTTCATCGGTTACCTCTATGGGCCCACTCAATCTATCATTACCACCAACTTGGGCCTCCAGCGGGCCCGAGTGGCCGCTCGCCGCATCCTCGAGATTTTGGACGAGGTGCCAGAACCCCCGGGGGAGGCTCCGCTTGTGGTCCACTCCGGGCGGGTGAAGGTGGATGGGGTTTCCTTCATCTATCCCAATGGCACTGCGGCTTTAAGAGGTGTTTCCCTAGTGGTCGAGCCCGGAACTTGGGTGGCCTTGGTAGGCCGGACTGGCTCGGGGAAATCTACCCTACTTTCTCTCTTCGTGCGCCTTTATAGGCCCTCCCAGGGGGCGATCTACATCGACGGCCAAGACCTCCAAGAGGTGGACCTTGTCTCCCTGCGTAATCAGGTGATCCTCGTGACCCAAGACGTTTTCTTGTTTTCTACTACAATCATGGAAAACCTGCGGTGTGGCAACCCGACGATCTCAAGAGAAGAAGTCCAGAAAGTCATCCAGGCCCTGGGAGCGCACGAGTTCATCGCCGGGCTCCCAAACGGTTACGAGACGCCGGTCGGGGAGCGGGGAGTGAAGCTCTCGGGCGGACAGAAGCAGCTTTTGGCTTTGGTCAGGGCCGTTTTGCGCCGACCGCAGATCCTGCTCTTGGATGAGGCCACTTCTGCTATGGACTCAGAGACCGAGGCAAAGGTCCTGCAGGCTTTGGCAGGGCTCATGCAAGGTAAGACGGTGATCGTGGCTGCCCATCGCCTGGCCACGGTGCAATCTGCAGACCAAATCTTTGTCTTGAAAGATGGGAGGGTGGTAGAGGTGGGAACCCATATGGACTTGATCCATAGATCCGGGGAGTACCGCGCGATCTTCGAGGAGCAGTTGGTGGCTGCGGAAGGGTGAGAAGTGGGTCAATTCCGGTTCGAGATCTTCATCCAGGTAGGAGAAATGGAGGAAGCTGGGGATTGCTATTGCCCATGTGATTGCCAAACCGGCGGGGGCAGCGGGGCCGGGCAAGGAGCA
>JBBIJD010000088.1:0-5320 GCA_037446135.1 Candidatus Fraserbacteria bacterium
TCCTGGCCTATACGGTCGAGCGGATCGACGACTCCAACGACTTCGTCCCGTTCTAGTCCGAGCTCGACCGCGGCCTCGGCGGGGGCTTCGCGAGGCTAGCCATGCCCAGGCTCAAGATCATCGCGCTCGCTATAGTCCTCCTCGTCGCCGGGGCATTCGCCCTCTTCTGGCGCGGCAGCGTGGAGCGGCAAGTTGCCTATTCTCCAGCCCCCGGGGCCGCCGCTCCGGAGGAGATTGCCCTGGGGGACCTCGGGCCGAAGTATCTCACCTCAGCGGAGCTGAAGCGGCTCAAGCTCCGGGGGGACTTAGATCGGGTGAAGTATCTCAAGCGACTCGAGCTCAGCCGATGGGCTTTGGCCTGCGAGCGGGGGATCGACTGCCTCCCCGAGATCGAGCCGGAATTTCAATCGACCCTCGAGGCCGATGGGTGGCTCGGGGAGGGGGACCTCGTCCTGAGCGTCCGGCTCGGGCCGCAGGTCCGGGCCTATCCGTTGAGGATTCTAGCTTGGCATCAGGTGGTGAACGACTCCCTGGGCGGGCTGCCGATCGTGGTGAGCTACTGCCCGATCAGCGGGGCAGGAGTGGCTTACAAGCGCCCCCTGGCCGATGGGAAGCCGCTCATATTCGGGGCCTCCGGGCGACTCTACAATGGGAATCTCCTGCTTTATGACCGTCAGACCGGCTCGCTCTGGCAGCAGCTCACCGGCGAGCCGATCGCCGGCCCCCTCGTCGGCCTGGCCGGGAAGCTCGAACGGCTCTACACCGATATCATTCCCTGGGGGGATTGGAAGCGCGGCCATCCCGCCGGGGAGGTCCTTGCCCTGCCAAAGGCGGTCCGGATCGGAGGGAAGAAGACACCGGTCTCGCCGGAGCACTACGAGGAGTATCCCTATGCCGAATACGAGCTCCGGCCCTGGGTCGGCTACGGCGTGGAGGTGGAGAGGCTCGACTTACGAGGGCTCTCCTCCAAACGGCGGGTCATCGGGGTAGCCGCCAATGGAGCGGCACGGGCCTACTTGCGCGGCGAACTGGAGAAGTCGGGCCTCCTTAATGACTGGCTCGGCGCGGAGCCGATCTTAGCGGTCATCTCTCCCGGTGGGGAGGCTCGCTTCTTCCGGCGGGAGGTTTCCGGCCAGGTCCTGGAGTTTTCGTTGAGCGATGGCAAGCTCATCGATAAGGAGACCGGGACGGCCTGGGGCTTCGATGGCCGGGCGATCTCCGGCCCATTGGCCTCTCAGGGGGCGGCCCTCGAGGAGCTCCCGGCCATTCCAGCCTACTGGTTCGCCTGGCTCATCTTCCATCCGGGGACCGATTTGTCCCGGTCCGATAGATGAGCTACAATAAAACAATTCCCTATGAGATGAGCGGGTGATCCCTTGTGAGCGGGCTCGGTAAATACATCATCACCAGGCTGGCGGTCACGGTCCCGATGATCCTGGTCCTCCTCACCTTCGTCTTCTTCCTCCTCCGCATCATGCCCGGGGACCCCGTCCTGGCGATGCTCGGCGGGCGGAACATCTCCCCCGAGCTGATCGAGGAGTATCGCGTCCGCTTGGGCTTGAATAGGCCGCTCTATGCCCAATACATCGAATATCTCGGCAAGATCGTCCATGGGGACTTCGGAGAGTCGACCCGCACCAACAAGAAGGTCCTGGAGGATATCCTGCTCCGGTTCCCGGCGACGCTGGAGTTGGCGATCTTCGGGATGCTCATCGCCATCCTCATCGGGCTATGGACGGGGACTTATGCCGCGATCCATAGTGACCGCTTTTCAGATCATGCCATCCGGATCTTCAACATCGGCTCATTCGCCATCCCCGTCTTCTGGATCGGGCTGGTCCTGCAATTGGTCTTCGGCGTCTGGCTGAGGTGGTTCCCCGTGGCCGGGCGGCTCTCGCCCCAGATCGCGGCCTCCTTCCAGCCGATCACTAGGTTCTACATCCTCGACTGCCTGATCTTGAAGGACCTCAACCTCCTCGTCGATGTCCTCAAGCATCTGGCGATGCCGGCCTTCACTTTAGGACTCGTCCTCTCGGGCCTGATCGGGCGGATCAGTCGCTCCTCGATGCTCGAGGTGATCGATAAGGAGTATGTCACGACCGCTCGGTCGAAGGGGCTGACGGAGCCGAAGGTCAACTACAAGCATGCCCTGAGGAACGCCCTCATCCCGATCGTGACGGTCATGGGGCTGCAGTTTGCGATTCTCATGGGCGGGGCGATCTTGACCGAGACGACCTTCTCCTGGCCGGGGCTTGCCCGCTATCTTGTCCAGAGCGTCGATTCCCGAGATTATATGGCGATCCAGGGGGCGGTCGTCTGGATCGCGATCCTCATCTCCAGCGTGAGCCTGATCGTCGATATCATCTATTCCTTCCTCGACCCCAGGGTGAGATACTGATGGTCAGGTGGCTGACGAAGCGGATCCCGCTGGGGAAGCAGCGGCTTCTGGTGATCGGGCTGGTCGTGGTCTTGCTCTTTGTCCTGGTCACATTGCTGGCCCCCTGGCTCGCCCCCTACGACCCGGTCAACTACCTGGAGGGGGAGCGGCTCGCCTCGCCCTCGGCGAGCCACCTCATGGGGGTAGATAACTTGGGGAGGGATGTCCTCTCACGGATCATCTACGGCGGGCGGATCGCGCTGATCGTGGCCGTCTCCTCCGTGTTGATCTCCCTCTCGCTCGGCTCGCTCATCGGCTGGATCTCCGGCTACTACGGTGGACTGCTCGATCGAACGCTCTCGCTGCTGATGGATTCCCTCTACTCCTTCCCCTCGATGATCCTGGCGATCATCATGGTGGCGATGCTCGGCCCGAACTTGCTCAACATGATCATCTCTATCGCCGTCGTCTACATTCCCAGCTTCTTCCGCGTCGTCCGGGGCCAGGTCCTCCAGCTCAAATCCCAGGAGTTCGTCGAGGCCGCCCATGCCCTTGGGGCGGCGGACCTGCGGATCATGCTCTTGCACATCGCCCCGAACACGATCAACTCGATGATGGCCGTCTCCTCGTTCTGCATAGCGGACGCGATCCTCACCGAGGCGGCCCTCTCCTTCTTGGGCTTCGGGATACCCCCGCCGACACCGGACTGGGGGTTCGATATCCACACCGGCCAGAAGTTCCTCCTCTCGGGGAAGTGGTGGCTCATCACCTTCCCCGGGCTGATGATCGTCCTCCTCTCGCTCGGGTTCGGGCTGATCGGGGAGGGGATCAGCGATCTCCTCAATCCGAAGCGGCGGAGGAAACTCGTTTGACAATTGGGCGGGATTGTGCTAGAATTTCCCAGCGAAGGAGGTGGTGTGGAGAGACAAGCCGCTGCAAAACCTTGAACCCATCCAGGAGGTGTAAGAAGAGATGTCCCTAAGATTTAGGCTTATCGGTATCGGCGTGTTGGCCTTGACTCTGGGATTGGTCCTCTCTCTGGGGGCACTGACCCAGGAGAATGTCTTGACCCTCGGGACCACCGATAAGATCACCCAGATCGTCTTCGCCAACTCCTACGACTACTGGACCTGGCATACCTTCCAGCAGGTGACCCAGACATTGGTCACTTTGCCGCCGGGCTCGACTGTGGTCTCGCCCCAATTGGCCGAGCGGTGGGAGGTCTCCCCGGACGGGACGGTTTATACCTTCTATCTACGGAAGGGCGTGAAGTTCTGGGACGGTGAGCCGTTCAACTGCCAGGCGATGGCCTGGTCGATCGGGCGGAATATCTACTTAAATGGCCCAGAGGGCGCGATCGGCCTGATCAGCATGATCAAGGAGCTTTCGTGTCCGCCGGCCAAACTGGAGGCCGAGCCGGGGGTCAAGCCGACCCCGGATGAGCTGGAGGCCTTCCTGGCCGCAAAAGTGGATGATCCCTACAAGCTGGTCATCAAGATCGCCAAGCCTGATGCCACCTTCTTGGCAAGGCTGGCCGACCCGATCACCCCGGTGATGGCCACCAGCCCGAAGAGCACGACCCCGAAGTATGAGTTCGAGACGGCCTTCGCCGGGACTGGGCCTTTCAAGTTCATCGAGTGGGTCCCAGAAGAGCGGACGGTCTACGAGGCCTTCCCCGGCTATTGGGGCGAGGCACCGAAGTCTTCTAAGGTCATCGAGGTCTTCTATGCCGACTCGGCCTCGCTCCGGGCCGCAGTTGAGGCCGGGGAGATCGATGTCGGCTATCGCAGCTTCTATGCCGAGGACATCCTCGATCTCCAGAAGAACCCGAACCTCCAAGTCCTCGCCGGGCCGAGCCTTTCCGTCCGCTACATCGTCTTCACCGTGAATATGCCGCCGTTCGATAATGTCCATGTCCGCCGGGCGATCGCCTATGCCGTCGACCGGGAGGAGCTGAACTTCAAGGTCTTCGCCGGACTGAACGCCCCGCTCTATAGCATGGTCCCGCCGGGGCTGTGGAGCCACATCGATGCCTTCCCCACAAGAGACCTGGAGAAGGCCGTCGATGAGCTGAAGCAGGCCGGCTACTCCCCGCTCAACCCGCTCGAGCTCAACCTCTGGTATACCCCGACCCACTACGGGAACACCGAGGCTGATGTGGCCGCGATCCTCAAGGCCAACCTCGAGGCGACCGGGATCATCAAGGTCAATGTGAATGTCCTAGAATGGGGGACCTATGTCCAGCGGATGAGCGAGGGGTCGCTCGGCTTCTTCCTCCTCGGCTGGTATCCTGACTTCATCGACCCGGACAACTACCTCGCCCCGTGGCTCACTGAGTCACCCGAGGGGCTGGGGACCTATCTCAATAAGGCGACCTCGGGCTATGACAAGGCCTGCTACGACCAGTTCGTCGATCTGCTCGAGGGGGCAAAGGAGACTACCGACATCGCCGCGCGAACAGCCAAGTATGAGGCCGCCCAGCGGCTCCTTGCGGACTGCGCGGTGATGATCCCGCTGTGGCAGAACAACACCCAGGCCTATGCTGTCGCTCAGAAGAATGTCAAGGGGATCGTGCTCGATGCCTCGATGAACTTCCGCGACTGGCTGGTCTACAAAGAGTAAGTGCGCTGACGCAGCCGGCGTCGGATAAGATAAGAACAGTTAGGGGCCGGGCTCTTCCGAGCCCGGCCCCTTGCTCTTCCTAGGTCAGGCTCCCTCAATCGGTCGGGCAACTGATCTTCATGACCCGCTCCACGGGGACGATCAACTCGGCGGTGATCTCATCATAGATCTGCTTGAGGTCCTCGGCCGTTGGGACGAGGTAGTATCGCCCGCCAGTGGCTGAAGCCATATCCTCGAGCTTCCGCTGGACCGGCTCGTTCCCCAGCCCGATGGCGTAGATCACGATCCCCTTCTGGCGGGCGAGCGAGGCCGGCGCGCCGG
>JBBIJD010000089.1:0-5025 GCA_037446135.1 Candidatus Fraserbacteria bacterium
TGCTCGTCCGCCGGGCCGAGCGAGACGGGGCCCGCTACTTCGGGCCTTATACGAACCCCGATCTGGTGAGGAAGAGCCTCAATAGCTTGCGGGCGCTCTTCCCGATCCGGAGCTGTAATGACCAGATCGCTCCAGGGCGGGCGAGCCGGAGGCGGCCCTGCCTCGATTACTCCCTCAAGCAGTGCGCCGCGCCCTGCGTGGGGAAAGTCTCGCAAGAGGAGTATCGCCGGGCCGCTGAAGGCCTCTGCCGCTTCCTCGAGGGGCGAAGGGCTGACCTCCTCCAGGAGCTAAGGGAAGAGATGGCCCGAGCCGCGGGAGCCCTAGAGTTCGAACGGGCTGCCCGGCTCCGGGACCGGCTTGCGGCCTTCGAGCAACTGGTCAGCCAGCGCCGAGTCCGCCCCCAGCCGGGGATTGAGCGGGATGCCCTCGGGCTGGCCTGCGCCGGCGGCCTCTGCATCGTCCAGCTCTTCTCCGTCCGGGACGGGCGGGTCCGGCGAGGAGAGCGGTTCTCGCTCGAGGCCCCAGAGGGCTCGAGCCCGAGCGAGGTCCTGAGCGCCTTCCTCAAGCGGTTCTACTCCGAGGTCGCCGAAGTCCCCCGCGAGATCCTACTCCCCCAGCCGGTCGAGGAGCTCGATCTGCTCGAACGCTGGCTAAGCCAGCTCCGCGGCGGGAGAGTTGCCCTCCTGGCCCCCCGGCGGGGGCCGAAGCTCGGGCTGGTCCGGCTGGCTGAGCGGAATGCCGAACTGGCCCTGGCGGAGGAACAGCTCAAGGTCAAGAAGGGCGAGCTAGAACAGATAGCTCTCGAGGAGTTGCAACGCTACCTTGGGCTGGCCAGCCCGCCGCGGCGGATTGAGGGGTATGACATCTCCACGATCCAGGGGGCAGAGTCGGTCGGGGCGATGGTGGTCTTCGAGGAAGGCAGGCCGAAGAAGTCGGACTATCGGCGGTTCAAAATCAAGGGTGCGGCGTGCCGCGATGACTTTGCCATGCTCGCCGAGGTCCTCGGGAGACGGATTATGGACGAGCGGTTCCCTCCCCCGCCGGACCTGGTCCTGATCGACGGTGGGAAGGGGCAGCTTGGCGCGGCCTTGGCGGTGATGCGAGCTCGCGGCTGGAGTGCTATCCCGGCAGTCGGGCTAGCTAAGGAGTTCGAGGAGGTCTTCATTGAAGGCCGAACCACCCCGCTCCCTATACCGAAGGATTCCCAGGCTTTATATCTTTTGCAGCGTGTGCGAGACGAGGCCCACCGCTTCGCTCGGGAGTATCATCGGCTCAGGCGGGAGAAGCGGGCCCTCCGCTCGGAGCTCGAGGGGCTCCCCGGGATCGGCCCGAAGCGGGCGAAGCTGCTCTTGCGGCAGTTTGGCTCGCTCGCCCGGCTCCGGGAAGCGAGCCTAGAGGAGCTACGGAGCGTCCCTGGCCTGCCGCGAGCGGTGGCGGAGAGAATCTATCGTGACTTGCATGAGAGCCCCCGGGCCAGGGCCTAGCCTAGCGGCACTCGATCCGCAAGATGAAGGTGGCCGTCCCCTGGTATTGTTTCGCCGGGAAGAGGCTCCAAGTCCCCAAGATCGAGAAGGGCTCGCTCGGCGAGGCCGGGCGGTCTTGAGGAATGATCACCTCGTGGACGAAGCCGTTTGGGTCCATCTTGCTGATCGTCCATGGGCCGACCTCGTCAGTCTTCCGTTCCGCCTGGATGCTATTTACAAAGACATTCGGGGAGAAGATCTGCTCCTTTGTCTCGACTCGCCAGTAGTAACTCCCGGTTGACGAGTCGTAGATCTCGCCGGCACTGAGGTAGATCGTCTCCCCCGGCTCGACGACATGGACCGTGGCAGTAGAGCTAGAGCGGCAGCTCTCTCCTTCCGCTGCCAGGGTGTAATCCGTCGTGTAGAGCGGGGAGACGACCGTCTGGCCGCGAGGCTCGACCTGGCCGACCCCCGGGGTGAGCCAGGCCCGGGTGAGCCTCTGAGCTGCGGACCAGCGGAGGAGCGCTGACTCCCCGGCGCAGATGTAGATGTCCTTGGCGGGGAGAAACTCCACTTGAGCTGCCGGGACATCCCGGTTGGCATAGAGCTCGGTCCAGGCCCAGAGGCATTCACAGCCGACGAGCACTAAGGGGAGCAGCAGAGCTAAGAAGGCCAGTATCGCTCTTTTGGGCATTATGCCACCTCCATTCCCACCCCATTCTATTCCGATGGCTTTGCCTGGGTCAACCCCATCGGCCCGCGAGGGCTCCGTCCTTTGCAATGGCTTCTTCTCCCCCGGGCCCGGGAGAGGATCGAGGTAAGAGGAGCACTAGCTCGAGCTTGTCCTCTTCTGGAGGAAGAGCCAGTTCTTGGGGTCCTTCTCCTTCTGGAACCGGATGAGGGCATAGCGCCCCTGGAGCCTCTGGCCGTGGAGCTCCACGATGATCTCGTCCGCCTCCCACTTGAGCGGCTCGAACCAGCCGCGGTCCCACAGCTCGACCCGCCCGGCCCCGTATTGGCCCTCAGGGATGATCCCCTCGAAGTCGGCATACTCGAGGGGATGGTCTTCCACTTCTACGGCCAGCCGCCGCTCGCTCGGCCTCTCCGGAGGCCCCTTGGGGACGGCCCAGCTCTTCAAAACCCCTTCATGCTCCAGCCGGAGATCGTAGTGGAGATGGCTCGCATGATGCTTCTGGATCACATAGATCGGCTTATCCTGCGGGCCTGAGCTGCTGCCCTCAGGCTCACTCGTCTTGGTGAAGTCCCGTTTCTTCCGATATTCTTCGAGCTTCATAACCCCACCTTCGGACAGACCCCGCGGAGGTCGCACTCCGCGCACTTGGGTCCCTTCGCGGTGCAGACGGCCCGGCCATGGGCCTTGAGGAGCCAGGGGAGCCGCTTCCAGGCGGCCTTCGGGAAGATCGCCATCAGGTCTTGCTCGATCTTGTCGGGGTCTTTGCTCTGAGAGAGGCCGAGCCGCTGGGCCAGGCGGATGACATGGGTGTCCACGACGATCCCCTCGACCTTATCGAAGGCGTTCTGGAGGATGGCGTTGGCCGTCTTCCGCCCGATCCCCGGCAGATTCATCAACTCCTCAGCGGTCTGGGGGACCTCGCCGCCATGGCGCTCGACCAAGATCCGGCAAGCCTCTTGGATATTCCTGGCCTTATTCCGGTAGAAGGGGATCTTCGCGAGATCCCTCTCTAGCTCCGCGAGCGGGGCCTTAGCGTAGTCCTCAGCCCGCTTGTATCTCTTGAATAGCTCCGCGGTGGTGGCATTGACCACCTCGTCGCGGCACTGGGCGGAGAGGATCGCTGCCACCAAAAGCTCGAGCGGGCTGCTGAAGTTCAGATAATAATGGACATCGGGATATGCCCGCTCCAATGCCTCCAGGATCGCCGCCGCCGTCCCCGTCCTTGTCATCTCCATCACCCTAGGGCCGCCCTCCTCTTATTAATTAAATGATGAGCGAGCGCGGGGCGCCTGTCAAGGCTCGAACCGGCTGGCAGACAAGCCCGAACAGACCAACTCTTCTCTTCGGGCTGACTCGAGAGTGGGCCTTAAGTTGACCTAAGTCATTGCGCCGGCCGGCTTTGCCCCCTAGCATGGGCTGACTTGCGACGAGAGCGAGCTGGACGGCGAGTCCGCTCCATGCTTGGAGGAAGGTATGGAAAGCGCCTGTAGAGAATTGGACCTATACCTATTGCTCCCATTTGTAGCCTGGCTCTTGACGATCGCCTTAGCCCCACTCCTCGCGCCCCACTTCTGGGAGAAGAATTGGAGGAAAGCGGTCCTGAGCCTCCCCTTCGCCCTACCGATCCTCGCTTATTACAGCTGGCAGGGCTGCCAAGCCGAGCTGCTCCATACGGGTGAGGAATATTTCTCCTTCATCACCCTTCTGGCCTCGCTCTTCGTCGTCTCCGGGGGGATCTTCCTCCAGGGCGACCTCGAGGGGAGACCGCTCGTGAACACCGCCTTCCTCCTCATCGGGGGAGTCCTGGCGAATCTGATCGGAACCACTGGCGCGAGCATGGTCCTCATCCGGCCCTTCCTGAGGATAAACTCGAAGAGGAAGAGGAACTCCCATATCCCCATCTTCTTCATCTTCGCGGTGAGCAATATCGGCGGCTGCCTCACGCCGCTTGGGGACCCGCCGCTCTTCCTCGGCTATCTAGAGGGGGTCCCATTCACCTGGACCCTCAGGCTCTTCCCCCTCTGGGCCACAGCGCTCGCGCTCATCTTGGCCCTCTTCTACCTCTATGATTCGCACAGGTATCGCCAGGAGCTGCAGGAGGGACTGGCCCGAGCCGGCGCCCAGGGCGGGCTGGCCCTCCGCGGCTCCTTCAACTTCATCCTGCTTGTCGGGATCATGGCTGCCGTCTTCTTCAACCTCCCCACGCCCTGGCGCGAGCTGGTCATGCTCGCGATGGCCGGGATCTCCTATGCCTTCACGCCCCGAGAGCTCCGGAAAGAGAACGACTTCACCTTCCACCCCATCATTGAGGTCGCGGTCCTCTTCGCCGGGATCTTCATCACGATGACCCCGGCACTGGCGATCCTCGAGGCCCGCGGGGGCGAACTGGGGATCACCCGGCCTTGGCAGTTCTTCTGGCTCACCGGCGGGCTCTCCTCCTTCCTCGATAACGCCCCGACTTACCTCACTTACCTCTCCTTGGCCCAGGGGGTCAGTCGAGACCTCGGCCTCCAAGCGGAGGTGGTCGGCGTGCCCGCGATCTACCTCCAGGCCATCAGCGCCGGGGCGGTTTTCATGGGGGCGAACACCTATATCGGGAACGGGCCGAATTTCATGGTCAAGTCGATCAGCGAGGCGGCGGGCTACAAGATGCCCTCCTTCTTCGGGTATATGGCTTACTCGGGGCTGATCCTCCTCCCGCTCTTCGCGCTCATCACCGTGCTCTTCTTCTCCGGGGCGGCACCGTTATAATATCGGCACGGAGGGGTGGGTGAGCGGACTAAACCACCGGTCTTGAAAACCGGCGTGCCTTTGTGCACCGTGGGTTCGAATCCCACCCCCTCCGCCAGGCCTCGTCTGGACCATTAA
>JBBIJD010000090.1:0-4543 GCA_037446135.1 Candidatus Fraserbacteria bacterium
TCGGCCGGAAGTGGAGGATCACCGAGTGCTACTTTAAGCCTTACCCGGCCTGTCGCTACCTCCACGCCTCGATCGAGGCGGCGCTCAACTTAGTGCGGGAGCGAGAGCTCGATCTCAGAGACATTGAAAAAGTTATCGTGAGCACGAATAGCTCCTCAGCCAGCCGGATGAGCTATGAGATAAGGACCCATGTCAACGCCATCTTCAGCCATGCCTACCAGGTGGCGGCCGTGCTGCGCTATGGAGGGGTCGACCTCCCCACAGCCTGGGAGGAGAAGGTCCGTGATCCCCTGTTCATCGAGATCATGCGCAAGGTCGTGGTCCGGGCCACTCCTGAATATGACCGGCTGCATCGGCAAAGCTCCCTTAAGCAGCCCCCATGGCCGTCGGAGGTCGAGCTCCTGACGCGCGATGGGAAGCGATATCATTCGCGGGTGCTTAGCCCGAAGGGCGACCCCTCGAACCCCCTGACCCCAGCGGAGGTGCGAGCGAAGTTCACCGGCCTGGCGGGGAAGGTTCTCCCCAATGGGGGCTCGGCTAGGGTGATCGAGCTGGTCGACCGCCTGGAAGCTGTGCCGAATGTGAGCAAGCTGACCAGATTGCTTATAGCCGCGCGAGCTCACTGAGCGAGGAGGGATGATGCGGATATTGATCATCGGTGGGACGCGCCGTTGCGGCCCATATCTTGTTAGAGAACTCCTGGAACATGGTCACAAGGTGGCCTGCTACCACCGAGGGCAGCATAACATCTCGTTTGCCGAGGAGGCTGAGCATCTCCACGGCGACCGCCGGGATTACGCCAGATTCAAGGAGCAGATGGCGAGGTTGGAAGTGGATGCCGTTATCGACATGATGGCCGGGGACGATGGGGATGTCTGGGCAGTGGCTGAGGCGTTCCGGGGACGGATCAAGAGATATATCTGCATCAGCAGCTACGAGGTCTATGCGGCCTTCGAGGCCGCCTGGCAGCATCTCCCGAGCTACCAGCCCATTCCTATCCCTGAGGAGGCTCCAAAGCGGAGCAAGCTCCACCTTTACGGCCGAGAGCGCCGTTACGATAAGCTGCTCGTGGAACAGGCGGCCCTGGCAGCCCATAAGCGGGGGGACTTCTCGGTAACCATCCTCCGCTGGCCGGCCCTCTACGGCCCGCGGGATGAGACCCCGCGCGAATGGTATTATGTCAAGCAAGCCCGAGACAAGCGGAGGCAGATCTCTGTCCCCGATGGGGGCCAGGCCCTCTTCCCCCGCGGCTACCTGGAGAACATGGCCCACACGGTGGTGCTGGCCGTGGAGAGCGAACGGGCCGCTGGACAGATCTACAATGCTGCCGATACTGTAGCCTTGAGCTTGAAGCAGATCGTCGAACTGATCGGGGAGATCATGGGCCACCGCTGGGAGATCGTCCCCGTGCCACGGCGGCTCCTCCCCGCCGTCCCGCAATCCCAGGGGCTACCCTACTCCTGCGACCCCTACGATATCGAGCCCCATTTATTGCTCGATCTCACGAAGATCAAGAGCGAGCTGGGCTACCGTGATCTCGTCCCGGTCGAGAGGGCTTTAGAGAATACTGTCCGGTGGCTGTGTGATCATCCCCCTCGTGAGGACTGGCTCCCTCTCGATTACCGGGCCCTGGACGCGGCGATCCAAAGGGCTAAAGCCTTAGCAGATGGCAATTGAGGCTCTCGAGCGGCTCTGCACGAAGGTCCTCAAGGAGTGCACCGCCTTAGCCGAGGGAGAGACATGTCTTCTGATCACAGATCTCGAGCATTCCAGGCTCCGACTCGCCCTGGCCGATGCGATCTCGGCCTGCAGTGGGGTCCCGATCCTCTTGGGTCTCCCCGAAGAGGTCTATCTTCGGGAACCTCTGCCAAAGGCCGTGGAGGGAGCGCTGGCCAAGGCTGATGTGGTTCTGATCCACACGCGGAGGCTCTTCCCCCAAAAGCCACGCCGTCTGGCGGTGGAGCTCGGGGCGCGGGTCCTCTCGCTCTGCACTGTCACCGAGGAGATGGCCCTCCGGGCCCTGGATGTCGATTACCCCGAGCTATCCCGGACCACCCGCAGGCTGGCCCAGGCCTTCTCCAAAGCCGAGGAGGTTTTTATGATAAGCCGGGCCGGGACCGAGCTCCGCCTGAAGATCAAGGACCAGCCGGTGGTCTACCTCGATGGACTGGCGCGTGAGCCCGGGAAGATCTCGGCCCTCCCTGCCGGAGTGGTCGCTGCACTCCCAGTCCCAGGGACAGCGGAGGGCCGGGTCGTCTTGACTGGGAGCCTCGCCTCCATCGGCTTATTGCAAGAGCCGATCGCTCTGACGGTCGAGCGGGGGAGGGTCATGGAGGTCCGCGGAGGTGCAGAGGCCAACAGGCTCCGAGAGATACTGGAGGCTGCTGATGAGAACGCTTGGCTCCTCGCCGAGGTGGGGCTGGGGACGAACCCTAAGGCCACTTACACGGGAAATTTGGTGGAGGACGAGCGAGTCCGCGGCTCGGGCCACATCGGGCTAGGGCGGAATACCCACCTCGGCGGGCCGATCCACAGCTCCCTCCACCTTGACGGGACGCTCCGGGAGCCAGAGATCTATCTTGACGGCAGACCGGTCGCGAGCAGAGGGGAGCTCGCCGCACTATGATGAAGGGGCCTGGCTCAGATCACGAGCATCAGCCCTAGGCTGGCCTCCCAGGGACTGATGGTCAGGCCGCTCTGGCTCAAGACATGGAGGTATTTCCCCTCGAAGTAGAGGCGGACCGGCCCCAGGACGAACTCCAGCTCGAGCGAGCTGTGGACAGCAGCGACGGACCAGGAGCGGCCTGTCAGGCCGAGCCCATCGATCAGCCTCGCCATCCCAGGATCAGTGGAGGAGAGGCCGAGCTGCCCTTGAATGAGCTCGGTCCCGAGACCGAGCACAAGCCCGAAGAAGAGAGCTTTCAGCTCTCCAAGCAGGCCGAAGCTGACTGCTGTCGAGCCCAAGCTCAGGGAGCTCCCCGTCACGATCGGGAGGGTGAGCGCGAGCCGGCCGACCTCGAGCTGGGCCCAACTGATGACGGGCAGGCCGAGCCGCCCCCGAATGAGGAGATGGGGGAGCGGGGCGAAGTCCGGGATTTGAGCCAGCCTCTCCGGTGGAGCCCCGATCGCGGCCAACTCCGCCTTGAGCCCTCGCAGGTCGAGCGGATAGGCCATCAACCCTCCGCCGAATCCCAAGCCCTCCGCTCGCACTGCCGCCCCGTAGCCCAGAACCAGGAGGGCTGCCACCAGCCAGAGCTTCTTCATCTCACCTCCCCAGGGGAGCGACTTTGGGGCCCGATCTCGAGCGGGCCCTCTTCGTATGTCATTATCAGCCTCGGCCGTGGCCCGGGCAAATGAGGGCCTTTAGCCCTGTTGCCGGCTGGACAGGGGGGCGATATAACTCAAGGACCAGCATGACCGGGAGCTCAAGCTCGCCGGACTACAGGGGAAGAAGGTTCTACTCGCTTTTCATCCCCTGGCCTGGACGGCCATATGCGCAGAGCAGATGCTAGACTTGGAGAGGAATAACGCGGAGTTCGACCGATCAACGAGGACGGCGAGGTCTTCGTCGCCGAGAGCGGCTTCCTCCCCAACGGCGGGACGATCGTGACAGGCCGCCGGCATAGAGGGCTCAGCGGGCACAGTCATCGAATTCGTCATCCCCTCGACTCCGGGGACCGGTTCGACAAACCGCTCGAGTTGGGGAAGAGCTATACCATCAGCTCCTACCATCAGAAGACGAGCGACAGTTTCAACATAAGGCAAAGGCACACCGATCGCGGTCAAGGGGAGATCGCCCTCGAGGAAGCGAAATAGAGGGGGAGAGGGGTTTCAGATGAAGAGCGTGATCGCGGCCTCCTTGGCCTCGTTGATGAAGGTCCCCACGGTGCCGTAGGAGTCGATCCACTCTTCCTGAAGGTCCGGCCGCTCAAGACCCATCACCTCCATGGTCAGCTCGCAGGCGACGATCTGCCCACCCAGGGCCTTGAAGTCGGTGAGCAGCCGCTCGAGCGAGGCGACCTTAGCCCGCTCCATCCTCTTTCGCATGAGCCAGCGCCCCAGACCGAGGAAGTTCAGCTTGGAAAGCGGGGCTCGCTCCAGTCGTCCCCGCCGGAGCCGCAATAGCCCCCAGAAGGTGAAGAAGAGCGTCGCCTCCAGCCCCATCGCTAAGGCCCCGTTCCCCAGGATCAGGGCGCTCATCACTTTGTCCAGATCGCCGGAGTGGACGATGATCGCCGCCTTCCGTGGCTTGGTGGCCTCAGCGGCGGACGAAGATGTGCCAGGTCCCATCTCCCTCTTCCTCAACCTTCAAGAGCTCCAGGCCGAGGGACTTCACGGCCATGGGGATCTCCTCCTTCGACGGCCCGTGGGTCCCGACGATCTCGATGATCTGGCCCGGCTCACTCCGCAGCACCGCCTTGCGGAACTCGACCAGCGGGATCGGGCAGGTCTCGCCACGGCAGTCCACGACCGTCGTCATATCAAGCTAAGCGGGGACCTCCTCCAACCGCTCGAGG
Source organism: Candidatus Fraserbacteria bacterium (assembly GCA_037446135.1). GTDB lineage: Bacteria > Bipolaricaulota > Bipolaricaulia > RBG-16-55-9 > JANLFV01 > JANLFV01. Next base: position 4,518 of record JBBIJD010000090.1, read on the forward strand.
TAGCTCTCCTCCTCGCTCAGCCGCTC
>JBBIJD010000091.1:0-4483 GCA_037446135.1 Candidatus Fraserbacteria bacterium
TCGAGCTTATCCAGAAGAAGCGCGATGGTGGGAGATTCTCCAAAGAGGAGATCGCCTATCTGATCGAGGGCTTCGTCCGGGATGAGATCCCCGACTACCAGGTGAGCGCCCTCCTCATGGCCATCTACTTTCAAGGGATGGACGAGGAGGAGACCTTCCACTTAACTGAGGCGATGGCCCGCTCTGGCAAGCGGCTCAAGTTCGATGTCACCGGCTTCGTCACCGATAAGCACTCGAGCGGCGGGGTGGGGGATAAGGTCTCGTTGGTCCTGGTCCCGCTGCTCGCCTCCGCGGGGCTCTTCATCGGGAAGCTCTCTGGACGGGGATTAGGCCATACCGGGGGGACGATCGACAAGCTCGAATCGATCCCCGGCTTCCGGGCTGCAATGCCCCTGGAAAGCTTTAAGCGGCAGGTGGAGGAGCTCGGGGCGGCCATCGCCGAGAGCTCCGACGAGCTGGCCCCGGCGGACCACAAGCTCTACGCCTTGAGGGATGTGACCGGGACGGTCGGCTCCCTCCCGTTGATCGCCTCCTCGATCATGAGCAAGAAGCTCGCCATCAAGTCCGACGGGATCGTCCTCGATGTGAAGCTCGGGAAGGGGGCTCTGATCCGGGACCTCTCCCAAGCGGAGGCGCTGGCCCGCCTGATGGTCGAGCTCGGCCGGCGGGCGGGACGGAAGATGGCGGCCCTGATCACGGCGATGGACCAGCCTCTGGGGAAGGCCGTGGGGAACGCTTTGGAAGTGAAGGAGGCGTTAGCGGCCCTCCGGGGCGAGGGGCCGGCCGATTTGGGAGAGCTCTGCCTTGAGCTGGGGGCGGAGTTGCTCTTGATGGCCGGGGAAGCCAAAACGAAAGAGGAGGCCAAGGCCCGGCTCCGGGAGCACCTCCATGACGGCTCAGCTATGGCGAAGTTCCAAGAGCTAGTTGCCCGCCAGGGCGGCGACCCCAAAGCTCTAGAAGATTCGAGCCTCCTCCCCAAGGCTAAGAGTCGCCTCGAAGTGCAGGCCCCTCAAGCCGGCTACATCAGCGAGCTCGATGCCCTAGCGATCGGCGAGGCGGCCCATCTCCTCGGGGCGGGGAGGAGCTTCAAGGGCGAGGCCCTGGACCATGCCGTGGGGATCGATCTTCTGAAGAAGGCCGGTGAGCCTGTCGAGCGGGGGGAGCCGCTCGCCCTGATCCATTACAACTCTTCGGAGAGGCTGGCCCAGGCTCAAGAGAGGGTCGAACGGGCCTTCGTCATCGGTCCGGAGCCGCCTCAGCCTCAGCCGCTCATCCGGGCCAGGCTCGCCTGATTGATCGAGTTGGGAAAGGCTCACCGGAGGAGGAGCAGCTTCCCCATTCGCTGGACCTCTTTGCCGTCAGCGCCGCGGACGTTGAGAAGATAGAGATAGACGCCATTGGCCCACCTAGCCCTATCGCTGTCTATCGTTAGGGAAGTCCTGGAGACCCAACCGCTTGCATAGATCTTCCGCCCCGCAAGGTCATAGATCTGGAGGGAGACCGCTGCGATCCCGCTGGCCGAGGCCCTGAGCTCGAGGGCCGTCCCCTTAGGAATGAGCCCCACCTCGCGGAGATCGAGCAGCGAAGACGAAGGCTGGGCCGCGAGCTCCGCCCGCTCCGCGCCCGCGACGGGATAACTGAACTGCGGGAGGGCGCTGCTGATGAGCCCGTGTGCCTCTGCTATTGTCCAGCCCAGCGGGCGGAGGCGATAGCGGAGGCGGAGCCGTTCGCCCGGCTCGATAATCCTGGGCCAGAGCCATTCCCCGGCCTTGAAGATGGCCCCGCCGTTATCCAGCGGTTCAACCTGCCAGCCACTTGACCAGCTCTCGCTCAGCCTCAGGCCGTAGATCCTGGCCCGGGCTTCAACTTCGACCGTGACCGTTAGGTCCCCCTCGGCCTCGGGGATGATCTCCCTCTCCGCTCGCGCGGCCTCCCAGCCGGAGAGGGAGGGCAGGAGCTGTTCGACCGATGTCCCGGTGAGATGATAGGCGATGAGCCGCAAAAGCTCAGGCCCGTCGATGAGCTTCCCCCCGGTCCCCAGGACGGGAGTCTCTTCCAGCCACCAGCGGAGGGCCCGCTCCAATTGGGGGGCCTCGATCGGCCCTTCGCGCTCCAGGTCCAGCAAGCCGGCCTTTTCATCCCAATGGGCTACGGCTTCAGGGATGGTCAACGGCCGGATCACCCGGAACTCGGCCTCGCCCTCGACCGCTGCGCCGTTAATTTGCCCCTCCAGGCGATAATCACCCGGGGCCTGGCCGGATGGGACGATGAGCCTATAGCTGATAGTCCGGCCCGAGCCGGGGTCGACGATCGGCCAAGTCCAGGTGAGCGCTGTTGGGTCGAATTCCGCCCCGGCATTCTCCAGTGGGACTAAGCGGAAGCCCGGAGGGATTTGCTCTCGGAAGACTAGGCTGCCGAATTGCGAAGGGGGCATCACCAGCCTCACGCTCACGAGGAGAGAATCGCCCTGGACGGCCTGGTCCCCCGGCCGGATGAGGCTCTTGATCTCTCGGATGGCCCGAGGCCGGCCGAGGCTCAAATTGAGCCGCCCGGCGCCGTAGAGGTTATCCTTCCCCGGCGGGCCCATGTCGATGGCGCTGGCCTCTAAGGCCTCCCAGACCTCGGCGGCAGTCCAGTCGGGGTGCTGGGAGAGGAAGAGCGCGGCCGCACCGGCCACTTGCGGAGCGGCAGCGGAAGTCCCCTGGAAGCGATGGAGGAAGCCGACCTCGATGGCGGTCCGGACATTGTCCGGAGCCATGATATCGGGCTTAACTCGCCCATCACTCGTCGGCCCTCGGGAGCTGAAGGGCTCCGGTAGGCCGCTCTCCCAAAGCCCGATGGGGATGGCCCCTACGGCCAGGACGGTCCTCGCATCGGCCGGTGCAGGGAGGCTCCCCTGAGGGACCGCCGGCTCGAGCTGGCCATTGCCGCTGAAGATCTTCAAGGCCACGGGCTTGAGCCGATTCCGCGCGAGCACCCGGGCATAATAGACCCCCGGTTGGAGGACTAAATAGTCGAGCTCCTCCGTCGGGGGCTCGCTGCAGGTCTGGTAGTTTTGGGAGGAGGCGACCAGTTCCCCCCAGGAGTTATAGAGGAAGAGGTCATAGTCCTGGCAGGTGTGGGGCCAATCGTTCCAGGTCAAGAAGAGCTGGAGCTCGCCGAAGCCGGGCTGGACCTTCAGCTCCTCTTGAGCGCCCTGGAACTCGACCCAGCCATCGCCATCGGCATCGCGGAATGGGCCGGCCCAGTGCTGCTGAGCATGGTTCCCCGCGGCATTGACCCATAAGATCCCGGCGCGCCGGGCCCGGTCGGCCAGCTCATCTATAATCCCGGTCCCGTCCGTGAAGTTCGTATTGAACCAGCCGACGGAGTGGACGATGATCCGCACTCCCTGGCGCAGGGAGTCATCGAGGGCGTTCGCCAGGCCCACTTCATCCCCGATCTTCTTCAAGTAGAGGAGCGCCTCGGGGGCCACGCTATGGGCCAGCTCCGCGACCGCCGTCCCGTGATTCGTCCCGGTCTCAAGCCCCTCACCGCTGTAGTCAGTAGCATCAGCGATGATCTCATGAGGGATGACCCCTTGAGCGATGGCCCAAGAGAGCCCAGCGAACCCGACATCGATCACCGCCACGCGCACGCCCTGGCCCTTAAACTTATGGGCATGGAAGAGGACCGCCCCGATCGGGCCGAGGCTCTCCTCTAAAGGGATCGGCTTGTAGGGCCCTCGGATGAAGGCTATCCGGGGGAGCTGGGCCACCGCCCCCAGTTTATCTGCTGGGAGGAGGGCGCGGACTAGATTAGCTGAATAGGCCTCGACGGCCACACCGAGGCCGGAGAGTTGAGCCAGATCGGCGGGGCTCACCGGGCTGATAAGCTCGATATTGACCTGCACTCGGCCAGCCCCGGCCAAGCCCTGGGCTTGAATTAGCGCCAGCTCGAGGGCTGTCTCGATCTTAGGGTTATGCGAGATGAGCGGCTTAGGCGGGGGCTGAGGCTCCGGCCACAAGCGGCCGCCGGCGCCGGAAGGGAGGAAGGCCAAGGCCAGGCCGAGGATGACTAAGGCGACCTTTGCGTAGCGAATCCGGGGGCGCATCGCTCTATCAAGGATAGCAGTCTCAGGATCGGACCGCAAGCAAGGGGGGCTCCTTGACAGCGGAGATCGGCATGATACTATAGAGAGGCGATGGGCAGGCAGCTCTTGCGCGGCGGGCTAATGGCTTTGGCCTTGCTTCTCCTAGGCTGCGATGAATTGCTGAACTGGTGGCCGGTCCATGCGGAGCTGGATGAGCCCTTCACCCTTGGAATCGGCCAGGCTGCCCAGGTCGAGGGCCTGCTTGTGACCTTCACGCAGGTCTTGGAGGACTCCCGCTGCCCCGTGGATGTCGTCTGCGTCTGGGCTGGGAACGCGAAGGTCGAGCTCGAGCTAGCCCTCTCAGGCCATGGTCGAAGCACTATTGAGCTCAACTCGACGCTCGAGCCGCGA
>JBBIJD010000092.1:0-4352 GCA_037446135.1 Candidatus Fraserbacteria bacterium
GCAGGCCATGCTCCTTGATCTCCTTCTGCAAGGCCGGGTCAAGCCGCTGGATGAAGGGCGACTGGAAGTGCCTCTTCGGATCGAAGGCCGGGAAAGGCCCTTTCTCTCGGGCTAAGGCCACGCTCTCTTCATAGGCGATGTGCTTGATCCGCTCGAAGAGCCGGTCGACGAAGACGATCGCTTCCTCGGTGTCGTATTTCATTCCGAGCTTGATCAGGGAGTCACCGAGCCCGGTGAACCCCAGCCCGATCCTTCTAGAACGGAGGGAGGCCTCCCGCTGCTGCGGAAGGGGGTGGCGGTCTGCACCGTAGTCGAGGACATCGTCGAGGAAGCGGACGCCATACCGGAGAGCCCGCTCCAGGCCCTCCCAATCGACCTGGGCCTGGGGGGTGAACTCATCTTTAACGAAGGCGGAGAGGTTAATGCTCCCAAGATCGCAGCATCCGTAGGGCTCGAGGGTAATCTCCGAACAGGGGTTAGTGGTGAGGACCTCCATCCCATTGTATTCGGTTGTCGACTCCCGTTTGACCGTATCCCAGAAGATCACCCCCGGCTCGGCTGATTCCCAGGCGGCCTGGATCAGCTTTTCCCAGAGCTCGCGGGCTCGGACGCGCCGCTCGACCCGCGGGACGGCCTCGCTCTCATACCAGAGGGTGAGCTCCCCGTCTCGCTCGACCGCCTCCATGAAGGCATCGCTGACGCGGACACTGATGTTGGCGTAAGTGACCTTAGAGAGGTCGCGTTTGACCCCGAGGAAATCAGGGATGTCCGGGTGATCGACCCTCATGGTGATCATCAGCGCTCCGCGTCTCCCGGCCTGGCCGATCGTCCCCGTCGTCATCGAGAGGAGGTCCATGAACGAGACTGCCCCGCTCGAGTAGATCGCGGCATTGTTGACCGGGGTCCCTTTGGGGCGGAGAATTGAGATATCGACCCCCGCGCCGCCGCCATAGGAATAGGTCCTGGCCGCCTCGCGGCACCAGTCGAAGATCCCCTCGATCGAGTCCTCCTTGATAGGAATAACATAGCAATTGAATAATGTCACTCTCCGGGGCTGGCCCGCGCCGAACATGATCCGCCCGCCGGGGATGAAACGGAATCCCTCTAGGAGCCAGTAGAACCGCTCCTCCCACCCCCCTCTGTCCGGCTCGACTGAGGCGATCTCCCGGGCGATCCGCCGCCACATCTCCGGAGGGACCCGCTCCAAGAGCTCGCCCTCTCTAGTCCTGAGGGCATACTTCTCGAGGAAGACCCGGATCCGTAGCGCATCGCCACGGAAGAAGGCCTCCGTCTCTGCCGGGATCGAAGCCATCTCCTTAGTGTCATGCCTTGTCATAGTTCTTCCCTCTTTGAGGATAGCAGTCCCCTGGGGGCTCGCCAGTGATTTGGAACACCTTTACCGGGTGGGGTTCTGGTCGGGACGACCGGAATCGAACCGGTGACCTCTGGCCCCCCATGCCAGCGCGCTACCAGGCTGCGCCACGTCCCGAAAGCTCCACTCGGTTAATGATAGCATCTCGGCGGCCCCGATTCAAGCCCCGGCCATGAGAATTTTCTCCTCGGGAACCCGGTCACCGGGGAGGTTTTTCACCGAATTTTCACCCGCAGCCCCCTTGACAGCTCTTGGCACCGCTTTTATAATCAAATCGCCTTCTGAAGCGCCAAAAGGACCTGGAGCTGGAGTAGGAGCTGTGGGATACGGAGGTGAAGATGAAAAAGTTTCTTTTAATCTCGATCGTGACGGTCGCGATCCTCGCGCTCGGCTTCTCCTTGGTAGTGACCCATCGCGGCCCGTCTCAGGGGGCACCGGTCGCGGGGCTCACTGCGGAATCGTCGGCCCAGCCGGCCACCGTGGAGACGGAGAGGGAGCCCTCAAAGCTCCCGGTCGCCCTGGAAGACCTGAGCAAGGAGCAGCTGGAGAGCCTGATCGTCGCGGCTGGGCAGAGCGCGATCAAAGCGGCGATCCGGGCCGCCAGCCCAGCGGTCGCCCAGGTCGCGGTGACCATCGAGCAGGAAGTCTATAACCCCTTCGAGCGACTCTTCAACGACCCGTTCTTCAAGCGGTTCTTCGGGGAGAGCCCCTACCCGGAGCGGGAGGTCGAGCCAGCGATCGGCTCGGGCTTCCTCATCGAATACAATGGCCAGAAATACCTCCTCACCAATAACCATGTGGTCGAGGGGGCGACCTCGATCAACCTGATCTTCCCCGATGGTCAGAGGTTCGCCGGGGAAGTCATCGGCCAGGATAGCGAGCTCGATGTGGCCGTCCTCCGGGTCAAGGGCAATCTCCAAGGGCTGGCCACGGTCGAGCTGGGCGACTCGGATCAGCTCGAGATCGGCGATTGGGTCGTCGCCATTGGGAACCCGCTCGGCTTCCAGCACACCGTGACCGCAGGGATCATCTCCGCACTGGAGCGGACAGTCCCCCGCCCCGATGGGAACGGCTCCTTCCAGCACATGATCCAGACCGATGCCGCGATCAATCCCGGGAACTCCGGCGGTCCACTAGTGAATGCTGCGGGTGAGGTGGTCGGGATCAATACCGCGATCGCCGCCAACAGCGAGGGGATCAACTTCGCCATCCCGATCAACCGCGTAAAGAAGATCTTGCCGGAGCTGATCGCGAAGGGGAAGGTGACAAGGGCCTGGCTTGGGGTCTACATCCGGGACATCACTCCCGAGCTGGCCGATTATTTCGGGATCAGGGCCGGTGAAGGTGTCTTGGTCAATGATGTAGTGCGGGGCTCCCCGGCGGATGGGCTCCTCCGGCGAGGGGATGTGATCCTCAGCGTCAACGGCCAGCCGGTCCACAATACCGATGAGCTCCAGCAGGCGATCATGTTCAAGCAGGTCGGGGAGCGGGTCAAGCTGGAGGTCCTCCGAGAGAAGGAGCGGCTGACACTTGAGGTCCCCCTGGGTGAGCGGCCGAGCCAGGCCGCGCTCCAGCAGCCCCAGAGCCAGTCCCAAGGCCAGGGGACCAAGCGGTTCGGGCTCACCGTTCAGGGGAATTCCCCGGAGTTGGCCCAAAGGCTCGGGCTGGCCGCCTCTCAAGGGGTGGTGATCATCGGAGTTGACCCTGGGAGCCCGGCCTATTGGGCCGGACTGGAGCCGGGGGATGTGATCCTGGAGGTCAACCGTCAGCCGGTCAACTCCGTGGAGGAGTGGAATAAGCTCATCTCCCAAATTAAACAAGGGGGGACGGTCCTCCTCACAGTGTTAGATCGCCAAGGGTTGGCCCACTACCTCTCGCTCAGCGAGTAACCGGGACTTCAGTTAGCCTTGTGAGTGTAGGCCGGCCCGGTCGGGCCGGCCTATACCTCTTCTGCTATTGCCAATGGGCGGTCGATTCGGTTAAAATATCCAAGGTAGGCTGGATAGCTCGGAGGGTAGCGCAGCTCGGTAGCGCGCAGCGTTCGGGACGCTGAGGTCGCGGGTTCGAATCCCGCCCCTCCGACCAGATCAGCGGAAGTAGCTCAATGGGAGAGCACCGGCCTTCCAAGCCGGAGACGCGGGTTCGATTCCCGTCTTCCGCTCCGAACTTGCGCCTGTAGCTCAGTCGGAATAGAGCATCTGCCTTCTAAGCAGAGGGCCGCGGGTTCGAGTCCCGCCAGGCGCCCCAGAGGGACGTAGCTCAATCGGTAAGAGCACTGCGCTGTGGCCGCAGGGGCTGCGGGTTCGAGTCCCGTCGTCCCTCCCAGGCAGGCTCCGCCTGCACCGTTAACCTTCTCCGGTCCGGAGGGCCGGGGAAGATAAAGGTCGAGCTTTAAGCTCGCGCCTGTAGCTCAATTGGAAGAGCGGTGGCCTTCGGAGCCATTGGTTGGGGGTCCGAGTCCCTCCAGGCGCACCAGACCAGCGAAGGTGGCGGAACCGGCAGACGCGCTAGCCTTAGGAGCTAGTGGGCTCACACCCCGTGCGGGTTCGACTCCCGCCCTTCGCACCACCCGCCCGCGCTTGACAGTCCAATCGCGCGGACTTATAATAAACCAGAGCGCGGGAATAGCTCAGCCTGGTAGAGCGTCTGCTTGCCATGCAGAAGGTCGCGGGTTCGAGTCCCGTTTCCCGCTCCAAGAAGGCCGAGGTGGCGGAAGTGGTAGACGCAGCGGACTTAAAATCCGCTGAGGGTGACCTCGTGCGGGTTCGACTCCCGCCCTCGGCACTCTCAAGCGCGCGGGGTGGAGCAACTGGAAGCTCGTCGGGCTCATAACCCGGAGGTTGCTGGTTCGAATCCAGCCCCCGCAACCAGAAGAAGAGGCCGTCCCGGGCGAATGCTATTCTGGCGGGATAGCTCAATTTGGCTAGAGCGCGCGGCTCATGACCGTGAGGTTCAGGGTTCGACTCCCTGTCCCGCCACT
>JBBIJD010000093.1:0-3960 GCA_037446135.1 Candidatus Fraserbacteria bacterium
GACCCCGAGCACGATCCCCGCGGCCCGGCTCCTGGTGGAGAAGATCAGGCTCAACGGGGCCCCGAAGAGGGCGAAGATAAAGCCGGCCAGGGGGATCGAGAGCTTGGAATGATACTCCACGATCAGCCCCTCGGCCCGCAGCCCGCTCGCCCGGAGGAGTCGGATCTGGGCCGCTAGCTCCGCGAGGCTCATCTCCTGGGGGGTCCGCGAGGTGAGGAAGAGCTGCTCCAGGCCCCCGCCGACATCGATAGAGAGGGACTCGAATTGGAGCTCGTATTCGAGGTGGCCCTTCTCGTCGTATTTGTGGACCACGCCATCTTTGAGGCGCCAGATCTCGCCGTCCCAACTCCCCTCATCGGCGACGATCACATTGGGGTAGCGGCCCCCAAGCTCGGGGAGGTAGGCGGCCCCTGTGAGGTCGTAGACCATGATCCCCTCGAGCCTCCCGCTCTCCCGGTCGTAGTGCTTCACATAGAAGAAGCGCCCCTGGGGGTCTCTGAAGAAGGTATTGTCCTGGATCTGCGGGGCCGACCTCTTGAGGATGAGCTGGCGGATGAGGCCCTGGTAGCGCTGGTTGGCCCAGGGGACCATCCGGTCGTTGAGGAAGAGGCCGAACCCGCTGATGAAGAGGCTGGCGATGAGGATGGGGAGGACGATCCTCTTGAGGGAGAGGCCGCTCGCTTGCAAGGCGATGATCTCCCGGTCGTGGACGAGCCTCCCTAAGGCTAGGAAGATGGCAAACAATGTCGCGACCGGGAGCGAGAGGACGAGGAAGAAGGGGAGCTGATAGGCCAAGAGCTCGAGGATCGTCCAGAGGCTGATCGACCGGTCGAGCATGAAGTCCCGCAGTCCGAGGATGAGGTTGAGGAGGATGAAGATGAGGAACCCGACGAGGGCGATCAGGAAGGGGAAGGCGAGCTCCCGTAAGAGATACCGGTCGAGGGTCTTCATCTCATCGCCTAAGAGCCGAGCCTGTGAGAGTATGGAAAGGGGCCGCCAGCTCCGGCCGGCGGCCCCCCTTGGTCCCGTTCGTCCGCTTCAGCGGCCCCTGCGGGAGTAGCCCCTCTGCCCCCCGCCGAACCTCGACCTCGGCTTCCGCTCTCGGGCGCATTGAGAGCAGTAGACCGGTCGGTCCTGCGATGGCTGGAAGGGGAGCTCCTTGATGTCCGCCCCGCATTGGGCACACTTCAGCCCTAAATGGCTGACATCATACATCGCCACGGTTCTTTCCCTCCTTCGGCCTGTCCCACGCCTGGCACCTAACGCAGGATACTCCATCGACGAAGGCGGGTCAACTCTCGGCTCGAACCCCCTTTGCCACGCGATTCTCCCCCTGCTAAACTGGTTCGAGATGCTTACGATCCAGCCCAGCTACCTCCTTCTGGCCTCAATCCCCCTCGTGAGCGCCCTCGTCGGCTACCTCACGAACTGGGTGGCGATCCGAATGCTCTTCAGGCCCCATAAGGAGAAGAGGCTCTTCGGGCTCCGGCTCCCCTTCACCCCTGGGCTGATCCCTCGCAAGAGGGCAGAATTGGCGGAGTCCATCGCCCAGGCCGTGGGGGAGCACCTCCTCACTGAGGAGGCGATCTCGCGGCGGTTCGCCGCCCCGGAAATGAGGGCCAAGCTCGCCGAGCTCATCCACGAGCAGGTCCAGGGGCTCCTCGCCCGCGAGCTGGGGAGCCTGAACTCACTGATCCCGCCCCAGCTCCAAAAGGAGTGGGCCGATTTTATCGCCGGCCTCAAGGAGCGAATGAATAGCTGGCTCGCCTCGCTCCTGCACAGCCCGGAGCTGGAGGCGCTCCTGCGCGCGCACCTCAGCCGGAGGGTGGAAGAGGCCCTAGCCCGGCCAATCGAAGAGCTCCTCCCGCAGGATCTCCTCGAAAGCCTCCCGCGGAGGCTGGGGGAGTTCCTGGCCGAGCTAGCGGAGGACGAGCGGCTCGAGCGGGGCCTCCGGGAGTTCCTCGCTGACCGGATCGAGGCCTTCTTCCGGAAGGACCGCCCCCTGGGGAGCCTCCTCCCTGAGCCACTCCGCCTCGCGGCCTATGCCAAATTGGAAGAGCTCCTCCCCGGGGTCCTCGCCCGGCTGGCGAGAGCCCTGGAGGACGAGCATCTCCAGAAGAGGATTAAGCTCCACCTCTATGAGCTGGTTGACCGGCTGATGAGCGAGCAGTTCAACGAGGAATCGCTCTGGGATCGGATGAAGTTCGGGCTCTTCGAGACCTTCGTCATCTCCCAGGAGGAGCTGAAGCTCCGGATCGACCAGGGGGTGGAGGAGCTCGCCCCGCGGGTGGCTGAGCTGGTCGGGAGTCCGGAGGTCCAGCGCGGGATCTACCGAGCCCTCATCGACTCCATCGAGGCACTCCTCGAGCGGCGGCTCTCGGAGCTCCGGCTCGAGCCGGAGCTCCTGAAGAGGGCGGAGGAGGCCCTCGGGGACGCCCTCCTCGGCCTGGTGAGGAGCCCAGAGCTCCACAAGCGGCTGGTCGGGGTAGCGAAGGCGGGGCTGGAGAGGCTCCGAGCCCGGCCGGTGAAGGAGCTCCTCCCTGGCCCGGCGCTCAGCGAGTTACTAGTCGAACAGATTCTCAAGGCCATCCGGGCCCCTGCGGCTGAGGGGGCGCTCGGGGAATTCCTCTCAGGAAGGCTCGAGCTCCTCCTCCAGAGGCCGATCGGGAGGCTGAAAGATTACATCCCTCAGGGGCTGATCCTCAAGGCCGAAGGGTTGGCAGCGGAGCAGCTCGGGCAGCTCCTGGAGCGGGAGACACCGAAGATCCTTGCGGCCTTGGATATCAAGGGCCTGGTGCGCGAGCAGGTCGAGAGCCTCTCCACCGAGGAGGTGGAGCGCCTGATCGTGAGAGTGACGGGCGAGCAACTCCGGGCGATCACCTGGTTCGGAGCGATCCTGGGCTTCGTCATCGGCTTAGTCCAGGTGGGGATCATCCTCCTCAGTCGGTGAGCCTGCTCAGCTCAGCCCTCCTGCTGGAGCCTTGCGATCTCCTCATCGCTGAGGCCGAAGTAGTGGGCGAGCTCGTGGATCACCGTCTTTCGGATCTGCTCACGGACCTCCTCTTCGGTCCGGCAGAGGGCCTCGATGTTCTTCTGGTAGATATAGATCATATCGGGCAGGGGATACTGGGCCCAGACGGTCCGCTCCGGGCGAGGGACCCCATGGTAGAGGCCGAGGATGCTCCTCTTCTTAAAGCGCCCCTCCGCTTCGAGGCCGGGATAGTCCGCGACGATGATCGCTACATTCTCCAAGCGGTCGAGAAAGAATTTGGGGAGGCCTGCGACCGCCTCCCCTACCAGCTCTTCGAACCTCGCTCGGTCCAACTCTGAATGAGCTCAGACGAGCATCAGGCGGGCCAGCTCGGCCCCGTCGCCCTGGCGCGGCCCGAGCTTGACGACCCTGGTGTAGCCCCCATTCTGCTCCTTATACTGCGGCCCAATCTCCGTGAAGAGCCGCTTCACCGCCTCCTTGTCCTGGAGGAAGCGGAAGGCCAGCCGCTGGGCATGGCTGTCCTCTGGCCCGCGGCGGGCGAGAGTGATGAGCCGCTCGACCTCGCGCTGGAGCTCCTTGGCCCGGGCGAGGGTCGTATCCACCTTCTTATGCTCGATCAAGCTCTTCACCAGGCCCCGCAAGAGGCTCTTCCGCTCCTCATGGGGCCTGGAGAGCTTATTCACTTTCTTTCGATGGCGCACCGCGCTTCTCCTTCTCGCTCTTCAGGGAATAGCCCAGCTCCGCCAGCCGCCGCTCCACCTTCTCCAGGGTCTTCTCCCCGAACCCGTGGATGTCGGAGATCTCCTCCCTCGTCTTGGCGAGGAGGTCCTTGAGTGTGACCACTCCTCTGGCCTCGAGGAGGTTGCAGGCCCGATGGTCGAACTCGAGCTTGGTCAGGGTCATAGAGAGCTCCGGCGGCTCCTCGATCTCCACTGGCCGTCCCTCAGGATGGGTGGCGAAGTCATGGA
>JBBIJD010000094.1:0-3904 GCA_037446135.1 Candidatus Fraserbacteria bacterium
CCACGGCGGTGACATGGTCCGGGATATCTTCGATCACAACAGCCCCGGCGCCGATGATCACCCCTTTGCCGATCTTGATCCCTTGGACGACACTCGCCCCGATCCCGATATGTGAGAGTTCCCCCACCGTGACATTCCCTGCCAGGTGAGCGCCCGGTGAGATATGGACATAGTCCCCGATCAAGCAGTCATGGTCGATCGTCGCCCCGGTATTGATGATTACATTCTCCCCGATCCTGGTGCCGGAGTTGATCGCCGTGGTGGCCATGACCACCGTCCCTGGTCCCAGCGAAACGGCCCTGCCGATCTGAGCCGAGGGATGAACGGCGATAGCCAGTTGATAGCCCAATGGCTTTAACCTCTCCCAGAGCCTCCTCCTGGCCAGGTTATCGCCGATGGCCAGGAGGAGCTGACAATCATGATAGGTCCGCTCATTTAGGAGCTCAAAGCCCCCGAGGATCGGATAGCCAAAGAAATCTTGCCCCTGGAGCAAGGGATTATCATCGATGAGCCCAGCTATCTTGTATCTCCCCTCCCGCTCGACGATGTCGAGGATCACCTTCCCATGGCCGCTGGCGCCGTAGACCAGGAGCTTATCTCTCATTCTGCCCTGCCCTCTCGACTTGAGGACTGGGGCCGGTAAAGTCATCGTTGACCCCGCCGGGGCCGTAGACCCCCTCCCGCTTGATCAGGACCACCCAGATCGTCTTGAGCAGGATCCACAAGTCGAGCCAGATCGACCAGTGCTCGACATACCAGATATCGTATTTTATGCGCTCCTCCCAGGAGAGGAGGTTCCGCCCATGGATGAGGGCCCAGCCGGTGATCCCCGGTTTCACTAAGAGCCGTTTCCGCTGGAGGGCGTCGTAGCGCTCGACTTGATAGGGAAGGGTCGGCCGAGGCCCTACCAGGCTCATCTCGCCCCGCAGGACATTGATGAGTTGGGGGAGCTCGTCTAAGCCCCACTCCCGGAGGAACCGCCCGACTCGAGTGATCCGGGGATCGTCCCTGGCCACATTGTAGCCCAGGCCCTGCTCCACCGCCCCTTCGACCATCGTCCGGAACTTCCAGGGCTTAAAGACCCGGCCATCTTTACCCACCCTTTCTTGTCTAAAGAAGACCGGCCCCTTCGAGTCGAGCTTGATCGCCAGGGCGATGATCAGAAAGGGAAAGGCCAAGAGGAGCAAGCCCACTAGGCTGGCCAGAACATCTATGAGCCGTTTCAGCCCGAGCTGAATCTGCAACGCCATACGGTCCCCGTCCTCACCCTCATTCAATAGGAGCCCTGTCTTCCAGCAGGCCTTTAAGCCTTTCGCGGGCCTCCAATTCTCTGGCTGGCCTGGATCACCGCCCGCGGGGTAGCAGTTTAGCTTAACGCTCAAACGGAGCAGTTTCAAGGGCCTAATACTAATAATGGTCCTTCGGCCTCGATCAACTATGGCCCCTCCATCTCAACAGCCATCTCGGCAGCCTGCTGGGCAGCGAAGTATAAAATAAATAAGCTCCTCTCGGCGAGCCGCAGAGGACGGCATGGCCCGATCCCTCGCTTACTTAACTCGGCCTTGGAGATCTCAAGGAATTGACCGTCCTCCTCAGGCCCTCCTCGAGCTCGATAGAGGGCTCCCAGCCGAGCTCCTCCCTCGCTTTGGAGCCATCCAAGAAGATCCGCCGCAGCTCGCCCGGCCGCTCGGGCCCTCTCCTGGGCTTGCCGCGGAAGCCGGTGAGCCTCGCGAGTCGGGAAAAGAGCTCGTTCACGCTTGTCCCGACCCCGGTCCCGATGTTGTAGGCTCGATCATCAATTGAGGTGGCAGGCCACCTTGGGGAAGAGGTCTTCCCCGCGGCTGGGCGTGCCACGCGCCCCAAGGCCCTCATCGCTAAGAGGTTGGCCTTGACCACATCCTCGACGAAGACATAATCCCGGAGCTGCTCGCCGTCCCCGAAGATGGTGGGCGCCTCGCCGGAAAGCATCTTCCCAGCGAAGATCGCTACCACCCCGGCCTCGCCGTGAGGGTCCTGTCTCGGGCCATAGACATTGCCGTAGCGCAGCGCGATATATGGCAGAGCATGCAGGCGATAATAGCAATAAAGGTAATATTCCGAGGTTAACTTGCTCACGCCGTAGGGCGAGAGGGGGCCTTTGGGATGATCCTCGGCCACTGGGAGCCCTTCGGGCTCGCCGTAGACCACCCCTCCAGAGGAGGCGAAGACGATCCCCTTGACCCCATAGCGACGACAGCTCTCCAAGAGGTTCAATAGCCCCAGGAGGTTGACCCGGGCATCCTCCTTAGGGTCGGAGACCGACTTTCGCACATCGATCTGGGCCGCATGATGGTCTACCCACTCGATCCCCTCTTGAGCGAAGACCTCCCCCAGCCGGGGATCGCAGAGGTCCATCTTGTAGAAGATGGCCTTCGGATCGAGGTTCTCCTCCTTCCCCGTGGACAGATCATCCACTACGACCACCTTATGCCCCTCGGCGATGAGGGCCTCGACCACATGTGAGCCGATGAACCCCGCCCCGCCGGTGACTAAGATCGTGCTCATCGCTTTATCACCTTCACCTTCCCGCTTGCCGCCATAGTTCATAGCGCTCGCTTGATACGGACCCGTCCGGGTTGCAGGACAACGAAAGAGCCCAGGAGCTTCTCACCATGCTGCTTTATCAGCCTCACTACCGCATCGCAGAGTTCTCCCCTTACCCTCGCCGGAAACCGCAGGAGGATTACCCCGACCCTAGGTGCCCCAGCGAGATAGACTAAACGACCAAAGTCCTTATCCTCTGTGAGAAGAATCCTCTCCTCCTGCCTTGCCAACTCGATGATATCCTGATCTCCAGCTCCACGGCGCCCTTCCAAGATCGCGAGGACATCATGCTTCTCGGCCCGCAGGGCGCGGACCACCGCGAAATCACAGCTCTCATCGGCGAGGAAACGCATCTGGGCTATAGAGCGATCGTCTCCTCAAATGCCAATGCCTGCGCCGCATAGGCCAGCGCTGCTCGGATGTCTTCCCGAGAGAGATGAGGGTAGGCATCCAGAAGATCCTCTTCAGTCGCTCCCTCGCTCAGCTTCCTCAGGATCAGGTCAACGGTAATCCGGGTGCCCTTGATTACCGGCTTGCCCAGCATTACTTTGGGGTTGACCTCGATTCGCTCTAAGCCTTTGGTTGCCATCGCTCTACCTCCGATGATCTAGAGGCTCCTCTACTATACCCGAAATCGCAGAGTCTGTAACACCCGATTATCGGCCTTGTAGGGGACGCTAAAACCTCATACGCCAGGGTCCAGGGTCAGCTCAGTGAACCCCGCCCCGCCGGTAACCAAGATTATGCCCATCGCGCCGAGAGCTCCAACATATTTATCTTATCTATTTCAGCTCTCCAGGCAAATGACGCCCCCAGGGCTCGAGTGATATCCATCAAGAGGGCCTCCACCGGCACTAGTCTCCGGGCTATAGGGTCATCAGGGGCTAAAGAAACTGCTCCAAGATCAAGATCACCGTGCCAAGGAGCGCCTCCGTGCCTGAGGAAGACGCAGCCCATCTCCTCCAATTTCTTGATCAGATCCCTTCGAGGTATCCGACCCACATGCCCTCTTCTTGCCAATATACAAATCTCTTCAACCCCATCCTATATCACCTATCATCTCCCTCCCTTTTAGGGAGATCGGAGAGACAATGGCGTGGATTCCGTGTATAGACCAGGATATCCTTGAGAATGAGCAGCCCAGCCAAAGCTTGGTAGAATGGGCTTCAATCTTGCGCCTGCGGTCATCGGCCAGGCCTTCTTCCCAGGGCCGCGAATAGCACCTGTTCCAAGCGCTCGGCCAGCTTGCGGATGTCGTGATGCTCCTCCACATACTCCCGCCCGCGACGGCCCATCGCTTCCCGCTCCTCCGGTGGCATCC
>JBBIJD010000095.1:0-3855 GCA_037446135.1 Candidatus Fraserbacteria bacterium
CCGCCTCGGGCGAGGCGGGGGCATCCTTAAGGCTTATCCATTATCCAAAGTTTATGGATATTGCTGCCTAATCGCTTGGATCTCCTCGAAGGTGTTGGGGCTGGGGGGCTTAATCTCGCCGCTGATGATCTTTGACTGGAGCTCGAAGACACCGGCCCAGACCCAGTAAGGCAGGGCATCACGCATGAGCATAATCTTCTCGAAGGTCGCTCCCCTCTCGGCTGAAGAGAGTGCACCTGCATTGATAGCGATGTTGATGAAGTCCAGGATATCCTTTACAGTGCTGATCCCGACCCCGAGCTCGGCAATCCCCAACAGCAGGTCCTGCCCGCCCTGGAAGGTCCCTTCTACAACTTGTTTAATGGCCACATAGGCCCCCTCATCGACCCTCTTGCGGGCGCTGGCGAGGATGAACCCCGGCTTGATCCACTCCTGGGCCGCATCGGCCCCCAGGCCGTAGGGCGGGCCGAACTCCCGACCAGCGGCCCGGCCAGCCTCCTCCGCGGCATCGAAGACGCCCAGGTGGGTGGCCCCGGCGATCCCGAGGATCACATCAGCTCCCTGCTGGATCTGGGTCGTGGCCGCTACTTTGCCGCCTGCGGGATCGTCGAACCGCCCGACATAGGTCCCGAGGATCTGGAGCTTGGGCTCCCCGCCGAACCGCTCCTTATACCAATTGAGGCCCCAATAGACTCCATAGCGATAGCCGGCCTCATACCGCCAGACCGGTGGGATCTCCATCCCGGCCACAAAGCCGACGGCCTTGGCCCCATCGGCGATCGCTGTGAGGGCGGCCAGGGCTCCCGCGGGTGCGCCGCCCTGCTCCTCTCTAAAGAGCAGGCCGAGGATGTTCTTTATCCCGCCGGAGGAGCCGTCGATGAAGGCGAACTTCTGTGCCGGGACCTGGCGGGCGGCCTCGGGGAGGTCGGCCGCCAGGAGGAACCCGACCCCGATGATCAGGGCACACTCCCCGGAGCGGGCGAAGGCCAAAAGGTCGGGAAGATAGCTCTCCGGCCCCTTGGCGGTGGCCTCCTTCAGCGCGAGGCCGAACTCCTCTACTGCTCGCTCCGCCCCGAGCGCGGCCATGTCATTGAAGCTGAGGTCCCCCCGCCCGGTCTGGTCGAAGTAGAGACAGATGGCCTTCGGCTGGGCCGTGACCTGCCCCAAGCTGGCCGTCAGCCCGACCGTGGCCACCAACACCACAGCCAGAACCATTCGCAATCTCATTTGAACCCACCTCCTTCAGCTTCGGTGGAGCCATCATCGACTCCACCCGTAAGGATTATAGCATGTCTCCCCTTCAGTTATACAAGTCCGCCGTCAAGCCTTTACGCCGGCCATCAAGAGCCCGAGCTCCTCCCGACGGGCCTCGGCCCCCTCGACGAGCCCGACGATCTTCCCCTCGAACATCACCGCGATCCGGTCCGAGAGGGCCATGACCTCATCCAAGTCTTCTGAGACGAGGAGGATCGCCGTCCCCTCCTCCCGCAACTTCAGGAAGAGGCCCCAGGTATGGCGGATCGCCCTCGCATCGAGCCCCTCGGTCGGGTGGGCGGCGATGATCAGCGGCGGCCTCCGCCAGGTCTCCCTCCCCAGGATGAGCCGCTGGATGTTCCCTCCGGAGAGGATCCGCGTCTGGGAGCGCCAAAGGTCGGGGACGAGGGCCTCGAACTCCTTAACGACCCTCTCCGAGTGCTTGGTGATGTAAGGGATATTCAGGACGGAGTGGCGAGAGAATGGCGGCTTCCGGTAGTCCTTGAGGACGATATTCTCCGCCACATTCATCGGCTCGACGACCCCGATCTCCCGCCGCTTCTCCGGGATGTGGGCCACCCCGGCCTCGATGAACTCCCGCGGCGAGCGGTTGGTCAGGTCTTTCCCGAAGACGATGACCTGGCCCGCGGTCGCCCTTCTCAAGCCAGTGAGGACCTCGATCAGCTCCGACTGGCCGTTCCCCGCCACCCCGGCGATCCCGAGGATCTCACCCTCGCGGATGGCGAAGGAGACCCCTCTCAAGGCCGGCTCACCCTCCGGCCCGCGGGCCTGGAGGTCCCGGACCTCGAGGGCTACTTTATCGCTCTTGACCGGCTTCCTCTCGATGTGGATGGCCACATGCTCGCCGAACATCAGCCGGGAGAGCTCCTCTTCATTTGTCTCCGTGAGCATCTTTGTCCCCATCGCCTTCCCCAGCTTGAGGACGGTCACCCGGTCCGAGACCTGGAAGACCTCCTTCATCTTGTGGGTAATGAAGAGGACCCCATGCCCTTCGGCGGCCATCCCCCTCAGGACAGCGAAGAGGTGCTCGGCCTCCTCAGGTGTGAGCAAAGAGGTCGGCTCGTCGAGGATGATCACATCAGGATCATGGTAGAGGACCTTGATGATCTCGACCCGCTGCTGCTCCCCGGCGGAGAGGTCCTCGATCCGGGCACGGGGATCGACCCAGAGGCCGTAGCGCTCGGAGAGCTCCCTTACGCGCTTCTCCACCTGCCGGATCGGGTAGGAGAGATTAAACTCCGTCAGCCCGAGGGCCACATTCTCCGCCACGGTGAAAGTGCGGACGAGCATCAATTCCTGATGGACCATCCCGACCCCGTGCCGCAGCCCATCCCGCGGCGACTTTAAGGTAACCGGCTGGCCCCGGACATAGACCTGGCCCTCAGTGAGGCTATAGAACCCGGAGAGGATATTCGCTAAGACCGTCTTCCCTGCCCCGTTCTCGCCCAAGAGGGTATGGACCTCCCCGGCCTGAATATCGATGTCGACATGGTCGAGGATCAGATACTCCCAGACCCCGGGGAAGCCCTTGCAGACTCCCTTCCCCTCGAGGAGGACCTCCCCCTCGGCGGAGGGCTTCACTCCCCTTTCCCTCATCTCATCTCCTCCCTGCCAGATAGGTCTTGAAGAGAGCCTCGATCAAAGCCCCTTGGGCCCCCAGGATAAGGATAAGGTGGTTTCCGAGCGGCTCCGCGAGGAGCTCATCCCTGGACTGGTCGAGCTCGAGGGCTACCTGGGTCCGGCAGAGCCCCTCCTCCGGTTCCCACGGTCTGATGACCCCTTCAGCAATGAAGAGTCGGTCGAACTCCTCTCCCCCGATGCGGAAGACCGTGGCCCGAGCGGCGGGGAGTCGGGCGGCAATCCCGAGGCCGAGGGCGGACTCGAAGTGCGAGCGGAACTCACAAGAAGAGGCCAGCGAGAGCGGGCAGGTGCAGTGGGCGAGGAGGAGCTCCCTCTTTCCAGGCTCGAGCCGGGCGAGATTCCCCATGAAGGCTGCCTGTCCGGTGAGGAGCCGCGCGAGGTGCATCGAGAGGAGGGCCTGTAAGTCACCCTCACAGCCTGCGGTGAGCCCCTCATCGTTGAGCCTGGCGAGAGCGTAGCAGCCGGTGTTCCGCAGCGGCCCGATGAGGTCGAAGCACCGGACGGTCAGGGCCGAAAGCCGGTGCTCTTCAGCGAGCTCGCGGAGAGCATGATAGATCCGGATCGCCCCTTCGAGGCTCTCCTTGTCCAGCTCGCT
This sequence comes from Candidatus Fraserbacteria bacterium, assembly GCA_037446135.1. Classification (GTDB taxonomy): domain Bacteria; phylum Bipolaricaulota; class Bipolaricaulia; order RBG-16-55-9; family JANLFV01; genus JANLFV01. The sequence continues at coordinate 3,512 of JBBIJD010000095.1, forward strand.
CCAGCGGACTGGGCCCCGTTCGAGCCCCTTTACTTCCTTCTTGAAGGAGCGGCTTGAAAGGGCCCGGACCCGCGCCAAGACTTCCATGACCTCGAGCTCGACCAGCTCGAGCCCTAACTTCCTCAATCGGGCAGGCTCGATCCTGCTGGCCACCAGCCAGTCCGAGGGGCGGCCGACCAAGCCGATCCGCGAGCCGAGGAACCCCCGCCAGGCCGCGGCCACGCGCGCTTGGAGCGCCAGCTTTCCGGCCAGCTCTTTGCCCTCGCCGTAGAGGATCAGGCCCTTTCGGCCCTCTTGCTGGAGGCGGGCGAGGAGTTCCAAGCTCGCGGGGAGGGAGTTATGAT
>JBBIJD010000096.1:0-3713 GCA_037446135.1 Candidatus Fraserbacteria bacterium
CAGCAAAACCGGGGGATGGGCCATCCCCGGCTGGGGCCTCAGCTACTCCCAGCAGCTGGACCTGGCCCAACTCGATATAGGCTCTGAGGAGTTGCACATCAAGCAGCGGGCCGTAGCTCAGGCTCAAGCGGCCCTGGAGCGAGCTCGTGAGGCCGTCGTGCTGGCGACTATTGAGGCGTATAGCAACCTCCTCAGCACAAAAGCCCTGCTCGCTCAGGCGGAGGCGACCCTCCAGCAGGCAGAGGATTATCAGGCCCGGGTGCAGGAACAGGTCCGCGCCGGATTGAAAGGGGGGTCCTCCCTCCTGGAGGCGAAGCTAGAGGTCCTCAACGCCAAGATCGCGTTGGAGCAGTATCGCTCGGCTTATACTGCAGCCAAGACCGACTTCGGGCGCATCACTCTCGGGATGGGAGGAGACTACGAGTTCGAGCTAATGCCGATCGAGCTCGCACTGGAGAGCCTCGGCCGGGCGGCCGCCGAGCCGGTAGGAGAGGAGACCCTGGACGCGGCCATCTCGAGTGCCCCGGAAGTGCAGGCGGCCCAGGAGAAACTGAGCGAGGCCGAGAAGGCCCTGAGGGCGGCACGACTAGCTGCCCTTCCGGAGCTGGGGCTCGAGGCCGGCCTCGATGAGCAGGGCTGGAAGATCGGTTGGACCATCTCGTTTGAGCTGTTCCGGCCCGACCGAGCCCTCAATGTCAAGATCGCGGCTGCTAACTTAGAGTTGGCCAAAGCGCAGCTAGCGGCGACGAAGGAGCAAGTGAGGAACAACATTCTCGAGCGGGAGACTGCGCTCCGGAAGGGGCTCGAGGACCTCGAGCGCCTCCCGCTGGAGGAGGAGAAGTGGGCCCTGGAAGAGACCGTGAACAAAGCGAAGCTGGACGCCGGCCTGCTGAGCGAGAGCGATTGGCACGCCTTTCAAGAGGAGAAGAGCCAATTCGAGCAGGCCGCGAAGGAGCGGGGCGTGACTCTCCTGCTCGCTTATCTCAGGTATCGCGCGAGCCTCGGGCTCGAGTTGAACTGGGAGGGATGGGTCCAATGAAAAGGCTGGTCCACTGGAGATGGTTACTGGCGGCCGCCCTGCTGATCGCGCTCGGAGCGGCAGGCTACCTCAGCTGGGCACATTGGGGGGCCGGGAAGAACTCTGCATCCGCGGCCAAGGCCCTAGGTCAGACCGTTCTCGTGACCCGGGGGGATGTCGTGCAGTCCCTCATTGCCTACGGCACCGTCGTCCCGAAGCAGAAATACACCTTCACCTTCGATGGGGATAAGATATCCGAGCTCTTGGTCAGAGTCGGGAATCGGGTCGAGCCTGGCCAGATCTTGGTGAAGCTAGACAACACCCGTGAGGAACTCGCCTTGCTCCAGGCGAAACGGAGCCTGGAGGAGGCGAAGGTCGAGGGGATTCCCGCGAACATCCGGGAGAAGGAATTGGCCTATCAGATCGCGCTAGAGGAATACGAGCGGACCACCCTGCGGGCCCCCTTCGCGGGGGTGGTGACGGAGATCAACCAGGCGACGACCTCATCTGAGGCCTGGACCCTCGCCCTCATCGATACTAGCGAGCTGTTCATTGAGGCCAGCGTCGACCAGCTCGATGCCCCCGGGGTGGCCGTCGGGCAAAAGGGGACAGCAGTGATCGAGCCGCTCCCTGGCCGGACCTGGCCCGTCGAGATCGTGGATGTCGGGGGGATAGCCAAGAAGACCGGCAATAGCACGACGGTCACCGTGACGGCGAAGCTCCCCGAGGCCGATCCAGCGATCCTGGTGGGCTTCACTGTGAAGATGGAAATCATCACGGCGAGCGCCACGGGTGTCCTCCAGGTCCCGATCTCCAGCCTCATTAAAGGCCCGCGGGGCTGGATGGTGATGAAGGTCGAGAACGGGGAGGCCAAGCCCCAGCCGGTCCAGATCGGGGTGACTACCGACCAGTATGCGGAGATCAAGAGCGGACTGGAAGAGGGTGACGAGATCCTCCTCTCGCCTCGTGGGGTCGGAACCACCTCTGCCGGGCAGTCATCAGAGAGGTCGGCCCAGCAGAGATTCGAGGGGCCGCCCGCCCCTTCTGCCCTGCCGGGGCTGCCGCCGGGGGTGCCATGATCGCGTTGAGGAATGTTACGAAGGACTATCCGATGGGCGAGGTCGTCTTCCACGCCCTGCGGGGGATCGACCTGGAGATCGCTGAGCGGGAGTTCTTGGCTATCACCGGTCCATCGGGGTCAGGGAAATCTACACTCCTCCACTTAATCGGCGCATTGCACCGCCCGACTTCAGGTCAGGTCCTCCTCGACGGCGAGGACCTGAGCACACTCTCGCGCGATAGGCTGGCCCAGATCCGGAACGAGAAGATCGGATTTATCTTCCAGCAGTTCTATCTCCTCCCCCGTGCCACCGCTTTACAGAATGTCGAGCTGCCACTGAAATATGCCGGGGTCCCGGCGAAAGAGCGGCGGGCGCGGGCCCTTGCCTGCTTGGAGAAGGTCGGCTTGCTCGAGCGGGCCCGCCATGAGCCGACCCAGCTCTCGGGGGGCGAGTCGCAAAGGGTGGCGATCGCCAGGGCGCTGGTGAACAACCCTCGACTCCTCCTCGGAGATGAGCCGACAGGCAACTTGGATAGCAAGACAGCTGAGGAGATCATCGACATCTTCACTTCGCTGCACAAGGAGGGCCGGACGGTCCTGCTCGTGACACACGAGTGGGAGATCGCTTCGCGGGCGGAGCGCCGGATCGCCCTGCGAGATGGGCGAATTGTGGAGGACAGCCATGGGAATCCTTGAGATGACAGGGACAGCCATCGGCGCACTGCGGGCCCACAAGCTCCGAACTGCTCTCTCGATCCTCGGGATCGTGATCGGGGTCGCCGCGGTCGTGGCGATCATCGCCATCGTCAACGGGGCCACGGCGAGCATGATGGCCCGGATCTCGGGGCTGGGGATGCGGACCATCACTATCACGATCTTCCCCCAGGCATTGGCCTCGGCGGCCTCGGCTCAGGTCCTCACGGAGGAATTGACGGCCAAGCTAGCAGCCGCGCCTGATGTCTCCCAGGTCGTCCCCACCACGGAGGGCCGGGGGCAGGCAGTTATCGAGGGGAAGAGCTGGAATGTAACGCTCTTGGGCGTCACGCCGGAGTATACGAGCCTCTTCGACCCCTTCTATCCCCAAAATGGCCGATTCATCCACCCACTCGATGATGGCCGGGCCGTCGCGGTCTTAGGGGCCGATGTGACACAAGACCTCTTCGGCGAGGAAGATCCTCTCGGGGAGAGCCTCTTGGTCGAGGTCTGGGGCCAGAAGGTCTCCCTCCGCGTCATTGGGGTGATGGCCCCGCGAGGGACAGTGGGCCGCCAGGACCTCGACGCTCAGATCTACCTCCCCTTGAGCACCGCGCAGCGGCTCTCCGGCTCGCGTCAGTTCACCTCTTATATCGCCCAGGCGGCGAGCGACGAGGCCATCGAGCAGGCGGCCTCCGAGATCGAGGCCATCCTCGCGGAGACGCTCACGAGCCCAAACCAGAACCAGCAGGCCCAGGGCGGGCCGGGCTTCTTCGGCCGGACGAGGTCGCCCTACAATGTCCAGATTCAGAAGGAGATGATCGAGACCTACCAGGGGAGCGTCCAGACGATGATGCTAATCCTGGGTGGTGTCGGGGCGATCTCACTGCTAGTCGGGGGGATCGGGATCATGAACATCATGCTCGTCTCTGTCACCGAGCG
>JBBIJD010000097.1:0-3634 GCA_037446135.1 Candidatus Fraserbacteria bacterium
GGGAGCCAGTCGAGCATCAAAGTAATCCGCTCGACATCAGCCCCTTGCAGGCCGAGGGCGAACGCCAATCCCAATCCCAGCGCGAGCAGCAAGCCGATTCTCAAATGATACATGGGCGCTTTCTCTCCATATCGCCTTTTACAATCTTAACTATAGCAGTCGGGAGCAGGGCCGACAATCTCAGCCCCTCAAACGCCGCTAGCGCTCAGCTATTTTAGCTTGAGGACCTGCCTTTCAAAGCCTTTACATACGCCCCTGCACACCCGCTCACGCTATTAAGCTACAGGCTTTCAGGGGCATGAGAGGAGTGGGGCCGCTCGAATGTTAGATACAAGACCTGACACTACCGTCACACCCACAGCGCCAAGCAGCTCGCCTCAGGAGGCAGCGTAGCACACCTTCCCCTGCGTTCTTTACTCCCGCCTCACCCTCTTCCACGGGAGGGCCAGGCGCTCGAGGAGCGAGACCAGGCCGAAGAGGATGATGCTCAACGCCGCGAGCCAGAAGATGGCCGCAAAGAGGAGGTCGATCTTGAGCCGAGCGTTGGCCCAGAGCATCAGGAAGCCTAAGCCGGCATTGGAGCCCACCCACTCCCCGATCACCGCCCCGACGACGGCCAGGGTCACCCCGACCTTACAGCCGGAGAGGATGAACGGCAAGGCATGAGGCAAGTGGAGCTTGAGGAGGAGCTGGCTCCGGTTGGCCTCGAGGACCTTGAAGAGGGCGATTAGCCCCTGATCGGTCGATCTGAGGCCATCGACCGTATTCACCACCAGCGGGAAGAAGATGATCAACGCGGCTACGGCCACTTTAGAGAAGAGGCCGTAGCCGAGCCAGAGGACCAGGATCGGTGCGATCGCAAAGACTGGGACATTCTGGATCGCGATGATCAGGGGGTAGATGGCCCGCTGGAAGGTCCTGGAATGGAAGATGAGCAGGGCCAGCCCCATTCCGAAGAGGAAGGCGATTGCCAGCCCCAAGAGGACCTCCTCGAGCGTCACCAGGGCATGGCGGAGGAGGAGGGGCCAGTCCTGGGCCATCCTGAGGAAGATCCCGCTCGGGGCGGGGAGGATGAAGGGCAGCTCGAGCCTCCGGGCCACCAGCTCCCAGAGGGCAAAGAAACCCAGGATCAGGCCGAGAGGGGGGAGGTAATCGCGGAATTTAAAGGGCACGGAGCTCCTCCTGGACCAAGTGCTCGAGCTCCCTCTCCAGGCGGATGAAGCCGGGATCGGCTCGCTCACGCGGCCTGGGGAATGGGACTTCTAGGACGGCCTTGACCCTCGCCGGTCGGGCAGTGAGGAGATAGACCCGATCGGAGAGGAGGAGCGCCTCCTCCAAGTCGTGGGTGACGAAGAGGCTCGTCTTCTCGAACTCCTCCCAAACCCCCAAGAGGTAGCGGTGGAGGACCCCCCGGGTCAATGCATCCAGTGAGCCGAAGGGCTCATCCAAGAGGAAGAGCTCCTTCCCCGTGAGGAGGGTCCGGATCAGGGCCACCCGCTGGCGCATCCCACCCGAGAGCTCCGCTGGATAGTGATCCTCGAACCCCTCCAGCCCGAACCGGTGGAAGAGCCCCTCGGCCTCGTGCCGGGCCCGGCGACGATCGGCCCCCTTCAGCTCGGGCCCGAGGAGGGCATTCTCCAGGGCCGTCCGCCAGGGTAAAAGAAGATCGTCCTGCTGCATATAGGCCACATGGCCCAGGCAGCTTGAGACCTCTCGCCCATCGAGGAAGATCCGCCCGGAATCGGGCCGGATGAGCCCGGCGATGATGTTCAATAAGGTCGTCTTCCCGCAGCCGCTCGGCCCGAGGAGGGAGACGAACTCGCCCTCCCGGACCTCTAGGTCGAGCCCTGCCAGGACCTGAAGCGGGAGGCCATTCCGGAGGAAGCTCTTCTCGATCGCGCTAAGCCTCAGCATCGCTGAGGATCGTTCCTCACGATCCACCGCTTCGCGGTCCTCCCTGCAAGACCCTCTCGATCACCCCGCCGCCCAAGAGCCGCTCGCCGCGGTAGAAGACGGCCGCCTGGCCCGGGGTGATCGCCCTTTGAGGCTCAATGAAGACCACTCTCGCCCTGTTGCCGCTGAGGGGCTCGACCCTCGCCATCGCTCCGGGGGTGCGATAGCGGACCTTCACCTCTACTTCTAGCTCAGCCGCGGGCGGTTTGGCGAGCCAATTGACCTCCGAGGCGATCAGGCCGCGTGAGTAGAGCCCCTTTTCCGGGCCGACGATCACCCTATTGCTTTCGGGTTCGAGGGCCAGGACATAGAGCCGCTCGGGCGAGCTCAGTCCCAGGCCCCGCCGCTGGCCGATAGTATAAAAGGGCAGCCCATCGTGCCGGCCTAAGACCCGGCCCTTAGTATCGACGATCTCACCCGGCCGGATCCCGTCCCTCGAGTGCTCGGCCAGGAATCGGCGGTAGTCATTATCGGGGACGAAGCAGAGGTCCTGGCTCTCCTTTGGCTTGACCAGGAGGCCCGCCTCTTTCGCGAGCGCGAAGACCTCCTCCTTGAGGTAGGCCCCGACGGGGAAGATGAGCCTGGCGAGCTCCCTCTGCGTCAGCCGATAGAGGAAATAGGATTGGTCCTTCTCCCGATCCCGGCCACGAAGCAGATAAAATGACCCGTCCTCTTCTTCGCCGATCCGGGCATAGTGCCCGGTGGCAAGGGAGTCGCAGCCCAGCCTTTCGGCCTCGGCCAAGAGGGCCGGGAACCGGACGGAGGCGTTGCACCAGATGCAGGGGTTCGGGGTCCTTCCCCGGAGGTATTCCTCGATCGTCCGGCGGACGACCTCCCGCGCAAAGAGCTCGCCGTAGTCGAGGAAGCGGTGCTCGATCCCCAATTGCTTCGCGACGGCCGCGACCTCGAGTGAGCAGCAGTTATTGTAAGGCTCAATCCGCCCGGCATAGCTCCAGAGGTTCAGGGTCGCGCCGAGCACTTCGTGCCCTTGTTTCTTGAGCAAGAGGGCCGCGACGCTCGAGTCGACACCCCCGCTCATCGCCACCAGGATTCGCATCCCGCTTGGATTATACAAAGAATCGCACCTCGACCGAGCTGAGGCCGGCCCTTCTGAGCTTGACCTCCCCGAGCGAGCTGGCCTATGCTTGCCCTGACTGAAGCCAGATTCATAACCTATGCGAGGTGAACTGATGAAGGCGGTCGTCTTTCATGAGCATGGTGACCCTAGCGTCCTGAGATACGAGGAGGTCCCCGAGCCTCGAGTCGGGCCGGAGGAGGTCCTGATCCGCGTCAAAGCCACCTCCGTGAATTTTTTGGACATCTGGGTGAGACGGGGCCTCCCGGGGATCGGCCTCCCTCACATCTGTGGGGCGGATGTGGCCGGTATCGTTGAATGGGTCGGCGAGCGAGTCGAGGGCTTCAAGGTAGGACAACGAGCGATCGCCAACCCCAACCTCTCCTGCGGGAAGTGCGAATACTGCTTGGCAGGAGAGGACAGCCTCTGCGTCAGTTACAAGATCCTCGGGGAGCAGGTCGACGGGGGCTACGCCGAGTTCGTGAAGGTCCCGGCCAGGAATGTCATCCCCCTCCCCGAGCATGTCCCCTTCGAGGAGGCCGCGGCCGCGCCGCTGGTCTTCATGACCGCCTGGCGGGCGCTCATCACCCGTGCTGAACTCCGGCC
>JBBIJD010000098.1:0-3586 GCA_037446135.1 Candidatus Fraserbacteria bacterium
TGCTGGAGTGCAACCTGCTACAGTAAGTGTGAGGAGGGCCAAGACCACAAAGACCGCTAATCCCTCTTTGGCCATCTTTCACCCCCACTGGGTCCCCTTTTTGGCTCATTATATGCCCTACCCCCCCGCTTGTCAAGGGGGTGAGGGTGGGAATCCCTTGAGGGAGGATATGGGGAGATTGGCCCACCGGGCATTGGTCGAAGGGGATGGTCTTCCACCACCCAGGGAGAAGATTGCTACCTGAATCCAAGCCGCGGGAAGCCAGAGCACCCTTGACAGTCCCCTTGCCAGGGGACTAGACTCAATGGGCAGGAGAATGGGATGGCGATCCGCAAACCCTATGTTGCGGGGCTCTTCTATGCCGGGAGCACGGAGCGGCTCCGGGAGCAGATCGGATGGTGCTTCCGAGGGGAGTTTGGCCCCGGCAAGATCCCCAAGCCGCCCTACCACGCGCTGCGCGGGCCGGTGGCCCTCGTCCTCCCCCATGCCGGCTACCAGTATTCCGGCCCGGTCGCGGCCTGGGGCTTTGCCTGGCTGGCCGAGCAGGGGAGGCCCGAGGCGGCGGTGCTCATTGGGACCAATCACACCGGTCGTGGGGGGCGGGTTTCCCTCGGACTGAGGGGGGCTTGGGAGACCCCGCTCGGCCCAATGGAGATCGATGCCGATCTGGCGGAGGCGATCCTCAGTGGGAGCTTGCTCATCGAGGTGAGCGAGGTGGCCTTCATTCAAGAGCACTCTGTCGAGGTCCAGCTCCCCTTCCTGCAATATCTCTTTGGGGGGGGCAGGTTCGTCCCGCTCGTGATGCTCGACCAGCGACTCGAGGTCGCTCAAGAGGTGGGCCGCGCGCTCGCCGGGGCGATCCGAGATAAGCCGATCGTGCTGATCGCTAGCAGCGACTTCACTCACTATGAGCCGCATGAGCAGGCCGTAAGAAAGGACCGGCTGGCGATCGAGCGGCTCCTCGAGCTTGACTTGAGCGGCTTCTATGAGGTGGTCAGGGAGCATGGCCTCTCGATCTGCGGCTATGGTCCGATCGCCTCGGTGGTGGAGGCCGCTCGCATCCTTGGCCTCGGCGGCGGGCGTCTCCTCAAGCATGCCACCTCTGGCGAGGTGACCGGGGATCGGGCGGCGGTCGTGGGCTATGCCAGCCTCGCTTTTGGAGGCGAGCGATGATCCGGAGCATGACCGGCTTCGGGCGGGGGAGCGCCAGCTCCGGGGCCTGGGCGATCGAGGCCCGGCTGAAGACCTTGAATCACCGCTATTTAGAGCTCCAGCTCCGCGGCCTGGAGGGCCAGGAGGAGCTCGAACTCCAGATCCGGCGGCTCCTGGAGGGCTCTTTCACCCGTGGGCGGATCGAGCTGCTTATCGAGCTGGAGTATGTAGGGGAAGGAGCGGCCTTCGACCTCGAGGCGGCCAGACGGTATCATCGCTCCCTGAAGGCCCTCGTCGAGGAGCTGGGCCTAGAGGGCGGAGTAGGCCTGAGCGAGCTGATCGCCCTAGGGGCCCTCAAGCCCGCGGAGGCCGAGGGGCTCGGGCCGCTTTTAGAGCAGGCGGTTGGGGAGGCGATCGCCCAGGTTCAGGAGATCCGGCTCCGCGAGGGCGAGCGACTGGAGCATGAGCTGGAACTCTACCTGGGGCGTGTGGCAGAATTGGTGGAGGAGATCGCGGCCCGGGCGCCTCAGGTGAAGCTCTACTACAAGGAGCGACTCCGGGAGCGGGCGAAGGAGCTCCTCGCGGAATTGGAAGAGGAGCGGCTCGAGGAGGAGGCGGTCCTCTTCGCCGAGCGATCCGATATCAGTGAGGAGTTGGCCCGGCTCCGGAGCCATCTCGCGGGTGCGCGGGCCGCGCTTTCCGGGCCCGAGTCGGCCGGGCGGGTCCTGGACTTCCTGGCCCAGGAGATGTTCCGCGAGGCCAACACCATCTCCGCCAAGGCCCATGATCTCGAGGTCTTGAACAGAGCGGTCGCGATGCGTTTAGAGATCGAGCGACTTCGGGAGCAGGTGAGGAACATTGAGTGAGGAGCTCATCAATCTTGGGTTGGGGAACTTGGTCCGCCGGGATAGGGTGGTGGTCCTCGCCCGGCCCGATACGATCCCGCTCCAGCGGCTGATCCGACGGTATGAAGGCGAGGGGCAAGTGATCGACCTCACCGGTGGGCGGAAGGCCCGGGCGGCGATCGTCACCGATGCCGGCTTCATCATCCTCTCCTCGCTCCGGGTGGAGACGATCGCCAAGCGCTTCCTCAGGGAATGAGCCCCAGGCTCTTCGTGATCAGCGGCCCCTCCGGGGTCGGGAAGACCACGATCCTCCGAGCCGTCCTCCAGAGGGTCGAGGACCTGGAGTTCTCCATCTCCTGCACCACCAGGCCCCCCAGGCCGGATGAGCGGGACGGCCGGGAGTATTACTTCATCTCCCAGGAGAGGTTCGATGAGCTCCTCCGGGCGGGGGCCTTCCTGGAGCATGCCTGGGTCTATGGCCACCACTACGGGACCCTCCGCGCGGAGGTGGAGCGCCGGCTTAGGCGGGGGAAGAGCGTCCTCTTGGACATCGACACCCAAGGGGCCCGGTCGGTCTATCTCCGCCGGGGGGAGCTAGGGCTCCCCGTGAGGTTCATCTTCATCCTCCCGCCCTCGCGGGAGGAGCTCGCGCGCCGGCTGGCTTCACGGAGGAGCGAGTCCCCTGAGGAGATAGAGCGCCGATTGGCCGCGGCTTGGCGGGAGACTGAGGCGGGGATGTGGTTCGACTACCTCGTGGTCAACCGCTACCTGGAGGAGGCAATCACATGGGTCATCAGGCTGATCCAGCTCGAGTCAAGGTAGGCCTCGACCTCGTCGAGGTCGACCGGCTCAGGCGCTTAATCGAGCGGTGGGGCGAGCGATTCCTCGAGAGGGTCTTCACTCCCGGTGAGCTTGGGACTTACCTTCCGCGGCGGCGGGCTGAGGAGCATCTTGCCGCACGGTTCGCAGCTAAAGAAGCCTTAGTCAAGGCCATGGGCTTGCGCCCATCTTGGCGGGAGATCGAGGTGATGAACCACCCCTCGGGCGAGCCCTACTTCTCGAAGCTCCCTGAGGGCCTAGATCCGGCAAGGGTCCGGCTCAGCCTCAGTCTCGCCCATTCGCGCGGGCTGGCGGTGGCGGTCGTGGTCCTGCTCCTCGACTCAGGCCCGACCGGGGCTAGTTCTAACCTCGCCTCGAGCTTGACCTCGAGAGGCGCTCCTCCTCTCCTCGGCTGAGCTGGACGATGTTCCTCCGGTGGCGCCAGATCGCGAGGAGCGCCAGCGCCCCCATCAGGGCCACGCCCCCGAGGTCGTGGCTAAGGAAGAAGACCAGAAGCGGAGAGGAGGCAAGGGCGCAGAGCGAGGCGACGGAGGCGAACCTCGTGGTCCCCAGGATCAGGCCCCAGACGGCGATCGCGCTCAAGAAGGCCGGCCAGGCGAGGACGGCCAGAATCCCTAAGGAGGTCGAGACCCCCTTCCCACCGGTGAACCTTAGGAAGAGGCTCCAGTCGTGGCCGAGGACGGCGAATCCGGCCAGCCAGAGCGGGAGGCCCCAGTGGCGGGCCAGCATGGCCGCGGCCACACCCTTCC
>JBBIJD010000099.1:0-3342 GCA_037446135.1 Candidatus Fraserbacteria bacterium
CAGGAGAGGTGCGTCGGCTGCTGGATGTGCGTGATGGCCTGTCCCTTCGGTGTGATCACCCCCAGTAAGCTTAAGGTGGCCTTAAAGTGCGACCTCTGCCCCGATCGGGCGGACCGGGAGGGACGGGCGAGGTATGCCTGCGTTGAGGCCTGTCCGACCGAGGCCCTCTTTGCCGGGGAGTTCGCGGAATTTAAGGAGCTCTTGGAAGAGGAGGTGGTAAGGTATTGAAGAACATCATTATCGGGAGCAGTGCGGCCGGGATCAACGCCGCCGAGACCCTCCGCCGGGCAGACCCCACCTGCGAGATCATCATGATCTCTGATGAGCCCAACCCCTTGTATTCTCGCCCCTTGATCTCTTACCTCCTCGCGGGGGAGCTCCCCGAGGAGAAGATCTACTACCGCCCGCCTGACTTCTACGAGCGGAACAGGATCGAGGCCCACCTCGGCCGGAGAGCTGTCCGAGTCGAACCGAAGGCTAACCGCGTGATCCTCGATAACGGCGAGGAACTGGAATACGATAACCTCCTCCTCGCGAATGGGGCCTCCCCGGTCTTCCCCCAGATCGAAGGGCTCGAGAAAGAAGGGGTCTTCGGCTTCCGGACCCTTAAGGATGCGAAAGAGATGCTCGCGATGCTCCCTCAGGTCAAAGAGGCGGTCGTCCTCGGCGGTGGACTAGTGGGCTTGAAGGCCGCGGTGGGGCTCAAGGCCAGAGGGGTCGATGTGACCGTGGCCGTCAAGTCGCCTCACCTCCTCTCCCAGATGGTCGATGCCGGGGCCTCCGAGATCTATCGTGAGCTGCTGGAGGAGCATGGGATTAAGGTCGCCACGGGGATGGAGCCGGCGGAGATCCTGGGTGGGAGCCGAGTTGAAGGGGTAAGGATGGAGTCCGGCGAGGAGCTCCCCGCCCAGCTGGTGGTGATGGGGAAGGGCGTGCGGGCCAATCTCGACCTGATCAAAGGGACCGAGGTCCGCTATGACTACGGGGTCCTGATCGATGAACATTGTCGGACCAATGTGATGAACATCTATGCCGCGGGGGATGTAGCGCAGAGCTATGATCTGGTGCGGGAGGAATACTGGACCAATCAGATCTGGCCCTGCGCCGTGGAGCAGGGGAGGGTCGCGGCCCTGAACATGGCCGGGAAGGAGGCGGTCTATCGCGGCTCGATGGGGATGAACTCGGTCCAATTCCTCGAGCTACCGGTCATCTCCGCCGGGCTGGCCGGCTTAAGGGAGCGGGATTTCGATGAAGAGCTGATCAGTAAGCCCTCCCCACGGGTCTACAGGCGGCTCGTCCTGCGGGGTGAGCGGCTCGTTGGCTTCGTCCTAGTGGGGGATATCGAGGGCGCTGGGATCATCCGCTCGCTGGTCGCTAAAGGGGTCAGCGTTAAAGGGCTCAAAGACCGCTTGCTGAGCCCCACCTTCGGCTTCTCCGAGCTGATACCCCTCATCGAGGGCCGAAGTGAGCAGTTCCCCGAGCGGGAATACCAGGAATTAATGGAGACGATAAGGCCAGTGACTTAAGTAAGGAGGGTTGGAAAATGTCGAGGATCATCGCTAAAGCGGCCATCCGTGGCGCGCACAAGTATGTCCAAGAGGCAGAGGAGGGGCTCCAGCGAGCGCTCGAGGCCTTCGGCCCAGAGAAGAAAGTCGGCTTCCCCAATACGGCCTATCACCTCCCGCTGATCCTCGCCCTCACTGGGTTGGAGGTCAAGAACTTGGGCGATGCCCAGAAGGCCCTGGAATGGGCCAAGGGCCTCCTCCCGCCATTGCCGGAGGAGCGGCTCTGGCTCCCCTATCTGGGGAACGCCCTGGATGCAGGGATCGCCACTTTGATCGCTGAAGAGATCATTGAGGCCCTCAAATACTTGAAGGGGGAGGAGCCGAAGGAGCCCTGGCTCGGGTTCACCGATGACTCGATCCTCAGGACCCAGGGGATCAAGCTCGTCGACGGCCGAATGCCAGGGTTCGCCGCCTGCGTCGGGGCCTTGCCCACCAATGAGGAGGCGGTCGAGCTGGCCCGTTCCCTCCAGGAGAGGAACATCCTGGTCTTCATGGCCTCCAGCACTAATGGCCGGTCGATGGCCGAGCAATTGTATGAAGAGGGCGTGGAGATGAACTGGGACACCTTCCTCGTCCCCTACGGGAAGGACACGAGTGCCGCGGTCCATGCCCTCAATTTCGCCGCAAGAGCGGCGATGACCTTCGGGGGGATCAAGCCCGGGGACTTAGAGGCGGCGAGGAAGATCCTATTGTATAACAAGGAGAGGGTTCACGCCTTCGTTCTGGCCCTGGGGGCCGACCTCGATCCCAAGGAGGACGGGGGCCAGCTCCTCACCGATGAGAAGTATGCCACGGCCGCGGGGGCGATCAACTTCGGCTTCCCCACGATCTCCGATGTGAATATCCCTCAGATCCTCCCCAGGGGGATCTGCACCTACGAGCATGTCGTCTCCGGGGTCCCCTTGGAGAAGATTGTCACCAAGGCCGTGGAGGTCCGCGGGCTGAAACTGAAGATCACAAAGATCCCGATCCCAGTCCCCTACGGCGCGGGCTTCGAGGGGGAGCGAGTCCGGAAGGAGAACCTCTATGTCGAATTCGGGGGGAAATACTCCACGGCCTTCGAGCTCTTGCGGGCCCGCCCGATGGAGGAGGTCGAGGACGGTAAGATCGAGCTTGTAGGCCCGGACATCGATCAGGCCGAAGAAGGCGGGGCAATGCCTTTAGGAGTAATCGTGGATGTGGCCGGGCGGAACTTGAAGGTCGATTTCGAGCCGGTCCTGGAGCGGCGGATTCACCACTTCATCAGCTGCATCAACGGGGTGATGCACATCGGCCAGCGGGATATCCCCTGGGTGAGGATCAGCAAGGAGGCCTTCCAGAAGGGCTTCCGCTTGCGACACTACGGTGAAGTTTTGGTGGCCAAGTTCAAGGAGGACTTCGGGGCCATCGTCGATAAGGTCCAAGTGAAGATCGTCACCGACCAAGCAGAGGTGGAGCAGCTCCTCCAGGGGGCGAGGGAGATCTACCGCCAGCGGGACGAGCGGGTCATGGGCCTGAAAGATGAGAATGTCGATACATTCTATAGTTGCATCCTCTGCCAGTCCTATGCCCCCAACCATGTCTGCATCGTCACTCCTCAGCGGCTCGGGCTCTGTGGGGCCTACACCTGGCTCGACTGCGGCGCCTCATACGAGATGGACCCTCATGGCCCGAACAAGCCGGTGAAGAAGGGTGAGACACTCGATCCCGTCCACGGGATCTTCGCCGGGGTCAACGAATATGTCCGTGTAGCCTCCAACGGGAACCTGGAGAAGGTGAGCATGTATTCCATCATGAC
>JBBIJD010000100.1:0-3181 GCA_037446135.1 Candidatus Fraserbacteria bacterium
AGGAGCAGGAAGGCCGCCAAAGCCAGCAGGAGGTAGAGCCCCTTGGTGCTGAACAGATTGGCCAGGAACCGCTCCACCCGCTCGACCGCCTTATCCGAAGAGTTACCCCACTTCATCTTGAGGAACCTCCTTTCATTTGACCTCGAAAGGACAGTCCTTATACCTGTACTGAGGAGGGCAAAAGATGATCGATATTTACCTTGGCCGCATTGATGATCTTATGGAGCCTGCAGCCTTACACCCCCTCGCGCGGAGTCCGTCCTTTCAAGGTTCTTAAGTCTCTTATACCATATCTCCTCGCCGAAGTCAAGTCCGGCGGCTAGATGAGGCGAGCACGGACTCGATCAGCCAAAAAGGGCCAGGAGTTCTTGGAATAGCCCATCCCGATTGGAAGGGGTGACCTCGAAGAGCGAGAATTCTCTCCGGATCCGCAGAGCCAGTGGGTGGGTCGACCTCTGTTGGACCGCGAATAAGAGGTGTCTCTCCGATTTTAAGGCCGCTTCTACGGTCTCGATGAACTGGGGGCTGGCGAGCTCCATCGGTGCGATCTCGTCGATCACCAATAGCTCTTTGGTCTTGAGGGCCTCCTCGATCGCCGGGACGGCGACCTCCTCGATGTCCTTCAGGTTGACCCGATACTTCCCGACCCTCGGGCCGGATGGGGCGGGAAGGTCAGTGTGGGCTAAGGTCCCCCGCCGGCCGGAGGCGAGGTCGATGATCGAGAAGCCCTTCCTTGCCCCGCCTTCGTCGCGGATCTCCTCGGTATAGATCCCACCGAGGCTGGGCCGGCCTCGGCTCTCGAGGGCCTCGACGACCTTGCGGATCAGGGTCGTCTTCCCGCAGCCGGGCCGGCCAGTGACCGCAACTCGAACTGCTGGCCTCATCCCTCCTTCCGTATGCTTCTTCTATCCACCCCTGGCAAGCAAGTTCCCTCTCCCTTGAAGGGAGAGGGATAAGGTGAGGGTGTCCCCCTCCCTCTAGCTCCCTCCCGCTGGGGGAGGGAGGATCACCAAGCTAAGAGGAGGGCCAGGACCCCCTTCTGGGCATGGAGGCGGTTCTCTGCCTGGTCGTAGATCACGCTATTTTCAGAGTGGGCCGCCTCGTAGGTGATCTCCTCGCCGTAGTGGGCGGGGAGACAATGCATCACCAGGCAGTCGGGCTTGGCGAGGCCGATTAGCCTCTCATTAATCTGAAAGCCCCGGAAGTCACGCCGCCGGCGCTCGAGTTCGGCCTCCTGGCCCATCGAGGCCCAAACATCCGTATAGAGGATGTCGGCCCCGCGGGCCGCCTCCTCCGGATCGCGGCTGACCTCGACCTTCGGCCCCCAGGCCCTGGCATGCTCGAGGAACTCTTCCTTCGGCTCGTAGCCCTTAGGGCAGGCGATCGTCACATTCATTCCCAGCTTCGGCCCGCCCGCGAGCCAGGCATGAGCCACATTGTTTCCATCCCCGATGAATGCCAATTTCAGACCCTCCAGCTGTCGCTTCTTCTCATAGATCGTCAGGAGGTCCCCTAAAATCTGGCAGGGGTGCTCCAAGTCCGAGAGGCCGTTGATCACCGGGACTTCGGCATATTTCGCTAGCTCCTCGACGATCTCATGGCCGAAGACCCGGGCCATGAGCCCATCGACATACCTGGAGAGGACCCGGGCGGCATCCTCGACGGTCTCTCGCTCGCCGAGCTTGATCTCCTCCGGGCCTAAGTAGATAGCCCGCCCGCCGAGCTGGTTCATCCCCACCTCGAAGGAGACCCTCGTCCTAAGCGAAGGTTTCTGGAAGATCATCCCCAAGGTCTTCCCCGCGAGCAGGGGGCGGTTCCCACCGGCCAGAAGCTCCCGCTTCAGGTGCAAAGAGAGCTCTAAGCTCTCCCAGATCTCCTCCCGGCTCCAGTCGCGCAACGAGACCAGGTGCCTCATCCTACTGTCTCTTCTGGAGCTCACGCAGTTCCCGCGAGGTGGTCACGATGTGGGTGTTAGTGCTGACCACCCCCTTGATGGTGGCGATCTCCTTGGTAACGATCTCATCGAGCCTCCGGACCGAGAAGGTGTCGAGCAGTTCCTCGACCTCGAGGTAGGCGATCACATCGTAGTCCCCGAAGAGGGTATCTGCCCGCTTCACATGGCTCCCCTCGAGGAGCTGTCGCGCTACCTCCTCGGCCATCCCGCCCTGGCACTTGAGCAAGACATAGGCATTGACGGCCATCTCCGCCTCCTTTCTTCAAGGCCGTGATTCCATCCCCACATACTCCGAGCTGAAGCCCTCGCCATTGAGCCGGAAGAGCCGGAACCCCTGGGGGCTCCCATCGGGATTGAAGCCGTTCCAGTGGGGTCCATCATCGTCCCACCACCTCCCGGAGAGGGCGCCAGTGACGATGTTCAAGAGCCCGGCCTCCCTTGCGTAAGTCGCGTGCTCATGGCCGGCGACGGCCGCCTTGACATTATAACCCCGGACGATCGCCAAGAGCTTATCATAATTCCGGCAGAAGAAGGGCGGCTGATGAGAGAAGAGGAGGATCGGTCGTTCCCGCGGCTGGAGTGAGAGGTCCTGCGCGAGCCAGTCTAGCTCCTCCTCGTTCAGCCAGCTTGTGGGGAGTGGCTGGGGTGAGTTCCCGTCCAGGACCACGAAGTGCCACTCCCCGAAGTCGAAGGAATACCAGAGCGGGCCGAAGTATCTCTGGTAGGCCCCCTTGTAATACTCTGGTAGGCCCGGCTCGAGGGCGCAGGCGCAGTCGTGGTTCCCGATGGCATTAAACAGAGGGGCGGCCAGGCCGCTCATGGCCTTTTGATAGAGGCTGAAGGCGGCCTCGACCTCCGCGAGGGTGTCCGCGGCCTTGGTGTAATAACAGACATCGAAGACGAGGTCGCCGGTGGAGATGACAAAAGCGGGCTCGAGCCCGTTGGCTCGGGAGACGAACTCCTCGACCGCGGCCTCGGCCTGAGGGAGGATGTGAATATCGGTCACCTGGACGAAGGTGAACTCCCTCGCGATGGGGATGGGATAGAGTGGGAAGTCGAGGCCCTTGCCGGGGAGGCGCGCCTCCTCGGCATGGCGATAGAACCGCTCGGTCCACCACCCGGAGGGGATGATGACGAAGACCGGTCGCTGGCCATCCTTCAGGCTCAAGCGATAGCTCCCGTCAGCGGCGGTAGTCGCTAGGCTCAGCCCATCGCTCACCACGACCC
>JBBIJD010000101.1:0-2950 GCA_037446135.1 Candidatus Fraserbacteria bacterium
CGCCTTCCGTCCTCCAGCTCGATGATCGTCGTCCCCTTGAAGATGTTGTGCCCCACGACCTTCCCTTTCCGGCCATCATGTTTGACCCGCGAGCCGATGTGTGGGAGCTTGGCGAGGACCTCAAGGTAGTGCTGATGCTCATACCGGAGGCAGCAGAGGAGCCGGCCACAGAGGCCGGTGACCCGCTCGGGAGGGACGAACAACTCTTGTTCATATACCATGCGCATCGAGATCGACTCGGGATTCCTGAGGAAGGTGGCGCAGCAGAGCGGCCGGCCGCAGCGGCCCAGGCCGCCCAAGAGCTGGGTCTCCTCCCGCGGGCCGATCTGGCGGAGCATGATCCTCACCTGGAAGTAGGCCCCGAGCTCGCGGAGGAGTTCGCGGAAGTCGACCCGCTGCGGCGAGGCGAAATAGAAGGTCAGCCGCTGCCGATCGAAGCTGTATTCGGCACTGAGGAGCTTCATCGGGAGCCCGCACCGACGGACCATCTCCCGAGCTATGGCCAGGGCCCGGTCCCCCTCGCTCCTGTTGATGATGAACTGACGCTGGTCCTCGTCGGTCGCCCGGCGGAGGACCCGTCGGAGAGGGTAATCAAGTCCTTCAGGCTTGCGCGGCTCCGGCCCGTGGACCACCTCCCCGAACTCCTCCCCCTCCTCCGTCTCGACGATGCAGAGATCGTGCGGCCGGAGCAGGAGGCCGCCGACTACCCGGAAGTAGCGCTGCTCCCGTCGACTATGGCCCAAGACCACCAGGACGAACTGGTCCTGCTCCTTCAAGTCAGGTCTCCACCCCCTTCATCTTCAGGAGCGCGGCCTCGAGGAGGAGCTGGAGGTTGGCATTCCCTTCGAGCTCACGCCGCCCCTCCTCCAAGGCCGCGGTCAGCTCCGCCAACTCTAGCGGGTCGCATCCCCTGCTGACCTCTCTCAACCTCTCTTCCTGATCGGTGTTGAACAGCGGCACCCCGGGAGTCGAGGCCAAGAGGAGGTCGCGGAACCAAAAGACGGCCTCGCGGAGAAGCTCCCTCAGGACCGGCCGGTCCAGCTTGCTCAAGGCCGCGGCCAGGCTGAGGATCTCCCAAGAGTTCCGCGAGGGTATCCGCTGGAACAGCTCTAAGGCCACCTCATGGACCTCCAGAGGGCCGTCAGCCCTGGCGAGGAGCCGGGCGAGCTCCTGGTCCTCCAGCGTCGCCAATTGCTCGTGGAGCCTCACTCGCTCCTCGAGTGGATGAAATCCCTCTTTGGGGAGGCGGGCCAAGAGGTGGGGCAGCCCCTTGGTGGCGGCGAGGAGGTAGGCCGCCTCTTCCTCACTGAAGTGGTCCCGCAAGGTCTCCTTGAGGGCCTCCGGGGCCTTTGGCTCGAGCCGGATCACTCGGCAGCGGGAGATGATCGTGGGGAGGAGGTCCAGGCTCCGGGCCAGCAAGAGGAAGACGAGATATGGCGGGGGTTCCTCTAGGACCCGCAAGAGGCTGTTCGCGGCCTCCGGGCTTAAGGCCTCGGCCTCAGCGAGGACATAGACCTTCCTTGGGGCCTCGCTCGGGGGGTAGATGGCATCTTCCTGGAGGAGGCGGATCTGGTCGATCCCGATGAGCCGCTTTCCCTTGGTCACCCACCTGACATCGGGATGGACGCCCCGGGCGAGCTTGGCCGCCCCGGCCTCATCGGGCTCGATGAGCCTCTTGATCAACTGCTCCGCGACCTCGGCCCCACCTTCGCCCACGAGGAGATAGGCCTGGGCCGGGTGCCTCTCCCGGTCCTGGAGTGCCTTAAGCCCTTCCATCCCTTTGAAGATTAGCGCAAAGTTGGCGGGGACTTCAATATGCGGCTATATTACTGCCGATGCTATACCTCTTGAGCCTCTTGATCGGGGGTGTGAGCTCGCTCCTCTTAGCTGAGCTGAGTAAGGCGCTCGCGCCGCGGCTGGGATTGGTCGATCGGGCCGGCCAGCTGCGGAAGATCCACGAAGGGGCGAGGGCGATCGGCGGGATAGCCCTCTTCGGGGGCCTCCTCAGCGGTGTGGGGCCGTTCCT
The DNA here is from genome assembly GCA_037446135.1 of Candidatus Fraserbacteria bacterium. Taxonomy (GTDB): domain Bacteria; phylum Bipolaricaulota; class Bipolaricaulia; order RBG-16-55-9; family JANLFV01; genus JANLFV01. The sequence continues at coordinate 2,027 of JBBIJD010000101.1, forward strand.
TCACTGGTCCAAAGCAGAATTGAGCTTGATCCTCGGGAGCACGGCGGTCTTGGGGCTCGGGCTGATCGATGACCGTCGGAGCTTGGGCTTAGGGGCGAAGACCCGGCTCATCATTCAATTCCTCGCCGCTTTGATCCCGGTAGCCTGGGGCGGGCTCGCGGTCAGGTCGATCGCCCTGGGCGGATGGGGCCTGGAGCTGGGGAGTTGGGGGCTCCCGCTCACCCTCCTCTGGCTCGTGGGGGTCACCAATGCGATCAACTTGCTCGATGGGCTCGATGGGCTCGCAACTGGCTGCGCGGCGATCATCTTGAGTGCCCTCGCCCTATTCGCCTGGGGGGCGGCCAATCCGACGGCGCTATTGCTCTCGCTCGCCCTATTGGGGAGCACGCTCGGCTTCTTGAGGTATAACTTCTATCCCGCGCGGCTCTTCCTGGGGAATGAGGGGGCTTACTCCTTGGGCTTCCTCCTGGGTATTTTGGCGCTAGTGGCGTTCCAGCCGGAGTTCGGCCCCATCACTGACTTATCGCCCCTCGGGCCTATCCTCCTTCTCGGCCTCCCTCTTGCCGATACGGCCTTCGCGATCGTCCGCCGCTTGCGAGCCAGGAGATCGATCTTCGCCCCGGACCGGGGCCATATCCACCATCGGCTGCTCGCCAGATGGGGCTACAAGCCGACCTTGTGGATCTCCTATGGGATCTCTTTGACCCTCAGTCTGCTCGCCTTTGCCCTCTGCTGGAGATAGGCTGTATACTCCGGGGGACCGCAAGATGATCGCCCAGCCCGAGCGGGATTGGCACAATCTCACTGTTGATGAGGCCTTCACTGCCCTTGGGTCGGGCCCTCAGGGCCTGAGCGGAGAGGAGGCCACAAGGCGCCTGGCCCAGTATGGCCCGAACGAGCTCGAGCGGCGGAAGCCCCTGAGGC
>JBBIJD010000102.1:0-2878 GCA_037446135.1 Candidatus Fraserbacteria bacterium
CCAGGCCACGAACCCCTTCGGCGACGGCCACGCCGCGGAGAGGATCGTCTCGATCCTAAAATCCGAGCTGGCCTAAGTCCATTGCCGGCCTATAGGTGGGGACCAGCTCTCGCAGGAGGGCAATGATCCCCTCCCGACTCCCGCTCGAGGCCAGTCGCTCTAGCTCCCTCAGGCAAGCTGTGAGCCGCTCCCCCTCGGGCCCGGGCTTGAGCCGGGCCATGAAGATCTTCTTATGAGCTGTGGCAGTCGTCCCCTCCTCCGCGAGGAGGAGGTCCTCGAAGAGCTTCTCCCCAGGCCGGGGGCCGACAAAGACGATTGGGACATCCCGGTCTGGCTCGAGGCCATGGAAGCGGATTAGCTCCCTGGCCAGATCAACGATCCTGATCGGTTGGCCCATATCCAGGACGAAGACCTCCCCGCCCTCCCCGAGCGCACCGGCCTGCAGGACGAGGAGGACAGCCTCAGAGGCGACCATAAAGTAGCGGCGCATCTCCGGATGGGTGACGGTCACCGGCCCGCGCCGCTTGATCTGCTCCTCGAAGAGAGGGACGACGCTCCCCCGGCTCCCCAGGACATTCCCGAACCGGACGGCCACAAACTTCGTCGGCCCACGCCGATCGAGGTCGAGACAGACCAGCTCGGCCACGCGCTTCGTCGCGCCCATCACCGAGGTGGGGTTGACGGCCTTATCGGTCGAGATCAAGATGAACTTCTCGACGCCATGGGCCAGGGCCGCCTCTCCCAGGATCAGCGTCCCGAAGATGTTGGTCTTGACCGCCTCTTCCGGCTGGGCCTCCATCAGCGGGACATGCTTGTAGGCCGCGGCGTGGAAGACCACCTCCGGACGATGGGCAGCGAAGAGCCGCTCGACCTTCCCCCGGTCGAGGATGTCCCCCACCAGGGGCAGGAGGCCCCCCGCCCGATCGAGCGCAGGGAAGCGCTCGGCCAGCTCATTCCCCAAGTCGTAGATCCCCGTCTCATCTTGGTCGAGGAGGATCAGCCTCTCCGGCCCGAACCGCCCGAGCTGGCGGGAGAGCTCGCTCCCGATCGAGCCCGCCGCGCCGGTGACTAGGACCCGCTTCCCGCGGAGGTAGCCCGCGATCGCCCCGGTGTCGAGCTCGACCGGCTCCCTCCCCAAGAGGTCCTCAAGCCGAAGGTCGCGGATGTCCCCCAGCTCGACCCGGCCAGTGAAGAGCTCACTGAGGAACGGGAGGACCTTGACCTTCTTCAGCCCGGCTTGGCGGGCTAGCTCAACGGTCTCACGGATGACAGCGGCAGGGGCCGAAGGCATGGCGATCAGGAGGCTCTCGACATTGTGGTCTGCGATGAGCTTAGGAAGCTCCCGTCGCGGGCCAAGGACCTTTATGCCGTGGATCGAGAGCCCCTGCTTGGCCGGATCGTCATCGACGAACCCCAGCGGCAGGTAGGGCGAGCGGCGGTCCCGGAGCATCGAGCGGACGAGCTGCTCACCGGCGTCCCCGGCCCCGACGATGAGGGTCCGCTCGCCCTCGAGCGGCCCGCGCTGCCTGAGCATCAGCCAGAGCCGCCGGCTGGCCCGGAAGCCCCCGATCCCGAGGAGGGCCAGGAAGTAGTCGATGAAGAGGATCGAGCGGGGGAAGAGGGCAAAGATCTCGAGCTCACGGAGGAGGAAGAGGGCTACCCCGAAGAGGAGCGAGCTGTAGGTCACCCCTTTGAGGACGGCCCATAGCTCGCGGAGGCTGATGTAGCTCCAACTGAAGCGATAGAACCCCAGAACGAGGAAGATGGGGAGCTTCACCCCCCAAGAGACGAAGATATAAGCCCAGAGGGCCTCGAGGTAGCGCTTGGGGAGGGCGAAGTCGAACCTCAAGAGGAAGGCAAGGGCGATGGCCCCCGCGAGGATCAGGCTGTCCCCGACGAGGAAGAAGACGAGCCACCGGCGGTTGATCTGGAGGAGTCGTGAGAGGGCCTTCATCGCGATTTCAAGAGGAGCCCCTTCAAGCTTCGGACGACATGGTCGATCTCCCGCTCACTCAAGCTGTTGTAGAACGGGAGGGCGAGCGTGCGGGCCGCGATGGCCTCGGTGATCGGGAAGTCCCCCTCACGGTAGCCCAGCCCGGGGCGCGCCCCGCGGTAGAACGGCTGGAGGTGGATCGGCGGGAAATAGTTGCTGCAGCCGATACCCCGCGCCTTGAGCCCCTGCAAAATCCGGTCCCGATCTTCACGGGTATACTCCTCCGAGAGCCGGATCACATAGACGAACCAGCTCATCTTTACATCCGGAGAGATATAGGGGATCTCGACTCCCGCAACCTCCTTCAGTCGCTCGTTATACATCTGGGCCACCCGCTCCCGCTTCCTCAAGATCTCCTCGAGCCGCTCAAGTTGGGCGAGCCCCAGGGCGCAGTTCAGCTCGCTCAAGCGGTAGTTATAGCCCAGCCGCTCATGCTGGTGCCAGCCGCTTCCCTCGCCCCGGCCTTGGTTCCGGAGGCTCCGGCAGAGCCGAGCGAGCTCCTCATCGTCGGTCACGATCATCCCGCCCTCGCCGGTGGTGATCTGCTTGTTGGGGTAGAAGCCGAATACCCCCGCATTCCCCAGAGAGCCGGCCTTCCGGCCCCGATACTCCGCCCCGAGGGCCTCGGCCGAGTCCTCGATGAGCTTCAAGCCATGTGCCTGAGCGATCTCTCGGAGCCGGTCCCAGTCCGCCGGCTGGCCGAAGACATCGACCGCTAGGATGGCCTTGGTCTTGGGGGTGATCGCCTCCTCAATCCTTTTCGGATCGATGTTCAGCGTCTTCGGGTCAATATCGACGAAGACCGGCCTGGCCCGCTCGAACAAGATGCAGTTGGCTGAGGCGATGAAGCTGAACGGCGTAGTAATTACTTCATCCCCCTCGCCG
>JBBIJD010000103.1:0-2707 GCA_037446135.1 Candidatus Fraserbacteria bacterium
CGATCGAGGACGGCGCGAGCGTCGAGGAGATCCGAAAAGCCCTGGAGGAGCTGGGCCGCACGGTGTGAACAGCTCAACAGCTCTGTTGACCGAGTCGCCACAACTTTGTATGCTAGATTGTGACAAGTCGGCGAGCGAGGTGGGATAATGGCGAGTAGCACCGTGCGGATCAGCAACGCGGCTAAGGAGACGCTAAAGAGGCTGGCGGCCCAGACCGGCCGGAAGATGCAGGCAGTGCTCGATGAGGCCGTCGAACTCTATCGGAGGCAGTGCTTTTTGGAAGAAGCCAACGCCGCCTTCGCCGCACTGAGGAAGGACAGAGAGGCGTGGGCCGCCGAGGAAGAGGAGCGGGCGGCCTGGGATGCGACTATTGCCGACGGGCTGGATGACTGAGTCATGCCCGAACCATCCCGCGGCGAGATCTGGCTCGTTGACTTAGGCCCCGTCCCGGGGCCACGAACCGGCAGGCCGTCGGCCGGCGCTAGTGATCTCGGTGGACCCCTTCAACTAGGGCCCGGCGGACCTTGTAGTTCTAATCCCTTTGACCACAAAGGCCAAGGGCATCCCCTTCCATGTGGAGGTTCATCCCCCCGAAGGCGGGCTCGATCGGGTCAGCTTCATCAAGTGTGAGGATGTCCGTTCTGTAAGTAAGGAGCGCCTTCTGCAACGGCTTGGCCGGGTCGACCAAGCAACGCTGAAGGAGGTCGAGGAGCGACTCAGAATCCTCCTGGGGTTGTAACCTCTAACGATCGAGTCACTTGCTGGCTCCTCTCCTGTCCCGATGCTGTTGGTGCTAGACAACTCTGCCATCGCTCCCCTTGCTCCACTTCCCTCACCCTTCTATGCTATAATTGAGCTAAAGGGGGTGGTGAGATGAAATTGAAAATTCTAGCCGTGGTATTCGTGGTCGGGACCTTGCTGACTTTCTCAACTGGCTGCGATATCTGCGATATTTTCAACTGTCCCGGGCCACAGCCGGAGCCAAAGCCAGAACCGGGAAAGGTTCTGTTCTTTGATGATTTTGAGGACGGTGCTGATCCAGCCTGGAGCGCTGCTTCGGGCACGTGGATAGTAGAGAGGCAGCGATTCACCGTTAGAGAGGAACGTTCTTCGGGTTGGCTAAATGTTTATGTAAAGACAGCAGATAGCCAGTCCTGGGAAGACTATGCGGTTGAGGTCGATATTTATGATGCAACCAAAACACATTGGGGCGCGATCATTGTTAGAGCTCAGGATGATCTTAATAAAGTAGTGTTTCAGTGGCGCAGTAATTGGGACGACATAGTCTGGCATGTTTATGTCGACGGCAAGGAGAGTGAAGTGCGCGCGATAGCAAGTCCGGGACTCACAGATCGAGCTCGTGTCAGGATTGAGGCTGTGGGAAATACCTATACTGCTTATGTGAGGCAAGGAGAGCAAGGGGAGTTAATCAAGCGGTTATCATTTACGGACGATACCTTCACCAGGGGAATGCCAGGTCTTGCCTTATACTTATACGAGAGAGGAAAGGCTGTTTTTGACAACTTCAAGGTCATGAGCCTCGGCCAGTAGGGCCCTAGGGGAGGCTCAGTAGCCCATCGCCCAAACGGCCGATGGCAAGTCTCCCTCTCCCCATCAGTAGCCACTAAATCCCAAAGATGAATGCCACCTGAACCAGCGGGCCGCTGAAGCTCTCCACGGGTCCGGGGAAGTCCCGGCCGTCGGCTTGCCAATTCGTCGTCGCCCCGGCCCAGAGATACCCCAGTGAGAGGCGGAGCCGCTGCGCCCTGAACGACCACTCCCCACCGGCGTAGAGCTCGAAAGCGACGAACTCGCGGGTTAGGCTCGTCCCCGACGACTTGCTTAAGCCTGAATCGAAATCCCCCGCTGGACGGAGGGTCACCTCTAGAGTGAGGCTCGCCGGGGCGACTAGCCCGCCGACGAAGAGCCCGAGCTGCTCCCTGGCCTCCTCGCCGTATTCCAGCGTCAAGCCGGTAAGCTGGAGCGCGAGCCTGACGGACTTTTCGAGCCTGGCAGCTCCAGTGGTGCCATATGCAGCGAGCCCGCCGAGGGCTAGCCGGCCGCGCCGCTCGCCAGCATAGCTCAAGCCTGAAAGGAACAGCCCCGGCTCGAGCTGCGGGAGGCCCGCCAGCTCTAGAGGCTCGCTCAAATCGATCAGATTGAGCGAGAGCCAGCCGATGGTCGGCCCGCCACCTGGGGCGAGCGGCTCCGCCCGGACGGGGCTTGCGAGGCCGATGACCAAAAGGAGCGGCAACAGCCGTAGGCTTCTCACCATTCCATCTTACCCTAGCCGGCCATGGCGGCCAACCAAGTCGGACTTGGCCGGGGTCAAGGCTTGTGCCCCTTCGGCTCGAGCTCCTCTTCAGGGAGCCCTTCGAGCCACCTTGTCAGCTCGATCAGCCGCTCCAGGGCCGCGCGATAGAGCCTCTCCCCGGCCTCCTTCGTCGCCCTTCGGGGGTCGCCGGTCGCGCCGCTCTTAGAGAAGTCGAGGGTATCGAAGCTGACCTCCGCTCCCGACTGCTGGAGGCCCCATCGTGGCGCGGCCCCTGAAGCCGCCTCCTCGAGGGCCTCCCGATCTACCAGTTCCTCAGCGAGGTAGAGCATCAGCGAGGTCTCGGCCTCGGCGGCATGTGAGCCGGCCTGGGGGAAGAGCTCCGCGGCGAGCTCGGCCACCGCATGCCACCACTGCCAGACCAGGGCATAGATC
>JBBIJD010000104.1:0-2591 GCA_037446135.1 Candidatus Fraserbacteria bacterium
AGCCAGTCGACCAGTGCCGATGCGTCCTGCTGGGTGATGATGCGGATGATGACGACTCCCAGGGATAGCCGATTCTCGATGTAGATGCCGATGAAGGTCCCGGCGGCAAAGCCCCCGGCATAGGCCAGGTAGGAGACAAGGTTAGTGAGGTTCTGCATAATTTGCCCGATGGCTAAGAGCCAGATCAGGACCTCGAAGAACCCCAAAAGCGGGGCGAGGAGCCTCATCCCACGGGCGATGAAGATCACCCTGATCGTCCCCATACTCACATCGGCGACCCGTGCAATGAAGATGAAGAGCGGGATAGCCCACGCGGCCACCTCCGGGCTCAAAGATGGTAGCTGGCTCATATTGATGATCAACTCCTCCTCCGACCGGCTCGCCCTCTGGACAGCTTTGCGAAGAGTTTAGAGGCTAGGCCGGGGATTGCAAGGACACCTGTCTTGTCTATCCCTGGGTGCCTCCCTTGAAAGGCTCTCCTTAGTTTCATACTATCGGCTCCAGAGGAGGGGATCATGGTCAAGCTACGGGAGTTCAAGCCGAAGGATTACGAAGCCCTGGTTGAGATCGACCACGCGATCTATCCCGAGTATCGCTTTAGCGTCGAGAGCTGGCGCTACGACGACGAGCACTTCGATCGGACGAGGTATCTCCTGAAGCGGTATGTAGCCGAGGCTGAGGGAGAGGTCGTCGGCTGGGCCCAATACAACCATAGCCCGCATATGTTCCATCCCAAGAGGGTCAGGGCCAGCGTAGCGGTCCACCCGGGCTACCAGCGTCAGGGGATCGGCTCAAGGCTATACGAGCAGATCGCTAAGGAATTAGAAGAGCTAGAGGCCGAGGTCCTCTGGGCCAGCGTCCGCGAGGATCGGCCTGAAGGGCTCAGCTTCGCCCAGAGGCGCGGCTTCCAGGAGAAGATGCGGGAGTGGGAGTCCTGGCTCGATGTCGAGGGCTTCGACTTCGCCAAGTTTGCCGGCGAAGGTGAACGGGCCAAATCCCTGGGGATCGAGATCACCACCCTCGCTGAGGAGCGGGAGCGCGATCCCAAGTGCCTGGAGAAGCTCTACGAGCTTTGGAACTTGATCATGGCCGATGTCCCGAGCCCAGCTCCCTACACCGCGCCATCGTTCGAGCACTTCTTGGAGACCATCGTCCAGCACCCGGACTCGATCAGTGAGGCCTACTTCATCGCCAAGGACCGAGGCACTTATGTCGGTCAGAGTGACCTCTGGCGGAGCAAGGAGGAGCCCCGCGACCTCTACCAGGGCCTGACTGGGGTCCGGCGGGAATACCGCCAGAAGGGGATCGCGATGGCCCTCAAGCTCAAGACGATCGAATATGCCAAATCCCATGGCTTTAGGGTGATCAAGACCTGGAACAACTCGAACAATGTGGGGATGCTCCACATCAACCAGAAGCTGGGGTTCGTCCGCCGTCCGGCCTGGATCACTCTGGAGAAGACGAGGCAATAGGCCATGAGCCGATCCTGCTTGGTCAAGGTCGATCAGTTCCAGAGCCTAGATTTCGGGCCGGGCCATCCCCTGAAGGTCTACCGGCTCGGGCTGACCTTCGCCCTAATGGAGGCCGTTGGCCTGACCGCGCTCGAGGGGGTCTACTTGGTTGAGCCGCGGGAGGCAACCGAGGAGGAGGCCCTTACCTTCCATAGCAAAGGGTATCTCGAGATCCTCCAACTCTGCGATAGCGGCCTTTGGACCCCCAACCTCTTCGAGCACGGCCTGGGGACGGGGGACAACCCCGTCTTCCCCGGGGTCTACCGCTGGGCGATGCTCGCCGCGGGGACCTCGCTCGTGGCCGCGGAGGAGCTCTTGGCCGGAAGGGCGGGGCTCGCCTTCAACATCGCCGGTGGGCTCCATCATGCCATGCCCTCCCGTGCCTCCGGGTTCTGCCACATCAACGATGTCGTCCTAGCGATCAATAAGCTACTCGGAAAATTCTCGAGAATAGCTTATGTGGACATCGATGCCCACCATGGGGATGGGGTCCAGTATGCCTTCTATTCGACCGATAAGGTCCTGACGATCTCGACTCACGAGAGCGGGTATTACCTCTTCCCGGGGACGGGCTTTGTGGAGGAGGTCGGAGAAGGCCAAGGGAAGGGATATGCGGTGAACATCCCCTTCCTCCCTGGAGCAAGGGACGATGCCCTCATCAAGGCCCTGGAGGAGGTAGTCCTCCCGCTGCTCGAGGCCTACAAGCCGGAGGTGCTGGTGACCCAGCTCGGGGCCGATGGCTTGCGTGGCGATCCGTTGACCTCTCTCAGCTTCACGACGAATGGCTTCCTCAGGGCGATCGAGCTCTTCAAGGGCTTGGGAGTCCCCTGGCTGGCCCTCGGCGGCGGGGGTTATAACATGGGCAATGTCATCCGGGCCTGGACACTGGCCTGGGCGAAGATGAACGATATCGAGATTCCCGATGAGGTCCCCTCCTCCTGGAGCGAGCTCGCCTCAGGCTATGATGTCTACCTCGAGAGGCTGCGCGATCAGCCCGAGAAGCTTACTTCCCCACCGGATGTCTTGGACGACCTCGAGCGGACGATCCGGAAGCTCAAGGAGGCAGTCTTCCCGATCCAT
>JBBIJD010000105.1:0-2434 GCA_037446135.1 Candidatus Fraserbacteria bacterium
TTCGTCCCGCTCCAGCCGTCCCCGCCGAACCACTGCCGCCCGACCATCGCCCCGGTGCATTTATCGTTGATGTAGATGTTCCCGGCCGCATGGATGAGCCTCCGGTGGACATATGTGATCCGGGTCACATCCGTCCCGTAGATCGAGCCGGTGAGGGCGAAGTCGCTCGAGCGGCAGAGCTCGAGGGCCTCCTCGAGCTTAGCGTCAGGATAGACGAAGACGGCATGGACCGGGCCGAAGATCTCCTCCTGGATCACCGGATGGGAGTGGTCCTCGACCTGGATCAGGACCGGCCCGATGTAGTAGCCCACGGACTTATCGCCCTTCCGCTCATAGAGGATCTTACAGGAGGGGGAGCGACGGGCCTCTTCGATGTAGCTGTTGATCTTCTCCCAGGAGGCCTCGTTGATGACCGCTCCCATCTCCACCTCCGCCTCGAGGTCGCTCACATCCCCGACCTTGAGGGCTTCGAGCCTTCTGATCAATTGCTCCTTCACCTTGAGCCAGATCGACTTAGGAATATAAGACCTGGAGCAGGCGGAGCACTTCTGCCCCTGGTAGCCGTAGCCGCCGGCCACGATCGCCCAGGCCAGTGAATCCAGATCGGCATCGGGTAGGGCGAACAGGAAGTCTTTCCCGCCGCACTCGGCCACGATCCTGGGGAAGCCCTTCTCTAAGTTGGCGGCCCCGGCTCGGTAGAGCTCTCTTCCGACCTCCAAAGATCCGGTGAAGTGGATCCCCCCAAGGTCAGGGTGCTTCAGCAGCGTCTCGCCCACCACCGCCCCGGCCCCGTAGACCAGGTTGATCACCCCTGGAGGGAGGCCGGCCTCAAGCAGCGCCTCCATCACAAGGTAAGATAGCCCGATCGCATCGGAAGAGGGCTTCCAGATGACAGTGTTCCCCATGATCGCCGGGGCGGTCGGCAAGTTTGTCCCGATCGCGAGGGGGAAGTTCCAGGGGGTGACGGCCAATATAAAGCCACGAAGTGGCCGCCAGGTCGCTATATTGGTCTCCCCGGGGACGGCCTCCGGCTGGAGAGGATAGACGAAGCTTAAGGCCCAGTAGGGGTTGAACATCAAGAAATCGATCATCTCGGCGAAGTCGGCCTCGGCCTCGAGGGCCGTCTTCCCGACCTCCTTCATCGTGATCGCCACGAGCTTGGCCCGCCGCTCTCTCAAGAGCTGGGCCGCCCGCCAGAAGACCTGAGCCCGCGCTAAGGGCGATTGATTCTCCCACTCCTCCTTGGCTGCCAGGGCCGCCTCGACCGCTCGCTTCGCTTGCTCGGCGGTGATCGTCCTCGTCCGAGCAATGACCTTCCTGTGGTTGCAAGGCTCGCGGGAGACGATCTCCGCCCCGCCGCCCTCGATCCGCTCGCCGTTGATGATCGAATAGACCTTCCGGTCATACTCGAACTGCTCCAGCTCTTTGCGAAGCTCCGCGGTGAACCTCTGGTCGACCTTGTAAAGGTAGGGCTCATTCGTCGGCTTGGTCAGCCCAGCATGACCATGTGCGAACATCCTCAACCTCCTTGTGTTTAGTATTGTATTGCAGGCTCAAACGATTAGCTTAGACCTCTTTCCCCTCTCGATGGACCACCCCGATGATGCTGAGCTCGCCCTTCCGCTGCGCGAACTCCTCGGGGGTATAACAGAGCGGCTCGAGTCGAAGAGCGCCCTCCCAGAGGCGGGCGATCCGTCTGATCCGCTCGAGGAAGTCCATCCCCGCGAAGTCCGAGGAGATGACCACCAGGTCGATATCGCTCTCTTTGAGATGGTCCCCGCGGGCCCGCGAGCCGAAGAGGATCAGCTTCTCGATCCGGAACTCCTTCTCCAGTGCCTCCCGAAACGCCCGGAACTCCTCCGCTAGCTCCCCTTCAAGTCCAAGCCCAGCCGCGCCTCGATCCATCGGAGCACCTCCTCTGACTTCTGGAGATAGTCCTCGACGAACTCCTTCTCATAGAGTCGGGCCGGCACCTCGGCCACAGCATTGGGATACCGAGAGATGACATACTCCGGCGTCAGCTCCTTCAGGAAGCGGTGGAACTCTTGGGGCACCCCACACTCCCGGGCGAGATGGATTAGGGAATGCGTCGAGCCCGGGTGCTCTCGCTTCTGCTCCATATAGAGGGCCTTCAAGGCCTTCTCCACCGCCTGCTGGCAGAAGAAGGCCGCGGCATAATATTTCGCGCCGGCGAAATTATACCGCGCGGTATCGAGGTCCTCCTCCGCCTGAGCCCACCACCAGCCGATCTCCCTACGCATTCCAATCTATTCAGATTAGAGCCTCAGGCCCATCCTGTCAAATGGACCATTCCCCGCGGCTCAAGCTATAATGGACTCTGCAATCTTTTCCTTTCGCGAGGAGGTCGAGATGCTATACAAGAACTACATCGGCGGCAAGTGGGTCGAGGCCGAGAGCGGCCAGACCTTCAAGT
>JBBIJD010000106.1:0-2354 GCA_037446135.1 Candidatus Fraserbacteria bacterium
GCTGCCGCTTATAGGCCACGAATAGCTCTTCAAAGCTCTTGAACTCGCGGGGATCGCCGGTCTCCAGCCCGATCCGCTTCCCCGTCCGCGGATCGAGCCCGTTGTTGAGCGTGATTTCCAAGACCTTCGGCATGTTGAAGTAGCCGGTGAGGATGTAGCTCTCCTTCCCAAAGGCCCCGGTCTCGACGCAGCCGCTCGCCCCGCTGCACCTGGCATCCTCGAGGGACTTCCCCTGGCGGACTAACTCTTGAATGATCGCCTCGGTATTGAAGATCGAAGGCTGGCCGAACCCGGTCCGGATGATCTCCGCCGCCCGCCTGAGGAATCGATCAGGGTTTTTCTTGGAGACTTGGATCCGGGCGTTCGGCTGGATTAGTCTCATCTCCTCGATCACATCCAAGATGAGATAGCTCAGCTCATTGACCCCGTCAGAGCCGTCCTTCTTGACCCCCCCGAGCTCGACATCGACGAAGTCGGTATAGGTCCCGCTCTCCTCAGCGGTCACCCCGACCTTCGGCGGGGCCGGCTGGTTATGGAACTTGATCCAGAGGCATTCCAAGAGCTCTTTGGCCTCCTCTCGGGTGAGGGTCCCCTCCTCCAGGCCCCGCTTGTAGAAGGGATAGAGGTGCTGATCGAGCCTCCCGGGGCTGAAGGCGTCCCAGGTATTGAGCTCCGTGGTCACGCCGAGGTGGACGAACCAGTAGTATTGGAGCGCCTCCCAGAAGTCCCGCGGGGCATGGGCCGGGACATGGGAGCAGACCTCGGCGATCTTCAAGAGCTCCCGCTTGCGCTGGGGGTCCTCTTCCTGGGCCGCCAGCTCCCTTGCCTTCTCCGCATGCCGCTCGGCATAGCGGATCAGGGCGTCAGCGCAGATCGCCATCGCCTTGAGCTCCTCCTGCTTGGCGTAGGCTTCAGGGTCGTTCAGATAGTCCAGGTTCCGGAGGTGCTCCTCGATCTCCCGCTTGAAGTCGAGCATCCCCTTGTGATAGATCTTATCGTCCAGGACGGTATGGCCCGGGGCCCGTTGCTCCATGAACTCGGTGAAGACCCCGGCCTCGTAGGCGGCCTTCCACTCCTCGGTCATCTCCCGGAAGATGAGGTCCCGCATCGACTTTCCCTTCCAGAAGGGGATGATCTCCTCGCGGTAGACCCGCTTGGCCTCTTCGCTCACGATGAAGGAGACCTTCTCCCGTGAATTGAGGGTCTCCAGGTCCTCGAGGCTGTGGCAGCAGAGCTCGGGGAAGGTCGGGGCGGCCAGCGGCAGGGGGCCTTTCTCGCCAACGATCAATTCCCCCTCGCCGATGTAGATCGTCTTATGTTCCATCAAATACTTGAAGGCGAGGGCGCGGTGGACTGGGGCGGAGACCAGGCCCAGGTCCTTCTTCTTGTAGAATTCGGTGATCAACTCCGCTCGCTCGGGGGAGAGGGCGGGCTTGGTCCGCAGGCTCTCCTCTCTTAAGCGGGCGACCCGCTCGCTCAGCGCCGTCTTTCTAGCCTTGACATCGACGGCCATGGAGCTCACCTCCTATCATCACTTCCAGATCAAATTCCGCTAGAGCTCGCGCGGCCTCCTCTAGCCGCCCCTCCGCTGGGGGCTCGACCTCCGGGAGAGGGTAGGCCCGCCCGAGCTTAGTATATTTGGCGATACCAGCCCGGTGGTAAGGGAGGATATTGATCGGGCAGGGGCGAGCGAGTGAAGCGACGAATTCTCCTGTCCGACGGATGTTCTCTGGATCGTCGTTGATCCCGGGGATGAGGGGGAGGCGGATGATGATCGCGGACCCACGGCGGGCCAGCTCTCGCAGGTTCGCCAGGATCAGCTCATTAGAGACGCCCGTGAACTCCCGATGCTTCCGGTCATCCATTAATTTTAGGTCATACAGGAAGAGAGAGACATCCTCGCTGACCCTCTCGAGTGTCGCCCAGGGGGCATAACCGCTGGTGTCGAGGGCCGTATGGAGGCCTCTCGCTCTGCAGGTCCGGAGGAGCTCGGCAAGGAAGTCCGGCTGCATCAGTGGCTCTCCCCCGGAGAAGGTCACTCCCCCGCCGGACTCGTCGTAGAAGAGGCTATCGCGCTCGATCTCTGCTATCACCTCGGCCACGGTCATCTCCTGGCCACTCATCATCAAGGCCTCGGCCTGACAGGCTATAGCACAGGCCCCGCAGCGCGTGCAGCGATCTCTAGCGATCGAGAGTTCGCCACCTGTGAGAGAGAGAGCCCCTTCCTCGCAGGCGGCCAGGCAGTCGCCGCACCCGGTGCAGCGATTCTTCTGGAACATCAGCTCTGGGGAGGCGACCTGGCTCTCCGGGTTGTGGCACCACCAGCACCTTAGTGGGCAGCCCTTGAAGAAGAC
>JBBIJD010000107.1:0-2312 GCA_037446135.1 Candidatus Fraserbacteria bacterium
CTCGATCCTCTCCTCGAGCCAGCGGTCGATCACCGAGCGCTTGAAGCGCCAGCTCTTCCCGAGTTTTGCCCCGGGGAGCTCACCAGCCTCAGCCTTCCGGTAGACCCAGTTCTTGTTGAACCCCAAATACTCCGCCAGCTCCTCGGCCGTCAGGACCTCTTTCTCTTCAACCATTCATCCCATCACTCCCTTCTCCCTTTTACTTTATTCCCTCGTTCGTCCTCTCTTCAAGGCCTGAGGATGATCGAATCGCATAGCCAATTGAAGGGCCAGTAGGGCAGGGACGGACGGCTGCACTGGACTTGCACTCCCGGGCCGGACCACACTTCAGATAGTCAGAGCCAGTCCTCGACTTTCAGCCCCTCCACTCGCTCGAAGTGCTGGACATTGCCCGTCACTAAGACGAGGTCCCTGGCCAGCCCGATGGCCGCGATCATCAGGTCCGGCTCCGCTAGAGGCCGGCCCTTGCGCTCCAGCTCCGCCCGCAGCCGGCCGTATTCGAAAGCGGCCTTCCGGTCGAAGGGCACGACCCTGACCCTCGGCCAGACCAACCGCTCTAGCTTCTCCCGGTAGTAGTCCGGCCGGGGGCTCTTGTAGACCCCATAGAGGAGCTCGCCGACTGTGATCGCCGAGGTGAACTGCTCCCGGGCGGGGACCTCGGCCAGCCGCTTTAGGAGCTGCGGGGAGGGTCGCTTGGCCAGCAAGTTGCTCAGGGTGTCCGTGTCGAACAGATATCCTCGGCCCACCTTGCCTTACCTATGCTAAGCCTTGGTGCGACCCCGGCTCAGCTCGGCTCAGGTTCAAATTCTACCGGGCGACCCTTGGCCCGGGCTTGGCGGCGGGAGCGGTAGATCCCGGCCATGACCTCTTCAAAGCCCTCGTAATCGGCCAATGCCCCAGCTGCGGCCAACAGCCCCTGCGGCTCCTCGATGATACCTGCTCCCTCCTCAATCAAGCTCAGATCATCGAGGCCGATGAGCGCGGCGATCGGCCTCCCCCGCCGCTGGATGATGAACCGCTCCCCGCCATAGGCTGCCCTGGCTAATAGCTCGGAGAACCTCCTCTTCGCCTCCGCTACGCCTATGCCGACCTCCTTGAGGCGTGGCGCGCCACGCGCCCCCTTCGCCATCTCACCTCCACCTCCTTCTCCCTTGATCCGGCCATTATGATCATTATATCATTCTGGTCTCATGAGGCAAGTTGGACCAGGCGTGGCGCGCCACGAGGTGAGATCAGCTCGATTGGACTTGGCCCCTGTTCATGATATAATCCTGGAGATGGATCTGGACCACAATCCGATCGCGATCGGCTATCAGGTCGGAACCTGCTGCGGGCTGATCCTCGGAGGCTTTCTGGCCGACACCTGGCTCTGGTTCGCCGTGGTCGTCTCCTCCACCGCCGCCGGGGGGACCTTGATCGGCCTGATAGCCTACGCGCTCATGAGGCTCTCCGCCCGTCGGGCCCGCTAGGATCCCTTCGATATAGCTCCTCCTCCCCTAGCAAAGGCAGATGGCCCCCTGCACTCCATGCCTTTCCTATGCCAGGGCAGGGCAAGAATGGGCGATAGCCAACCAAAACTGCCCGACCGAGCTGAACCGCGTGGCGCGCCGCGCCGAGGGCCTTATTCCCATTATTTTTTCATCCCGAGGCGCCGGCCTCGCCGGGGCCTGAATGGCCCCAAGAGGCCGAAGAAGCGAGGCGCGCCTCTCTGGATCGATCACCTCCTCGACTTCTATTCCTCTTCTTCCTGCCACCAAGCCTTTCCCAGCTCTTTGATTGTAAGGTGGAGGTGATCATCATCTGGGTTCTCGAACTCGATCTCAAGGGTGAACTTCCCTACGCCCCGGTAGAAGAGCCGCTCGACGATCGCCGTCACATCCTCGATGTGAAGCCCGCCGAAGCCCATCCCCGCCCGGAGCTCTATGTCGAGCTGGTCCTGAACCAGCCGGTGATGGAGCTCAGTGAGAGGCGCGCCTCAGGGGGGAAGGGAAAGCCGGGCTGGAGCTTGTCCTGGATCCGACGGACAAGGGCAAGTGCGGCCTGGGGGTCCCGTTCACATAGCTCATCGACTTTGGCCTTTAGCTCCCTGAGCATTCAGACCTCCTTGGGAGGTTGATCTTGAGGGCTCAACCTCCCCAAGGCCCATCCTTTCCTAGCCTACCATACCACACCACATCTCCCGAGCCGACCCGAACCGGACTAGAACGGCTCCCCGGCCCCTGCTTCCACAACCTCAGCCTCACCGACTGCTTTGTAGAGGAACTGCTCGAGCTGCTTGGCCAGGGCGATGATCTCCTCCCCGCTCTTCACGA
>JBBIJD010000108.1:0-2087 GCA_037446135.1 Candidatus Fraserbacteria bacterium
GGCCCGGCTCTTCTCCCTCAGCCGCTCCTCGTCCTTGATGATGATCCGATAGCGGCGCTTGTCGAGGATCCCCTCCCGCTCGAGGAGGTTGAGCGCGGAGGTGGTATTCTCCCTGGCCGAGCCGATCATATCTGCCAGCTCCTTGTGGGTGATCTTGAAGTCGATCTGGATCCCCTCGGGGGTCCGGCGGCCGTGCTCCTCGATCAGTTTGAGCAATTGCCGGGAGAGGCGGGTAGGGATGTCCTTGAAGACCAGATCTTCTAATTTCCGCTCGATCTCCCGCGTCCGCTGGCCGAAGAGCTCGAGGACCTTCAGGGCCAGCCAGGGCTCCCGTTGGATCAGTTCCAGGAACCTCATCCGTTCGATCTCGTAGATCCGGGCATCCTGGATCGCCTGAGCGAGCAACTCCCGGCGACGCTGGCCGACGAGGACCATCTCCCCGAAGATCTCGCCCTCGCCGATGATCGCCAGGGTCAGCTTCCTCCCCGACTCGTCGAGATAGGCCAGCTTGACTCGCCCCTCCTTGATGTAATAGATCGCATCGTCCTCGTCCCCCGGCTGATAGATGATCTCGTCCTTCTTGTAGAGCTTCCCATCATCGCTCTGCTTGCTGATCTTCGCCAGCTCTTCCGCGATCCTTCCGCTCTCCTTCTCCGTCACCATCGGCATCACTCCAACTCTGGGTAGGCTCGGCCCCAATCTACTCGTCCGGTGGGGCCTCCGAAAGGACCACTGCCAAGTGAGGTGACCCGGTTCGTAAGCAGTGGGGGTAACCCCGGTCAACCGGGTGAAGGAGGAGCGAGACCTGGAAGGTGCGCGGTTGTCCCTAGCCGGCGCGGGTCCCCTTCATGCGGGGATCGAGGATATCCCGCAAGGCATCGCCGACGAGGTTCCAGCCGAGCACGAAGAGGAGGATGGCCGCACCGGGGTAGATGACCGTATACCAATAGGCGAAGGCGTTCTCTCTCGTCCCGAGGATCCAGTTCCGGGCATAGCTGATCATCTGGCCCCAGTCGGCATAGCCGAGCTCGGACCCCAGCCCGAGGAAGGCCAGGGCTGCGGCGGAGAGGACCATCGAGCCGACATCGAGGGTCGCGAGGACGAAGACCGGGTAGATCGCGTTCGGGAGGACATGTCTGAAGATGATCCGGAAGTCGTTGGCCCCTAAGGCCCGGGCTGCCTCGGCGTAGTAGTTCTCCTTGACGGAGAGCATATCTCCCCGGACGAGCCGGGCATAGGTCGGCCAGCCGAAGACGATCAGGGCGATCATCACCTTGTCCAGCCCCTTCCCCAAGATGGTGGTGAGGACCATCGCCGCTACCAGGAAGGGGAAGGCCATGAAGACCTCAGTTACCCGCATCATCGCCTCATCGATCCAGCCGCCGTAGTAGCCGGAGATCGCCCCGAGGATGATCCCAATCAGGGCGATGCTCCCGGTGACGATCAGCCCGACGCGGAAGGCGGTGCGCGTCCCCCAGATGATCCCATAATAGATGTCATGCTGACCCTCGGATGTCCCGAAGGGGTGCTTCTTCCAGTCTGGGGGGAAGCTCTCCCAGGCCCCAGGCTGGGGCGGCTGGGGCGTGGCAAGATAGCCGTCACGAGGGATCCGGTAGGGCTCATGGGGTCGGGCCGGGGGGGCGAGGTAGGGGGCGGCGATGGCGATAATGACAAAGAAGAGGATGAGCAGAAGGCCCAGGAGCGAGATCGGGTTCTTCGTGAGCTTCTTGAGGATCTTCATCTCAGGCCAATCTCACCCGTGGATCGATATAGGCATACATCAGATCTACAGCCAGGTTCAGCACGATGAGGATGACCACACTGAAGAGGGTGAAGCCTAAGACGGAGGGGACATCGAGTTGGACCGCCGCGGCGGCGGCAAACTGCCCCATCCCACGATAGTTGAAGATCGTCTCGGTGATGACCACCCCATTGAGCCAGCCGACGAAGACGAGCCCGGAGATCGTGGCGACGGGGATGAGGGCATTCCTCCGGGCGTGCTTATTAATCACCACCTTCTCCCGCAGCCCCTTGGCCCGCGCGACTGTCACATAGTCCTGGCGGAGCGTCTCGAGCATGCTCGAGCG
>JBBIJD010000109.1:0-3530 GCA_037446135.1 Candidatus Fraserbacteria bacterium
CCATCAGCTCGTTCCGGATGAGCTCGAAGGGCGTGGTCGTCCCCCCGGGGGCCTGCCTAGTCACCAAGGTCGTCTTGCTGAACCAGACCTCGTAATTGGTGATGGCGTAGACGCGGACCTCGATCGTCCCGATAAAGAGATACTGCTGGAGGAGGTCGCGCCGCTGGGTGGTGATGGACCCGATGCTGACTGGGGCGAGCTGGATGTGGACTACCTCGCCGATGGCCACAGCGAACGAGCCAGTGATCGTGACCTCATCGGCCACTGTGCTCCCGGCTAGGACCAGGATCATCAGGGGCAGAACCGCCCCGAGCGCCAGCTTCTCGACCTTTCGGCCCACAGTTCAGCCCTCCGCGCGGGCCTGCCTAGACCGTCGGGTCGGTCACCGTCAGGGTTACGGTGAACTGGAAGGCGTTGTTCACATTGCTGTCGCCCAGGTTATCCAGGTCCATCCTGAGGTCGAGATTGGCGATGGAGTAGTTGCTGGCCCCGCCCTCGGTATTGCAGCCGCTGAAGACCACGGGCGAGGCTCCGGGGGAGACCGGGACCTCCTGCCAGCTTGTGGCGGCCATGCAACCCTCATCATCGTTAGTGAATGAGTCGGCTCGGATCTCCATGAGCCCATCCGGGTCATAATCGCCTCCGGGGAGAGGGGTCCCGGTGACCGTCACCGTATCTGAGGCCGTGACCTGGTAGTTGGAGATGGCATAGATCCGGGCGGAGAAGTGAGCGAACCCGTCGGCATCGAAGTAGCGCTCGGTCAGCTCGGCCTGCTCGACCGTGGGATTATCCACGCTCGGCTGGCTCTCGATCGAGATGTTCACGAAGGCATCGATGGCCACGCCGAAAGGGTTCGTAGTTGCGCTCTCGTCGCCCTGGCCGGGGACGGAGAGGAGGAGAAGGCCCACCACCCCCAGGGAGACCAGGGCCACTAGGCTCTTTCCCAGACCTTTCAACTGGATCCTCATCTTCTTCGACCTCCTTTATCTCTGGTTCTTTCAGCCTCTGAGCTCGTCCCTTCTTTCTCCGCATCACCCCCCTTATTTCTCGATGATGATGAACCTCAGCGTGAAGTTGACCCGGGCCCCAGCGGTGAGGAGCTCTCCGGCTCCGGCGAGCCGGTGGAGGTCGACCCGGGCCTCGAGCGGGGCTGAGGTCGTGGGATTGGCGGTGTTATTGCACCCAGTGAAGAGTAGCAGCGAGTCCGGGAACTCGACTGCCGAGATGAACTCCACGACCTGCTCATTCACGCTGACCCGCCCGCCCGAGGGGAGGCACTCCAGCCCGGCCATCCCCGCCCGGTCGAGCCGGACCTCCAGCGGCTCGACCGCGATCTCCTGACGATCTAGGCCCCGCTCGACCGCCGCCGAGGCGGCGAGCCGGAGCTCGTAATCGGTGATCGCGGCCGTGACGACCTCGATGGGACAGGGGAAGTAGAGGTAGTGCTCCAGCCCCAGGCTGGTGATGTCCAGGCCCATCGCCTGCTCCCAGCAGGAGCGGACGAAGACGGCCACCGTCTCCTCGATCTGGAAGCGGAAGGTCGTGGTGGCCTCCGGGGAGGCCGCCAGAGGCCCTGACAGGGCTAGAGCCAAAAAGAGCGCTAGGAGGATCGCACTCAGTAGCTTCCCACTCATCGCTCTACCACCATGAAGGAGATCGTAAAGATATAACCCTCAGCCAAAGGGCCTGAGAGCCGGCTCAGGTCGAGCCGGAGCCCGAGCCTTGCGACCGTCCCGATCCCGATGTTATTCCCTCCGGTAAAGAGCGGGCGCGGGGAGGCCGCCGGCCCGAGGGGGGCAAAATCCGGGACGAGGACCTCATCGAACGGGCCGACGATCTCCTCTACCCGGAGTTCGATGGCCCCGACATCGGTCAAGGGGGAGACCAGGCCGTAGGCCGCTACTTGGTAGTCAATGAGGGAGTAGACCCGGAGTTCGAGGCTCTCGAGGGGGATGAACCCCTTCTGCAGCTCGGGGGCCCCGATGGTGAGCGTGAGTGGTCCGCCGCGGACCTCAATGGATAGGGCCCGCTCGATGGTCAAGATCAGCGTAGCGCTGGCAGTATCGGCATCCTCCTCCTGGGCCGAGCTGGGGATGAGAAAGAGAGGGAGGAAGAAGACTATGCCCAGAAGGAACCAGAGCCTCACCGACCTTCGCATCTTCGGCAGCCCGACTGCCCCCATGGGCTCGCGGCTTTGCGTCCCCTCCTTCCGGAGAGTTTGCCCTTTCGGATGCCTCTCCAGCCTGCCTGCCCTGTCCGGCTGGACTGACTATCACATCTTAGCCATTAAAGATGAAGCGGTATGTAACGAAGATCACCTAGAGCCCTTGGCAGACCACTCGCCCGGAGGGGCACTCCTCCAATTGGAAGCGGCTCTCGAGCCAGTGGCCGATGGCGCTCCCCCGGGCGAGGTGGTGAGCATAGTGGAGATGAAGGCATTTTACTCTATCCCAGTCGGCAATCCCGCCGATCCCCCCCGCCCGCAAGGCCGCGGCGAAGCCATGCTCTTCCGCTAGAGCTCGGTCTTCGGGGCTGAGGGCCGCCCACCGCTCGGCGAGGTAGCGGCGATGATCCTCATGATACTCCTGCCGGAGCCGCTCGTCCGCCGCGAGGGCCCGCTCCACGGCCTTGATATAGCCGCGTTGCTCTAATCTCGAGAGCTGCTCGATCAAGGTCGGGCAGGTGAGCCAGAAGAGGGTGGGGAAGGGCTCGATCGTTGCGTTATCTTTTAGCAGGGGATAGACCTTGATCACCTGGGGATAGCCGAAGCGGCAGCGACGCTCGATCCCTAAAAGGCCGCGGGGCTCACGATCGAGCTGGCTGCGGAGGATGCGGAGGGTTTGCTCATCGACCTGGACTTTCGGTCCCATCTTCTCCTTCCAGAATAGCTTAAACTCGCGAGCCGAGCCAGGGGCTGTCAGACCATCCCCAAGGCCTTGTTAAAATGACGCCGGTGCGAGCCAGGTCGGTGATGGTGCTTGAGAGATGAGATTCGATTCGGGCCTTCCCACACCCCCTGTAGCCTGTATAGCCTGGCTCGAGCATGGTGCATCCGCGGTGGGGAGGACCCCACGGCTGCCAGGGTTTTGCCGTTGCCCTCCCCAGCCTCCGGGGCAACGGATTTTTCCCCAGCAGCTCTGCGGACGCGGTTCGAATCCGCATGAGCCAGGCCGTCTAGGGCGGCTGCGCCCAGCCCGCCTTCCGTCGCAGCCGCCCTAGACTCACCCCCTCAAGTGATCGAGATCACCTCCAGCCCTCTCCCCCTTCCTTGGGGAAGCCTCTCACTTCCAGATAGGCTCAAATTATCCCGAGCTAGAGAAGGGGGGAATGCATGCTATGTCCAAGCCCAAGCCTGAGACAAGGCTAGGTCGGCGGGAATTCCTCAAGGGGCTCGGCTTGCTCGCCGGGGCACTCGCGATGGAGAGCGCGCCCGGGCTGGCCCGGGCCACGCAGCTCGACCTCCCTGCTGAGGAGGCCCTCACGATCATGATCGAGATCGGCGAGCCGCTCGTTAAGCTCCGTCGCCTCGG